>JAWXBO010000085.1:0-18819 GCA_034440175.1 Alphaproteobacteria bacterium
AGTTTTCTGGATGACAGGATGCTTTCTGACGCCATGCCCCGGCAATGGGTAGGGCTGAAGACATTGGTCGACCAGACCGAACAGCTTGAGCCGGGGCATCCGGTGCACTTTATTTTTCACACTGGCCATGTCGGTTCAACGCTGGTGAGCCGCCTGTTGGACGCCATAGACGGCGTATTCCCGCTGCGCGAGCCATTTGTGCTGCGCCAAATTGCCGATGCACATGACGTAGTGGAAAGCCCGGAGTCTTTTCTGAGTCCCCAGGCCCTGGACAAAATTCTTGATGTCTCTTTGCGGTTGTGGTCGCGAGGATTTGCAGGAACCCGCACGGTGATCGTCAAGGCCACCAGTAGCGCCGTCCGTTTGGCGCCGGCGATCCTGCAGAAATCCGCGCAGTCTCGGGCACTGTGCCTGAATGTCGGAATTGAGACCTATATAGCGGCGCTACTGGCCAATCCGGGGACGCTGGGCGATCTGAGAGGACACGCTCAAGAGCGCATCCGGCGCTTGGCTGGGCTTGGCGTGAATTTGCAGACGCCGCTTTATTTGATGTCGCCCGGGCAGCTCGCGGCGATGGGCTGGTTGGTGGAAAGTTGGGGCCAGCATCTGGCGTTGGCGGCCGCACCGCAACGCGTGATCGCGGCCGACTTTGACTTGCTGCTGAAGAATTTTCGAGACGTGTTGCGCCAGGTGTTACGACATTTTGCATTGCCACACGACGACCAGACCATTGCACTACTCGAAAGTAGCCATGCCCTCACACGTTATTCGAAGGCGCCGCAGCACGATTACTCACCTCAGGTACGGGCGCAAAAGTTGGCGGAATCGCGCGCGCGGAACAGCGAAGAGATCCGCAAAGGCCTGAGAATGATCGAGCGCATTGCAGCGCGGCATCCAGTGGCCAGCGCTGTGTTTGGACGAAGCCCCCGGGTCTTCTGAACTCGCTGCCAACTGGAATTTCTATAAACGATTTGTTCACCATATTGAACGAATCCTTGCCTTTAGCGGTGAGGAGTTTCGTTCGTTGCGTTCGCTCGACCTTCTAACCGCAGCGCTTGGCCGTTGCATTTTAGAGGGACATGTTTCGTGCAGAACCACATTTTGTGCCGCAGTTTTCGCAGCAGATTGTTAGCAGGGGCAGCCTTTGCCGTTGCGGGCATCTCACCCGGGTTTGCGCAAGACGCTGCTCCGGCAGCAGAAGAGCCCACTGTCGAAAAAGTTACGGTGACAGGTTCGCGCTTGAGAAAGCGGGACTATACAACGACGAGTCCGGTGACGACACTCAGTTCGCAGACGTTTGAGTTGACGCAAACAAATTCGGTTGAGCGCCTGTTAAACGATCTGCCGCAACTGGTGCCCGGCAATACGCACACGTCGAACAATGCGGGCGGTGAGGCCTTTGCAACAATCGACTTGCGCGGACTTGGTCCCAATCGCACACTGGTGCTGATCAACGGCAACCGCCTGCCTGCGTCTTCCACCACGGGCACTGCCGACATCAACACTATTCCCGCCGGTCTGATCGACCGGGTCGAAGTCGTGACCGGTGGTGCATCGGCCGTGTACGGATCGGACGCTATGTCGGGCGTCGTGAATTTCGTTCTCAAGAAGAACTATGAGGGCATGGAATTTACCGCCTCTGCCAGCCAGGCCGAACACGGGTTCGGCGAGGAGCGGGATGTTCAGGCCTTGATCGGCGGAAATTTTGCCGGCGGAAATGGCAACATCACCATGTTCGGCGAGTATTTCTCGCGCGAAGGCGTGTTGCAGAGTGAGCAGGAATTCTCGCGCGTTGCGGGTGGCTATTGCTACACCGCAGCAGGACAGTGGATCGTTTGCGATTCTGCGGCGGAGGCCGCGTCAGGGAATATCACGTATGTGGGCCTTGGTGGTTCGGGAACACCGCCATGGGGGGTGGTGCTTGACTCGGCTGGCAATCCTTTTGACCCCGTCGTGCTCAATGCAAATCCGCAATTTGCAAATGGAAACTTCGATTGCGATACAGGAACCGTTGGCACACCGTATGCAGGCGGCAACCTCTCTTTCAATGACGCTGGCTTTTTGACGCCGCAGTTTGCGGGCGGACCCTGTGGCGTGCCTGATCGCGCGGCCGGCTCTTCACGCTACAACTATGCGCCCGACAACTACATCGTCATTCCGGCAGAGCGCTATAATGTTTCGGTTTTCGGCCACTACGATCTGGAAAAAGACCTGAAACTGAATTTCGGCGCGATCTATTCCGATAGCAGAAGCACGGTGCAGCTGGCTGCAACGCCTGCAACGAATTTGACGATTACGTATGGTCCCACCATGCAGGCTTTCATAGCTAGTGTCGCGCCTGATTTAAGCGTCGCCTTGGCAAGCCGTCCGGACCCCCTCGCCGACTTTTTGATGAATTGGCGTTCCTCGCAAGTCGGGCTTCGTGTTTCCGACGACGAGAATTCTTCGCTAAGCCTGTTTACCAGCCTGGAGGGCAGCCTTGCCGCCAACTGGAATTATGAGGTGTCGGGATCTTTTGCAGATGTCGACTTTGTCTCGCGCGCCGCCAACAGCATCAACAAGACCGCGCTCAGCCAGGGCCTTGCCGGTTGCACGACCCGCACGCCTGGTCCGGATACGGTGCTTGGCACCGCAGATGATATTGACGTGCCTTTGGGACTTAGTGCCTTGCCCGGATGCGTGACGTTGGACATTTTCGGCCCCGGGAACCTGACGCCGGAAATGGCGAACTTTTTGAGAGTGAATACATGGTCCCGGACTTCTGTTGAAGAAACTATCGCTTCGGCCTTTATTTCCGGCGACCTTGCCGATGTGTTCGGCGCCGGACCGATTGCCTTGGTTGTCGGCGCCGAGTACCGCGAGACGGAGGCTGCCTTCGAAGTCGACAATGAACAACGGACCGGAAACATTTTCGGCTTCAATGCCACGCAAGACCAGCGTGGCACCATTGATGTGTACGAAGCCTACTCTGAAGCTTCCATTCCTTTGGTCAAGGACCAGCCTTACATCTACTATCTGGCCGCAGAAGCTGGCTATCGAATTTCGGAGTATTCGACCGCAGGCGTAGTCAACACCTATAAATACGGTGGCGAGTACTCGCCATTCGAATGGTTGAAATTCCGCGGCATCTATAACAGAGCCACCCGCGTGCCGAGCGTGTTCGAAGCCTTTCAAAATGGCGATCAGGGTTTCCCGTCCTATGACGATGTATGTAAAGACGTGCTGCCGGCGGATGGAATTCCAGACGAGCCTGGCGTGAGCATCACCGAATGCAACACAGTAGGCGGCGGTGTGGGCGCGCTTAACTATCCTGGATTCACGCAAACCAACGCCCAGGTTGAAGCCTTTGCATTCGGCAATTCGAGCCTGTCACCGGAGACTGCCGAGACTACAACACTGGGTATCGTTGTGCAGACCGGCAACGATTGGTTTGGGTACGGAAACCTGCGCGCTTCGGTTGACCGGTATGAAATCGAAATCACCGATGTCATTGCCGATTTCGGCGCACAGTTTTTTATCAATGATTGTTACGTCAATGACGTCACAACATCGTGCGACCGAATTTTCCGCGATAGTGAAGGGCAGATCGACTTTGTGAACACAAGCCGGGGCAATCAAGGCTCGCTCGCAACTGAAGGCTATGACATTCAAGTCGATTACCGTCTCGACTTGGACGACATTGGCCTTGCCGGCGCACTGACGGTGAATGAATTGTACTCGATCATCGATAGTTACACCATCAACGGCGGCGAGTTCGCGGGCACGACAAGTGCGGGGATTGGCACCGCGATCTTTGACTGGAAGTCTGTGTTGTCGGTGCAGTACGCAATCGACGATTGGATTTTGTACACGCGCTGGTCATACGTTCCAGAGTTGATTGAAACCGGTTGGGACACTGCGTCTGGGCACACATATGCGCCGGCTGCAAGCTACGTCGATGTGGCTGCCCGCTATGCACCAGTAGACTGGCTGGCCATTACCCTCACCGTGTCCAATGTTGCCGATGATGATGCGCCACAGACCTTGAATGGCCTGTTCTCGCAGGGCAACACCGATCCGCAGGTGTACGACGTGCTAGGGCGCACTTGGGCGCTGTCGGTCAAGACAAAGTTGTGAAATTCCGGCGGCGGCGGGTTTGAATCCGCCGCCATTGGGCGTGGACTTGGCTTTCTGAGGCCAATTGCCTGCTGCATTGTGTGCGGTGTTGAGGCTATAAGAGCGAACCACTTGTACCGGTTTCGTTTCCTGGATTCCCTGTGACGCACACTGTAAAACGCAAGTTGACGACGATCTTTTGCGCGGATGTTGTCGGCTATAGCAAAATGATGGGCAGCGACGAGCACGGCACGCTTGTGCGGCTGAAGCATTGCCGCGAACTGATGGAAGCCTTCATCACCCGCCATCGTGGGCGCGTCGTCAGTTGGTCCGGCGATGCGGTCCTGGCCGATTTCGGCAGCGTGGTGGAATCCGTGCAATGCGCGGTTGAGATTCAGCGCGAGCTCAAAGCGCAGAACGAGGCTTTGCACCAAGCGCAACAGATGGCGTTCCGCATCGGCGTCAATCTGGGCGATGTGATGATCGACGATCACGACATCTTTGGCGAAGGCGTGAATATCGCTTCGCGGCTGCAGTCCATTGCGCCGCCTGGGGGAATCCTGATCTCCGGTTCAGTATACGATCAGGTGAAGAACAAGCTGGCGCTGGGTTACAATTTTATGGGCAACCAGCAGGTCAAGAATATCAGCGATCAGGTGCCGGCCTTTGTCGTCATGCACGATGCGGCGCCGTCGATGCCCATTGCGGGCGGGATGAAGCGTGTTTCGGCGATGGCCCCTGCCCCGGTTTCGTTGCGATTTGCAGCGGGCGCGCTTGATGGTGCCTTTGCCTGCGCGCTGACATTTGCGGCTGCGATCGCTTTGCAAGGCGTCGTGGGACCGGTGTTTGCAATCAATGCGCCGTTCACGTTGCTGGCGAAAGAACGCTTGATTTCCAGCGACTTGCCATCGACCGATATTGAAGACGGCGGCAAGATCATTCGCACCACAACGCGCTCGGTGATTGAGCGCGACTATTTCGGCATGGTTCGCCAGACATTTGCACGCGTCGAGGTAGAGTTGGGCGCTGCCGGCAGCGCGCGTTCGCGTCCGGCGGTGAGCGAGAGCCACGAAGTCTTGTTAGGTGCCAACCGGCGCACTGAGCTGACGCGATTGCCGTTGTGGATGGCGTCGATCATTGCCTATTTTGTTATGCTGGTTTTGGCTGAAGGCTGGCTTTTGCGCGGTGCTTCGCCGGGCAAACTTTTGATGGGCATCCGGGTTTCGCCGGTGAAGGGCGAGGCAATGGATTTGAATCGCGCGGCCTTGCGTAACCTTTCGAAAGTCCTGTCGTTGGCGACGGCTTTGATCGGTGTGTTGATGGCGTTTTGGTCGAAGCGGCGGCAGATGCTGCACGATCAACTGGCCGGGTCGTATGTGCACGACGCGAAATAAAAAGGGCGCGGGAGAAACTCCCGCGCCCCGGCATACTTACACTCTCTAGCGCGTCTTTTGCGGTTGCATCTGAAGCTTCGGTGCCTGGCTTTGCGTGGAGTTCTCTTTCAAGAGCTTCGCCGCGGCCACCGCCGGTTCTGTCCCCAGAATCTGACTGAGCAGCGACATCGTGCGGGCCACTTCAGCCGAGGTTTCAAACATTTCGCCAATCTCCTCGAATGGCGATTTGCGCTTGGGGAACTGTTCGAGGTTGATCGCAGAGTCCGCAGGAATTCCCGCCAGCGCCTTGGTTGCTTCGAGCGCGGCGCGGAAGCCGCCGAACTCGTCAACCAGGCCCCGCGCCTTTGCATCGGCGCCGGTCCAGACCCGGCCCTTTGCATTCTCGCGCACTTTCTCGACGGCGAGCTTGCGGCCGGCTGCGACCTTGGCAGTGAAGTCAGCGTAGATCTGGTCAATACCACGCCGGAATTTTTCTAGCTGTTCCGGTGTAAACGGTGCATTGTCAGACTGCATCAGGGCATTGGTACCGATGCCAATCGTTTTGACATCCATGCCCAGCATGGCCCAAGACCCCACAGTGATGATCTTGCCCGACAATACGCCGATGGAGCCCGTGATCGTGGTTTCGTGAGCGTAAATCTTGTCGGCCGAGAGTGACACGTAGTAGCCCCCCGAAGCGGCAACATCGCCCATGCTGACAACGACTTTCTTACCGGCCTTTTGGGCCTTCTTCACCGCATCAAGGATCTGATCGGAGGCAATGGCCGATCCGCCGGGCGAATTAACCCGGAACAGGATTGCCTTGACGCTGTCGTCTTCGGTCGCCTTGCGGAATGCGCCGGCAATCGTGTCGCCACCCATCGAACTGCCGCCGCCGAAGCCGCCGCCTTCCGACTTGCCATCATTGATCTGGCCATCGCCATGAATGAAAGCAATCGTTGGACTTCCCGCATTTTCCCATGGGCTGCCAACGAGTTGGAAATACTCGCTGAGTGTTTTCAGTTCGGCTTTGTCTCCGGCCTTGGCTAACGCTGCGTCTTTGGCTTCGTCATCATAGCCTTGTTTGTCGATCAGCTTTTTGTCGATCGCTTCCTGGGTCAGATAAGGAGCCGCGTTGATGAGCGCCACGACTTCTTCGCGTGTTTTCTTGCGGTCGGCGGCAATGTTTGCGGTTGCCGTATCGAAGACGGACTGGAGCAGGCGCTCAGTCGCTTCGCGATGCGCGGCGGTGTAGTCCTTCTCAGTGAAGACATTTGCCGCGTTCTTGAATTCGTAGCGCTGTTCGAATTGCGGCGTTGCGTTGATCTTTTCCAGCAGGCTGCGGAAAAATGTCGTGGTGGCGGCCACACCGGCGGTGTTCATCTCGCTGACCGGTTGCATCCAGATCTCGTCGGCCACCGATGCCAGCAGATAGTCGCCCATGCCGTTGGTGTAAAACCCTTGTGCGTGAGCGATGACGAATTTGCCTTTGGCCTTGAAGGACTTCAGCGCGGCGCGCAGTTCCTGGGCTTCGCTGGAGCCAATGCCGCTGCCGCCGACGCGCATGAAAATACCTTTCACGTGATCGTCATTTTCAGCAGCCGCTAATGCTGTCACCGCATCAATCACCGAACCGACCGTGTTGGGTTCGGAGAAGATCATATTCTGCTTTTTGTCGGGCAGGCCGTTGCGCATATCGAAGGTCAGCACGACTTCAGCGGGCACCTTCGGTTGGGTGAAAATGCCTACGACGCTTGAAATCAGCACCGCAAGAACGAGGAAAAGTACGATCGAGGCGAATAGGTTGAAAATCCCCTTCAACCGCGCCAGGAACCAAGACCACATGAAACGCCCCTTTTTTTGTGTATTGTTGGCTTACAGCATCATATCGGTGCCCGTTTAACACCGCATGCAACGAACAAGGAGTTGTAAGGACATCGGGTGGCGCCCGCAACCTGGCAGCCGCATCACAATGTCCTGATAATGCAGCGCCGGGTTAGCGATTTCCCCCTGCGAATGTATCGCATTGCCCGACCTCGCCTGTTTGGAGGCCTTTTTTGAACCATGCCACGCGATCGGCGGAGGAACCGTGGGTGAAACTTTCGGGGACGACATAGCCTTGCGCGCTTTTTTGGAGGCGGTCGTCGCCAACGGCAGCGGCGGCGGTCATCGCCTCTTCGATGTCACCTGCATCGAGCAGTTTTTTATCAGTGTGGCTGGCCCAAACACCTGCGAGACAGTCGGCTTGAAGTTCCACCTTCACAGAAAGCGCATTGCCTTGCGTTTCGTTGGAGCGGGCGCGCTGTTGATTGACCTGAGTGGAAATGCCGAGCACGGTTTGGATGTGGTGGCCGACCTCATGGGCGATCACATAGGCCATGGCAAAGTCGCCGCCGGCGCCGAGCTTGGTCCGCATATCATCAAAAAATGTGAGGTCCAGAAACAGTTTGCGGTCGGCCGGGCAATAGAACGGACCGGCGGCGCTCTGCGCAAAGCCGCAGTGGGTGTCGACAGCGCCGTTGAATAAGACAAGCACCGGCTTTTCGTAGGTTTTTCCGTTTGTGGCGAATATCTTTGTCCAGGTGTCTTCGGTTTCCGCGAGAACCACTTTCACCAATTTACTGCGTTCGGCCTCTTGCGCGGTTTCCTGGTAGGGCACTGAAGACGAAGAGCCTGCAGGTGATTGGACGGATCCAGTATCGATGATCTGAGAGGGGTCGATGCCCAGAAAATATGAGACAACAACGATGACGATTAACCCTAGTCCGCCACCTGTACTCGCACGTCCGATGGGGAAGCGTCCGCCACCACCGGCAGATTGGCCACGCCGGTCTTCAATATTTCCGCTCTGTCTGCGACCATCCGTCTTCATAAGCCATCTCTCCAATAGGTGAAAACTTAAGCAATTCCGCCGTTTCTCAAAGCGTGTACAACATTTCGGCGAGCACAGAGAAGGTCAACTTCCGGATTTAACACCTCTTGTTTGTGGCCGAGCAATCTGGCGGAATAGGGCAAATAACGCGGCACCGCTTCACTGGGGGAAGTAAGGGATGCTTTTTCGCTCGATTTCATTGATCTCAAGTGTAGTGACAACGGTGTTGCTCGCTTTTTGTTTCATCACGTTTCCGGCGTCGCGGGTCGAGAACGCCAACGCCTATTTTCAGGAAACGTCAATCCGCTCTTCGGGGCTGGTTGGCACGCGGACGTTGGCATTGACTTTTGACGATGGGCCATCGGCGTTTACCGGACAATTGCTCGACATTCTGGCACAGAACAATGTGAAGGCGACATTTTTCATTGTCGGTTCGCGGGTCAAGCATCGCAGAGAAACGATGGAGCGGATGGCACGTGAAGGCCACGTCATTGCCAATCACTCGTTCAGTCATGCGCAGCTGGGGCGCCGGTATGCGGCTAGTCCTGAACTTTTGCTTGAACAAATTGCAGGCACGAACAATGCGATTGCGCCGTATGTGAAGCCGGGCCAGGGGCTCTATTTCCGTGCGCCGTATGGCGTTTGGCGCCATGCGCACGCACGCATTCTGAACGACGATCCCATCCTGCGGAATTACGTCGGACCGATCTACTGGGATATTGGCGGGCAGATTGTAACGGATGACGAAGGCAATACGCGTTCAGCCGCTGACTGGGATTGCTGGTCGCGCGATTGGGACGCCGACAGATGTGCGCGCGGCTATCAACGCGAAATTGCGCGCAAACAAGGCGGCATTGTCCTGATGCACGATATCCGCGAACGCTCGATATGGATGGTGCAGGCCTTGCTGCCGGCGCTGGTGGCGGAAGGATACAAGTTCGTGACGCTTGATGAAGTCCGGGCGCTTGACCAATTCAAGACTCCAAGTGCGGAAGACGTTCCGGTAGCGGACGCCGGTACCGCACCAACGATGGGCTGGTTGTCGCGGTAGGGTTCTTAAATCGAGAACAGGCCACCCATGAAAATCCGCCGCATCGACCTCTTTTCCGGACCGGCAATGGTTGCCACGCTCGCGCTGAGCTTTCCGAATGCGGCGCAGGCTTGCGCGTGTTGTTCGGAGATTGGCCAGCGCATCGAGCAAACCGACTCTATTGAACGCGGTGAGTTAGAGCAGGTTCGGTTTGCGCCGGGGGCCCGGCTTTTTGCCGATGCAGGTTTTCCCGACAGTGTCGAAGGCATTGGCGATCCGTCGGATCAAGACTACCGGCTGGCCGTGAACGGGTCGCCTAAAAAACTGGTGTTCGATTTTACCGATGCGAACGGAAAAACCGGGCGCATCGTCTTCCTGTTACCCAAACGCTTCACGCGGTTTGAAGTCGATCCGCGCGAGGCGGTGACGGCTGCGGCCGGGCATGGGCCGGTGTTGTATAAGGAATGGCGTTATCAGGGGCTGGCAAGACTCAGCGGTGTACTGGCCGAGCGCGGTGTGTGGGCGCATGCGCGATTGATCCTGCACGGGCGAGGCAATAGCTGCACGTCGGCTATCGATTTCGACACCTGGACGCTGGCCGTGACGGGCAAGGCGATCCGGTTCAAATTCCTCGGCGCCACAGTGCGGTGAAGGCCCTCATCCTTTTCCCAAAGGGAGAAGCGCCAAGAAAAGCGGAAGCCCTTCGCCCGCTTGCGGGAGAAGGTGGCACGACGCACTTGCGGCGTGACGGATGAGGGGGGCTACTTCGAATTCAGTTTGATGGCGACGTGAGACTGAGTGCCGGCCTGGCTGACCACGAAGAGCAAAAGCGAGTCGCGCTTGAGCGACTTGGCCTGTTCGATGGCCAGGTTGACATCGTCAAGCGTCGAGACGCTGCTGGTGCCGGCGCCAACGATGCGGTCGCTGGGACGCAAGCTGCTTTGGCCCGCATGGCTTTCTTCATCGATCCCCATGATCAGCACGCCCGAGACGTCTTTGGCGAAGGCATAATCACTGCGCGTCACGTCGGTGATGGTTTGCAAAGCCAAGCCCATCGACGTCTGCCTGAATTGGGGATCAGCGGCAGGCGATTGCGCCATGCTGTCGCGCTGGACCAGCGTCACCGAGATCTTCAGTTCCGCGTTGGTGCGCCAGATCGTAAACACTGCCGTCTGGTTTGCACCCAAGTTCGCGATCTTGCGTGAGGCCTCGCGATTGTCCTTCACCGCCTGCCCATTGATCTTCAAAATGACATCGCCGCGTTTGACCCCTGCCTTTTCGGCCGGACTGCCCTCGATGACGGTGGTGACGAGGGCGCCGTTCGAATTTGGCAAGCCCAAAGCCTTGGCATCTTCGTCGCTGAGGGCGGCAATTTGCACTCCCAGATAACCACGGCTGACGGTGCGGCCGGCAATGAGATCAGCGACGACGCGCTGGATCGTCGAGGACGGAATGGCAAAGCCGATGCTGGTGCCCTGGCGCCCGATCGTGTTCATGCCGATGACGCGGCCGTTGGTGTCGAAGGTCGGTCCACCGGAGTTGCCGGGATTGATGGGCGCGTCGAGCTGGAGATACTCGGTGAACTGGCCGCTGGCGAGTTCATCGCGGCCACGGGCCGACAGAATGCCCGCCGTCGCTGTGCCGCCCAGGCCAAACGGATTGCCGACGGCCAGGACGAAATCACCGACGCGCACACGCCTGTCGTTCTCAAATTTTACACTGGCTAGCGCCTTGGTGCTTTCGACCTTGAGCAACGCAATGTCGGTCTCTTCGTCGCGGCCAAGCAGGCGGGCCTTGAGCTTTGTGCCATCGGCAAAGCGGACATCGGCTTCGGTGGCGGTGCCCATGACGTGATTGTTGGTGACGATGTGGCCTGCGGAATCGATGACAAAGCCAGAGCCCAGACCGGCCTTCGTGGTCAGGCTGACGACGGCAGGTGACACACGCTGGACGATGTCGGCCCAACTGGTCATGGAGACGTCGCCCGCAAGAGCGGCTGCGTTGGCGAGTGCGATGACAGCTATGGTGCCAAAGGCGAGAGAAAGGCGCTTCGTGGTGACACTATAAGCGCGTGAAAACCCAGCAGACATAGACTACTCCCCAATGACGACCCAGCGGCGACCCTTGAACTTGAGTGTATAGCGGGACATCGACACAGGGTAGATGTCTTTGCACTAGAGAATGCACAACCTATGGGAGAAGCCTGACCGGCGTTTTCGCTGTTTCGACTTTTCAGTACGCGTCCCGGAAACGGACAGATGCTTGTTTGCAACGGGACTGCGAGAATCCGCTCGCGATCACATCCCCCCGATATGCGAGCAGCCGAAGTTCAAGAGCCAAGTGTCCATGATGGCGGCGAGCGTTGCATCCGGGGACAGTTTGCTTGTCTTGACAGACCCACAGGCGACAGACACAGCGCGCCGAAAGCCCCTGCGCTTGCGGTCTCCAGATGGCGCGTTGAACCCGGCGTGGATTCAGTTAAGGTGAACTTTGGACCGGTGGGTAGAGGTATATCTTATGAGCGGGCTACAATTCAGGATTGGAGCGTCGATACTCCTATGTTTGGCAATTACAGCAGGTGCTTTCTCTTCGTATGCTGCCGCTCAGACACCTTCTGCCCTCAAATGTGGCAACGCAGACATTGTCGGGTTCATTCCAGCACACATCGAAACTAACCCATCACCAAGGTATCCCAAGAACGCACTGATCGACGGGAATGAGGGGTGGGTTGTGCTTGAGTACATGGTTTCGGCCAACGGATCTGTGCGCGATCCCGTGGTTATGGACGCAATGGGACCGCTCGAATTGGTTGAGGGGTCGATCAGAGTTATTCCGACCTGGAAATTCAGGCCCGCGTCACGCAACGGCGTTGCTGTTGATGAGCATCGCAAACAGACGGAGTTTATTTATCGCTATGAAAGCGGGACCATGTCCCCCACCAATCAGCATGACTTCATGGTTGTATATGTACACGCGGCGTCAGACCGAACCCAAGCTTCCACACATGACGAGTTTTCGCGTCTTTTCAAGCGGGGCAATGATCAACTCAACGACGGGAAATACGCGGAAGCTATTCAGAGCCTTGAGGATTTGCTTCGCGCGCGTTTGAATTTGTATGAACGTGCGCGCGCTTCCCTCGCTCTTGCGATGGCGTATTCCGAAACGGGAGATTTCGCGCGCGCTTATCACTATATCGGTCACGCAACGATACGAAATGCCGAGAACCTTGAAAACCGCCGCCGGGGCGAAGCCTTCACTCTCAAAATGAAACTTGCAATCCAAGCCGGTGCGTTTGCGGAAGCGGCCTGTGCGTTTGAAAAACTCAGTTCGATTGATCCGGCGGCCATCGGGCCCGAAAGCCGTGCCGCCAAAATGATGGCAGCAATCAATGCGTTGATTGCAAACCCCACCCCTTTGGAAATCCCGGTGAAACTCGCAGCCATTCCGCATTTGGGCCAGCCGGCGGGTTGGCAACACCGACTATTGCGATCGAATTTCTCATTCGCCCAAGTGCAGGGGGAGGTAAAGTCATTCCGACTTGCCTGCACTGCCACAGTGCTGGAAGCGGCGGTTGATCAGGAGCAACTGTGGAGTGTCCCCCCGGGCGCCGGCACGTGTGTGTTGCAGGTCTATGGTGCGCCGGGAGCTACGTTCCGGCTGGTTGAGGAATGGTGAGCACTGGAGCCGTTCAAAGATTTGCGTGTGACGTCTGGCGCGTGGCGGCACACTTTTTATGGAGAGTGCTGCCGCTGTTACTTGCATGCGCTGCGCCGCTAGTTTCGTATGCGGGCCCAAACGTTATCGATAAAAGTGCGCTGACCCCGTTTCCTTGTCCCGATGTCGAACTCTCCACGTATCTGGTGTCAGATGACATCAACGTGTTCTGTGGTTACTTGAATCTCACCGAACGCGAAGGTGGCAATGGCCGTGCCATCAAGTTAGCGATAGTGGTGCTTACACCCGTGAACAAAGCCCTCGCGGCCAAGCCGCCGACGGTGTTGATTCATGGCGGGCCTGGATACGGTATCGTCGACGCTTGGTGGTATATGGCCAGGCAAAGCTTCGCTCAGGCTGCGCCTGTTGTCTTGTTCGATCATCGGGGGGTTGGCTTCTCCACGCCTAAACTGTGCGAAAACCAGTTTGGGGACTCTCCAGAGCTGGACCAACTTTCGCCAGTCGCCTCTCGACAACACGCGCTTGATGAACTGGCCATATGCCTGGACGAGCTACAGGACCAAGGTGCCGACTTGGCGTCGTACGGCACCGATGCAACCGTGCGTGACATGGAATCCATCAGGACTGCGCTCAAAATAGACAGCTGGAATCTCTATGGGATTTCTTATGGCACGACGGTGGCTCTGGCTTATCTGAAGGCTCATCCTCAACACGTACGCGCGGCGATAGCCGACTCACTGTATCCGCCGGAAATGCCGGGGTTCACGTCCGCAACTCCGGATTTCCTGCGTGCACTGAACAAACTGAATGACATATGCGCGTCTCAGCCGCGATGTGCAAAACGGTTTGGTAACCTGGTCATGACCTTTGAGCGTGCGCTTTCTTCTCTGGAAATCAAACCGCTGGCAATACACGTTCGAGAGGACTTTGAAGGCGCATTGACCACCAGACACATCTCCACTGCATCATTCATGGCTATGATCCAAACCGGTCTTTTGGACAGCGAAGCGTGGCATTTAATTCCTTTGCTGATCGATGACGTGGCGTCCAGGCGGGGCAGCGGGTTGCTGTCCCAGATGTTTCAACTTTCTACCCAGACATTTAATGGCACCGACGTTGGCGTCTATTTGGCGACCGAATGCCGGGAACGGGCGCCTTTTGATGACCGGCGCGCGTTGACTGGGCAAAGTATTGAGTGGCCGCTTGCAAGCCGGGCGATGGATGTCGAGACTTGGTTTGCACTTTGTGAAAACTGGCCCTCCAAACGGACCCAGAATTGGGAGACGCCTCGAGACGTTTCAACTCCAGTGCTGGTCGTGGGCGGCATGCTGGATCCGGTGACACCGCCTCTCCAGGCTTCCGAGACCGCAAAACGGTTGGGGCCGCGGGCGCAGCTTTTGCTGGTGCCCAACAGTGCGCACAATCCAACCAGCGCAGACGCCTGCATGGAGCAGATCATCGTCGCGTTTCTGACGGCGCCGGACCGGCAGGTGAGTACACTTTGTGCGCAGCTCCGGCCAGCCCCGGTTCTTGCCACACGGCTGATCGAATTGCGCCTCCTCTCATCTATCAGGGCGCTGTTTGCCGGAGAAGACGCGCCTTTGTTGAGGATGATCGCGATCGGTATCATCCTGGGATGGGTGTCTGTGTTACTGTGGCCCCTCGGGGCTATCTTGCGCTCGCGAAGCGCTACTACGCGCGACCCGTTCTTTATGCGCTCTTCGTTTTTGTTTTCGTTGGCTGGGGTGCTCTTCGTGGGATGGGGCGCTTCGGCCGGCGTGTTCGGGAGTGAACCCGCCGCCGGCTATGCCTTGGTAGTCGGAGTTCCGGCTAACGCCTGGCCCGGCTTTTCGCTTATTCTTGTCGTCGTGTCTTTAGCCATCACAGGCACGTGGGCCGTTGCCGGGGAAATGCGGCGCGGGCCCGTCGGAGCGCTTTGGCTGTTTCACCGGATGTGGGTGATCCTGTCAATGTTCACAAGTTTCTACTTTCTATGGCGGGCAGGCTTGTTTCCGGAATCACTTGACCATGTTGTTGATGATGCGCAGACGCTTTTCCAGAATGCTCGATCACTGATGGAAAGTCTCTTGGCTTAGCCTTGGACATAGCGCCGGGTCTTGGTTTATGCACAGAGTATGACGCTCGCCTTCGCACTTCCCCGTTGCTCGCTGAGCGGGCTCTCGGTTTTCGAACTGACGCCGCAGCACGCGCCGCTGCTGCAGCGGTTCTTTGATGACAATCCCGCTTATTTTTTGGCGGTACTTGGGCAGGCCGCTCAGCCGAACGAAGCCCTTGAAGAAATCGTCGAGGCCTTGCCGCCCGGCTGGAGTTTCAGCAGGCAAATTCGTATGGCCTGGCAAGAGGCGAGCGGCTGTCTTGTGGCGATGGCCAACATCACGTCAGACCTTCTGGCGCCCGGCGTCTGGCATATCGGGTTGTTCATCGTGGCGACCGAGCGCCACGGCAGCGGTACTGCCCAGACGCTTTACCGCGACATCGAGGCGTGGGCTGTTGCGAACGGTGCCTCGTGGTTGCGGCTTGGCGTGGTGGCCGGCAATGCGCGTGCCGAACGCTTTTGGGAGGCTGCTGGATTCCACGAGATGCGCCGCCGCGCGGGAGTAGAAATGGGAAAGCTGACGAACACGGTACGCGTAATGGCGAAGCCTCTGAGCGGCGGTACGATCGACGCGTATCTGCAGCTGGTGGAGCGCGACCGGCCGGACATCGCGTAAGACTTGCATGATGTCCCCTTCTCTTTCCCTACTCCGCCAGCTTTCTCGCAATGGCGAGGCCGAGGCGTTCGGGGAGTGGTGGGTCTACGTTGGCCAGGAGAATGACGGTCCAGTGGCCGTTCGATTCGAGGATGGCGTTGGTACCGGGGCTACCGCCGGCGACGCCCAGGGGCGCCGGGTTGCGGCCTGTAGTGGCTGTGCCGCCGAGGACCCAGGCTGTTTGTTCGGGGTTCAGCAGGCGGCCGTCGCGCAGGGCGTTGTCGAAGGCGAGCAGGTCTTTCGCCGTTGCGTAGACGCCGCCCGCGCCGCTGCCGGTGGCGCCGTGAAGGGCTCGCGTGTTTTCGTAAGGGGTGCCCGGGCCACGGACGCGGCCGTATGAGACGGCGGTGTTGGCGGGCAGGCTGGCTGAATTGAAATAACCGCTGCGGGTCATGGCGGCGGGGGCGAAGACGTGGCGCTGGACGTAATCTTCGAACCGTGTCCCTGAGACGCGCTCAATGATCTCGCCCTGCACGACGTAGCAGCCGTTGCAATATTCGTTGCGCGTGCCGGGGGCGAAGCGTTGTTGCAGTTTGGAGACGAACTCGTAGTAGGCGTGATTGGAGTTGAAGCGCGTCTTCTCCGCCTTCTCGAATTCGGGGCCGAAGAAGTCGGCGATGCCGCCACGCATGGTGATGAGGTGCTCGATGGTGGCGGCGCGGGCCGCAGGGTTGGGATAATCGGGCAAGAGTTCGCCGATTGTTGACGTCAGTTTCAGGCGCCCGTCCTGAATGAGTTTGGCGATCGCCGTTTGGGTGAATTTTTTGCCGATGGAAGCGATGTTGAAAGCGGTGTCTTCGGTGTTGGCGATCTGACGCACGCGATTTGCGGGGCCATAGACGCGGACAACGAAAGGTGCGCCTTCGCGGGCGATGAGGACGACGCCTGCGAAGTCGTCGCGGGCGACGAAGGGGAAGAGCCATGCGTCGAGCGCGCGGCTCATTCCGGCTTGCGGCATCGCGGCGGTGATGGGCGGCGGCGGGATTGCGGGGGCGTTGGCGTCTGCGTCGTCGCCGCCGCCCACGCGCAGTTCGATGCCCTGAATGAGATTTGCGAGCGTTGTGTCAAAGCTGAATGTAAGAACGGCCATCTTTTCGGCTTTGCCGCGCACGTCAGCACGCAAGGTGCCCGCGTCGTGCGCCATTTTGACGACGGTCAGGGCGCCGAAATCAGCGTGCATTGTTGCAACGAATTCGGCGCGCTGCTCAGGCGTGCGGCGGGCGAGCATGGCACGCGCGAAGTTGGCTTGCGCAGCGCGCTCGTAGGCGGCGGTGTCGCCGGTGGAAAGCGCGGCGATGATCGCCGAGGCGCGGACTTCGCGCTGGGAGGGGCTGGCTGTGGCTGTGTGTGCGATTGCGGGGACCGTGAGCGCGATGACGAGCAGAAGGCAGACAATGCGGCTGGCTTGCATGGGGCAGTCTCTCCAGGAGCTGCAGTACTAGCGGACAAAGTTTTCGCAAGTTTCCCGGAATGGGCGAAAGTTTGTCGAGAGTGACACAATTGCTGTTTAAGTGGTTCGAGAGCGGAAGCTGACTGGATTGGAATGGAGAGAAGGCCTGCTACCGGCAAGTGCGCATCTGCTGCGACGGTAGGCCAATAGAAATCGAAGCGGCGAGTACTTGGCCAGAACTGTCCGATCACGCATGTGGACCTGACGTTTATTGCGGGTTCGCTGATCCACGCTGTGAGCGCCGTTGCTGGTGTTTGGTGCAGTGGAGACACAGCGCGCATGGCTAAAGCGAGTTTTTCCAGCTCTAACGATGTTTGAGCGCGCGCCGCCTTGAATGATGCGATTTCCATGCGCCTATACTTTTGCCGAATAGTCTTGGGGGGAGCGATGATGCTAGGAGGAGTGTGGGGCAAATGGACCAAATGGGTCCCTGTCTTCATTACTATTCCTATACTGCTCTTCTTCGTGGCCCGAAGCCTGTCGGAGCGACGTTGCACGGGCACGCCAGCGGACGGCTACAGCAACGACCTAATGATTGCAGAGTGTACGTTACTGATCCAGTTGGGCGGATCGAGAAAGACAACACTTGCTATCGCCTACAATGATCGAGGCGTGGCTTATCATGGGCGCGGAGACTATGTGCAGGCACTGGCAGATTACGATACATCGTTGAAGTTGGATTCCAACGCCGTCGTGACGATTGTGAACCGCGCCTTTATCCTTCACGATATGGGCAAATACGATCTTGCAATCGCGGCATTTGATGACGTGCTGAAGCGAGAGCCCAGAAAGGCGGAAGCGTACCGCGGCCGGGGTCTGGCACTTGGGGCAAAAGGTACTCATGACAAAGCAATTGCTGATTTCAATCTGGCGATCAAGTTAGACTCAAACTACGCGGTCGCACTTTACAATCGAGGCGAAAGGTATGAAAGCAAAGGAAATCTTGATCGCGCCTTCGCCGACTATGATCAAGCGATAAAGCTAAAGTGGGGCTATGCCGACGCGTACAACAATCGAGGCGCGATCTACGATACGCGTGGAAAATACGACCTCGCGATCAACGACTACGACCAGGCGATCCGGCATTCCCCAAAACTATGCCGTTGCCTACAACAACCGCGCTTGGGCGTATAACAACAAGGGTGAGTATGCGCGCGCAATCGCAGACTATACGAAAGCAATGGCTCTCAGGGGCGACGATCCAATATTCTTCAACAATCGCGGCGAAACCTATGTGAATTTGGACGACCACATGCACGCGATCACGGATTTTGAGAAGGCTATTACTTTGGATCCGGATTTTGTCCGCGCGATACGCAATCGCGGCTATGCCTATCAAGATTCAGACAAGGCCGATTTGACACTTGCAGATTTCAATCGGGTCATCAAGCTGAAGCCGGATGACGCCGCAGCATACAACGGTCGAGGCAATGCGTTTGATACAAAGGGCGACTATGACCGAGCAATTGTTGATTTCGATCAAGCGATAAAGCTTGACCCGAATTACGGCGCTGCTTTTTATGATCGGGCCGTGGCCTATGCCGACAAAGGTA
>JAWXBO010000086.1:0-18832 GCA_034440175.1 Alphaproteobacteria bacterium
GGACTTCCCCCGCAAGCGGAGGAAGACACCAGATTTTCTGTCTGCCCCCGCTTGCGGGGGAAGTGGCTGCGCCGCGTTAGCGGCTGCAGACGATGGGGGGAAGTGCCGCGCAAGGTTTTGCCGGCGTATGTTTCCCACCTGGCCTTGCCAGTAAACGTATCGTTGGCCCTTGACCGTCTTTTTTGTGAAGCCGCCATAGGCAGGAAACTCGCGGCCGATCTCATGGATTGCCGCTTGCTCAACCAGTTCGGCGTAGACGGTCTGAAGGGGGATTGGAACGTGCATGGCCGGTATTATACTCATAAAAATCTAAGTGAGTATAACAGGTTTTGGTACATCGCCGCATTGCTGAATAATCCGTAAACTACTGAGAACGCCGCCGCGTGCCGCTGACGAGGCCCGCTGGCAGGGCTGAGGCGGGCAGGAGAGCGTGTGAAGAAATCACGCGGAGGCGCGGAGCCGCGGAGATTTACGATTGGAATCAGCCGATCTCCGCGTTCCCTGCGGCTCCGCGTGATATTCCTTCACAGCCTCGGATGCCCATTTGACTTGCCCGGATATTTGTTCTATATTAGTTCTATAGTGTTTTAGCTTATAGTTTAAATGGGATTAGGTCGTCGCATGTCTTTGATAATGGCGGTAAAAATTTCGACTTTTTGGCGTGGAGCCTTGGCGCTTTGGCGACGAGTTTATCTGCACAAGGTGCGGCGTGCAGGTAACTTGCAGAAAAGCTCAGGACCTGAAATCGTTGTGAATCTGCCAGAAAATGAGCTTATATGTATATCTGCATGCATTTCGACATACACACCCCCTTCGCCGGCAGAGTGGCAATCCGCGCACCCACGACAGTGCGTGCATGCATACATGCAGAAATGTTCATATAAGCCGACCTCTGATAACCGTTCAATTTGTCGGAAATAATGGATGGTAAAGACCTTATATGCGCGTATGCATGCGTTGGTATATACACAGACCATTTCGCTATTTCCGCCCTTTTTTGGTTTCGGCGCCCCGCATTGGTAATGGAGACTGGCTTTGACTGAGAAACATCACGTTGCTGTTTTGATGGGTGGGTGGTCGGCGGAGCGGCCGGTGAGTTTGGTCACCGGCAAGGGTTGCGCTGCGGCCTTGCGAGACGAAGGGTTCAAAGTCACCGAAATCGATGTGGGGCGCGATATCGCCGAAGTACTTGAGAAGCTGAAGCCCGACGTGTGTTTCAACGCCTTGCACGGTCAGTGGGGCGAAGATGGCTGCGTGCAGGGCCTGCTTGAAGTCTTAAATATTCCTTACACTCATTCGGGCGTATTGGCGTCGGCGATGGCGATGCATAAGGAGCGCACGAAAGCGGTTTACCGGTCGGTGGGGCTGCCCATCGTTAAAGACATCGTGTGTTCCCGCCACGACGTCTCGAAACAAACTGCCATTCAGCCGCCATTTGTGATCAAGCCCGTTAATCAGGGGTCAAGCGTTGGGGTCTTTATAATCCGCCCGGGAGATAATCGTCCGCCGGAGCTTTTGACCAGCGCTGAGTGGACATTGGGTGATGAGGTGATGGTGGAAGAATTCGTACCAGGGCGCGAGCTTACGGTGGCGGTGATGGCGGGCCAAGCCCTAGCCGTGACTGAGATCGTTGCGCACACGAAATTCTACGATTTCGAAGCCAAGTATTCGGAAGGCGGGTCAGAGCACATTGTGCCGGCGAAAATTCATCCCAAGGTCTACGCGCAGGCGATGGAGCTGTCGGAACGGGCGCACGTGGCGCTGGGCTGCCGCGGCGTGAGCCGGACCGATCTGCGCTATGATGATACAGCGGGCGAACCGGGCCGGTTGATCCTGCTTGAGACGAATACACAGCCGGGCATGACGCCGACATCGCTGGCGCCAGAGCAGGCGGCGTATAAAGGAATTTCCTACGGTGCCTTGTGCCGGTGGCTGGTTGAGGATGCCTCATGCGGTCGGTAGTGGGCTCCGCGATGGGGCGCGATGACGAATTCGATGATGCCCCGGCGCCGCCAAAGCGCCGCGCTAAGCCTACGGCCTCGCGCAGCAAGCCGCGGATCAATCGTTCCAAGCGTGGCGGCGCCCGTGACGGGGTTGTCCTGCGCTGGGTGGATTCGTTCAAGGTTGCGGTGCGGTGGGCTTTTTTTTGGACAGCGTTGCTGATTTTATTTTTCGTATCGGTGACGATTGCAGGATTATTTTCTGGCGGACATGTGTCTTCGGCGCTGGCGCAGTTGAAAAGCGGCGCCGATGACATGATGGCGGAGGCTGGATTTACGGTCGGCACGGTGATCGTTGATGGGCGCATTGAAACGGAGACCACTGAAATCGGCCGCAGGCTTGGGCTCAAGCGCGGTGATTTGATGCTCTATGTCGATGTCGACGAGGCGCGAGCGCGGCTGGAAGCCTTGCCCTGGGTAAAATCGGCAGAAGTGCGGCGTATTTGGCCATCACGGATCCATGTGACGATCCGCGAACGCAAGCCGGTGGCGCGCTGGCAAATCGACGGCGTTAAATTTGTCATCGACTCGCAGGGGCAAAAAATTGAAGGGCAACGCGCCGAACAGTTTGCAAGCTTGCCGTTGATCGTGGGCAAAGGTGCGGGGGAAGCTGCCGCTTCATTTTTTGCACTTGTTGCGGCGCAACCAAACTTCATGTCAGGTGTGAAGGCCGCCGTGCGAGTAGGTGAAAGACGTTGGGATTTACGGCTTGCTAACGGTGTTGAAGTACGACTGCCAGAAGAAGGCGCCGAAGCGGCCTTGGCAGAACTTGTTAGGCTCGATCGCGAAGACAGAATTCTCGCGCGAGACATCAAAGCGATCGACCTTCGCTTTGCAGACCGGTTTATTGTCAAGCTACCGCCAGGTTCGCCCTTGATCGCACCGGTCAAGATTTCTGGTGGTAGGGACACTTAATGGCTGTTGGCATTGGCAAGGCAAGGGGACGGAGCACACAGCGGCCGTTCAAGGGCGGTATTATCGGGGCACTGGATGTCGGATCGACGAAAGTGGCCTGTCTGATTGTCAAGCCTGTGGTTCCACGCGAAGGCGGAGCGCCGCTGCTGAAGGTTCTGGGTGTTGGACAACAGGCCAGCACCGGTGTGCGGGCGGGCGCAGTCGTCGATATCAACGCTGCCGAAGATTCTATCCGGGCTGCCGTCGAGCAGGCCGAACAGATGGCCGGGGTCACGCTCAAGGAAGCGATCGTAGGCATTTCCTGCGGGCAACCGCAGAGCCGCACGATCAATGTCGAGGTCTCGATTGCCGGACATGAAGTTGGTGAAGAGGATTTACGCCGGGCATACGCGACGGGGCGGGCACAAATTCCTTCGAACGAACGCGAGGTTATTCACTGCACGCCGGGCAGCTATTCCATCGACGGCAGCCGGGGGATCCGTAATCCGCTGGGCATGATTGGCGAGACACTGGGCGTGAGCATGAACGTGGTCACGGCCGGGTCCGGGCCTATCCGCAATCTTGAGGCTTGCATTGGACGCTGCCACCTTGGCATCGCGGGCATGGCAGCTTCGGCCTATGCATCCGGGCTTGCGACGTTGGTTGCCGATGAAATCGATCTGGGTGCGACCGTGGTCGACATGGGCGGCGGCACGACCTCGATCTCGGTATTCTTCGACGGACACCTTGTATTTTCTGATGTTTTGCCCGTCGGGGGCAATCACGTGACGAGCGATATTGCCCGCGGATTGTCGACCTCACTGGTGCAGGCGGAGCGGCTGAAGACATTGTTTGGCAGTGCTTTGTCGGGTCCCAATGACGGTCGGGACATGATCGCGGTGCAGCAATTGGGCGAAGACGACGGTGACGATGACGCGCAGGTTCCTCGCTCGGTTTTGACCGGGATCATTCAGCCGCGCATTGAAGAAACTTTCGAAATTGTCCGCGACCGGCTTGCTGAGTTTGGCCTGTCATCGATTTCTGCACGGCGCGTCGTGCTCACCGGGGGCGCCAGTCAGCTCAACGGGGCGCGGGAAATAGCGTCGCGTGTGCTGTCAAAACAGGTCAGGATTGGCCGGCCGGTGCGTCTGGCGGGGCTGGTGGATGTTGCGGCCGGTGCGCAATTTGCGGCGTGTGCCGGACTTGCGTCCTGGGCGGCACATCGTCCGAACGAAGTGCAAAATTTTCAAGAGGACGCAGACTTTCCACAACTGGCGTATGCTAGTGCTTCTGCTTCGCAGGGGTTCGCCGGAATAAAGCGCTGGTTCAAAGAGAATTTTTAACTGTTTGCGGCGCAAGACTAGGCAAGAAAATAGCGCGGAAAACGCGCGGGACTTTGGGAAATGGTGTGGTGTTTTCAGTTTGGTGAAGGTGGCACGCATGGAGAATAAGAAATGGCCATCAACATTTCGGCAGCAGACTTCACTGAACTGAAGCCGAGGATACTTGTGTTTGGCGTCGGCGGAGCCGGCGGCAATGCCGTCAATAATATGGTGTTGTCGAAGCTTGAGGGCGTCGAGTTTTTGGTGGCGAATACGGACTCGCAAGCGCTGGTTCATTCCAAAGCGCATCACCGTCTGCAGATCGGAACCGTGTTGACGCAAGGCCTGGGTGCAGGCTCGCGTCCCGATATTGGCCAGGGCGCGGCTGAAGAAAGTTCAGACGAAATCAAGCGCATCCTTCAATCCAGCCACATGGTGTTCATCACGGCGGGTATGGGTGGTGGCACGGGTACGGGGGCGGCACCGGTTATCGCCAAACTGGCGCGCGAACTTGGCATTCTGACCGTCGGTGTTGTGACGAAGCCCTTTGCCTTTGAAGGGCAGCGGCGCATGCGCACCGCCGATGAGGGGATCGAGCGGCTCAAGGAATTCGTCGATACGCTGATCGTTATTCCAAATCAAAACCTGTTCCGCATTGCCAACGAAAAGACCACGTTTGCCAAAGCGTTCGAAATGGCCGACGAAGTGCTCTATGCCGGCGTGCGCGGGGTTACGGATCTGATGGTGATGCCGGGCCTGATCAATCTTGACTTTGCCGATGTTCGAACCGTCATGAGCGAGATGGGCACGGCCATGATGGGTATGGGTGAAGCCGAAGGCGAGCGCCGCGCTGTTGAAGCGGCGGAGGCTGCGATTTCCAACCCATTGCTTGACGTGTCGTCGATGAAAGGCGCGCGCGGGGTTCTGATCAATATCACCGGCGGGATGGATCTGACGCTTTATGAAGTTGACGAAGCGGCGAACAAGATACGCGCCGAAGTCGATCCGGAAGCGAACATTATTGTGGGCTCGACTTTTGATGAACGTCTGAATGGGCGCATGCGGGTATCTGTTGTAGCCACAGGCATTTCAGCGGAAATGCGGATGCAGACTCTGCCGGCAAAAGTGTCGGCGGCCGTCTCGAAAGCCAGCGGCGTCCGTTCGACTTCGATGCCAACCTTTGCCCAGCCCATTGTTGCCGGGTCAACCAATCCGGCGTCCAGCACCGGCGCGTCGCCTGTGCCAGCGCCATCACATCCTGTTCATTCCATGCAAAGTGAAATTGTTCGTGCGGGGTTGGCGGGCGACGCAGGTCTTTCAACCCAGGAGCACTCGGTGTGTGCGCCGCCGCAGCGGGGTTACGGCGGGGTGGAAAGTCACATCTTTGATCCGGAGATGATTGAATCCGTGGGTGCGGCGCTGCGTGGCGGGCAGTTCTCAGACGTTGCGCGGCAGCATTCACAGAGGCCGCCTCTGCCACCCCAGTTTCAGCAAGAAACGAAGAAATCAGGGGGCTTCAGCGTTTTTGGCATTAGCATCGGTGGGACGTCGAGTGCCAAGCGCAATCCAATTTCAAAGCCGGGATCGTCACCCAGCGGAATGCGGCTTGCTCCGCAAGGTTATGCGAGCGAGTCGTCACGCTCACTTCCCGTGGCCAGTAAAAGTTCGAATCTGGGCCAAGACAAATCAGATGAGCCGTATAATGCTGTTTCTGACGACCAGCTTGAAATACCGGCGTTTTTGCGCCGCCAGGTGAATTAACGGGCTTGGTCTGAATTTCTCCTAATGTTCAACCAAAAGGTGTGGCCTCGACATTGATCGAGGCTGCCTTGCTTTGGCTCCCGATTCTGCTTCAGGCTGCAAAACGCAACCGTGGCGCCAGCGGTTTGGGTTACGGCACGCTCATTTTTCGGCTGATTTGAGCGGTAATAATCGGAAATAAGAAGTCATTTCGAGCGATTCGGACACACTGTTAGAACTTTCTTCAGCGATGAAATCACGCGTGCGGGTGCTGGGTTGCGTAAGCAACACTCGCACAGGTGGTTGGACGGGTAGCTCCATTGTTTTTGGAGCAGTTCAGTCTTGAAGGCCGTGGGGACGGCCGGAAATTCGGGGCGCACCTCGTGGCACGAGTTGGACTGGCAGTTTCGAGTTTAGTTGTGAGGGGCAATGTCACTTCAGAAGACGATCAAGAACCGGATGGTTTGCCAAGGTGTTGGGGTGCACTCTGGAATTCTGTCCAAAGTCACACTGCTTCCGGCTCCTGAAGGAACTGGAATTGTGTTCCGCCGAACTGATCATCCGGGCGTCGCAGGTGTGATTCCAGCGCGCTTTGACAAGGTGACAGATACCAAGCTCGGAACGACGATTGGTAATGTTTATGGCGTAAAGGTGCATACGGTTGAGCACTTGATGGCCGCTGTTTCAGCCTGCGGTGTTTCCAATCTCTTTATCGAAATCGACGGCGCGGAAGTTCCTATCATGGATGGAAGCGCTGCGCCGTTTGTGTTTTTGCTCGAATGTGCTGGCCTGGTCGTACAGAGCGCGCCTCAACATGTGATCCGCGTGCGTGAAACCGTGCGCGTAGACGATGGCGACAAGTACGCTGAATTGCGCCCCGGTGTAGGGTTCTCTGCGGAACTGGAGATCGCGTTCGAAAATTGCCCTGTTATCGACCGGCAGTTCTATTCGTTCGATCTTGACGCTCCGTCTTTCAAGGCTGAGCTTGCGCGGGCGCGCACTTTTGGGTTCCGCCACGAAGTTGAGCATTTGCAGGCAAATGGTCATGCGCTTGGTGGGTCATTGGCGAATTCCATCGTCGTTGACGGAGACCGGATTCTGAACGAAGAAGGTTTGCGATACGGCGATGAATTTGTGCGGCACAAATTGCTGGATGTCGTTGGCGATATGGCCTTGGCTGGAGCACCTTTGTTTGCGCAGTTCCGAGGTTTCAAGACGGGCCATGCGCTTAACAATCGCCTTCTGCGAGAGTTGTTCGCGCGCAAGAGCGCTTATGAAGTTGTGACATTGCATGCACGCCGTACAGCTCCACCCGTCGAACGTCCGATTTACGTTGGTGGACTGGCTGCTGCTGAGTAATGGTTGCCAATTGCTTAATGCGCCGCTTGCGGGGGGATACGCGCGGCGCATTTTTTTTGTTAAACGGAACAGATAGTGGCTACCTCATGGTACGCGAAATCTGGATTGCAACTTCTCCTACGCATTTGTGGAATGTTCGTGGAACTAACCGGCAACCTACAACGGTCGAAGAATTATTTTGGCATTTGTGAGCCAGAATCTGAGGTGCGCCCCGGTGGTTGACCAGTGTAAGTGTAGAATCACGGCATGCCGATCACCACGCCGCAGTGGGCAGCCTTGCCCGGTTTTGCGGCGGAACTGTTCGCTTCCTGACGTTTTGGTCATCAGGTTCGGCTAGCGGCGGCGATCAGCATGCGCTAAAGATTGGCTAGAATTTCGTACGGTGCCGGGGCAGGGCCTGGCAGTCTGGACGAGTGTGTTTCATCATATGACCGGCTGGTGCTCATGCCTCTTTTTCGATTTTCGCGTACACTACGTCTTTCAACGGTACTCGCGTTGGCTTTGCCTCTTGCCGCGTGTGCAGGAGATGACACGGATGTGCCACGTCCGCGTGGGGAAATCCAAGAGGTCCCCCCAGAGCAGCTTTACGCAAATGCGCTCACACAACTTGATAAAGCAAATTGGATTCCTTGCGCGGCAGCGTTCGACGAAGTGGAACGTCAGCACCCGTATTCGATTTGGGCGCGGCGCGCGATTTTGATGTCGGCGTTTTGTCACTATCAAGGCAACAAATACAACGAAGCAATTTTGGCTGCGGACCGGTTCATCACTTTACACCCCGGTAACAAAGACGCGCCCTATGCGTACTACCTGAAGTCGGTTTCTCTTTATGAGCAGATCGTCGATGTCGGTCGTGACCAACGGCGGACGGAGCAGGCGATGTCGGCGTTGCGGGAACTCATCAAGCGGTTTCCGCAAACTGACTACGCGCGCGATGCAAGATTGAAACTTGATCTGACGCGGGATCACTTGGCTGGTAAGGAAATGGCGATCGGCCGCTACTATTTGAAACGTGGCGAGATGGTGGCAGGGATTAGCCGCTTTCGGACTGTGGTGGAAAAGTATCAAACCACCAGCCACGTTCCCGAAGCTTTACACCGTTTGGTCGAAGCCTATTTGTCTTTAGGCGTTGTCAAGGAAGCGCAAGCTTCTGCTGCGGTGCTCGGACACAATTACCCTGGCAGCGAATGGTATGAAGACACCTACGCTGTCATGCAGGAATATGGAAGCATCCCAAACGCCGGGAAGCCGGTTGCACAAACCCGGCCGGCTTCGCCAGATGCAGCGCCGCAAGAACCGATGCCAGTCATCGCGCCACCGGAATTGGCTTCTGATCCAGGGATGGCGGCTGAGACTGCAGACAAGAAAGACGACGAAGGCGGTCTCTTCGACTGGTTTTAGTTTTTCCAATACGGCGCCACGCTTCAGATGCTGACATCCCTTTCAATCCGCGACTTTGTGCTGATTGAACGGCTGGATTTGGAGTTCGCACCCGGGTTGTGCGTGCTCACTGGCGAGACCGGTGCAGGTAAGTCCATATTGCTTGATGCGCTGGGACTGGCGACTGGCGGGCGGGCAGAGCGTGGATTTATTCGCGCAGGTTCCTTCCAAGCGACAGTCACGGCAGTGTTTGATCTGCCACGAGATCATCCGGTGCGCGCCTTGCTCCGCGGCAATGGTTTGGACGGCGACAGTGCGCTGATCTTCCGGCGAACGATTGGCGCGGACGGGCGCAGCCGGGCGTTTGTCAATGACCAGCCTGTTTCGATCGGGTTGATGCGCGAAGCTGGTGCGATGCTGCTTGAGATTCATGGGCAGCACGATGATCGAGGTTTGCTCGATGGAGCGGGCCATCGCAATTTGCTTGACGCTTTTGGGCGGCTCGGTGACGAAGTAACCGACGTTGAATCAGCATGGCGGCTTGTGGCCGCGGCCGAAGAGGCTTTGCGCGCAGAGACGGACGCACAATCGCGTGCGGCGCAGGACTTCGACTACTTGAAACATGTCGCCGAGGAATTGCGCGCCCTCGACTCACGGGCCGGCGAGGAGGCCGAGCTTGCGAAAATGCGGGCAGTCATGATGGCCGCTGAGAAAATTTCCAGCGATCTCAATGACGCCGTTGATGCTTTGGCGGGACATGGTGGAGTCGAAGCTCGCTTGAATCTGGCATTGCGCCGCTTGAGCCGTGCGCAGTCGGCGGCGCAGGGACGGCTGGATGCAGCAGTGGCTGCACTTGATCGTGCCGTCATCGAAGTCAGCGAGGCGCGTCGTACAGTTGATGCGGCTACCAAGGGTCTGGCCTTCGATGCCAACGGCCTTGAGCGTGCAGAAACGCGCTTGTTTGCACTCAGGGCTGCGGCGAGGAAGTTTGGCGGTAGCTGCGACGGGCTTATCGGCAAGCGTGCTGAAGTTGAGGCAAAACTAGCAGCGTTGTCGAGCGCGAACTCGCGCGCGCGGGAATTGGAACGGCTGAGGGTTGAGGCGCGCAGCAATTACGATAAAGCTGCAACACTGTTGAGCGCGGCACGCGAGAAAGCGGCATCAGCGCTTGATATCCGGGTTGCCAAAGAATTGGCGCCGTTGAAGTTGGCGAGTGCCTTGTTCCGTACGAAACTGGAACGATTGCCGCCAGAGTCCGCAGGACCGATGGGGCAGGACCGGGCTGAATTCATGGTGGCGACAAATCCGGGGGCGCCGTTTGGGGCGCTGACGCGCATTGCTTCAGGCGGTGAGCTAGCCCGTTTTATTCTGGCGTTGAAGGTTTCGCTTGCCGATGAAGGATCGGCCTCGACATTGATATTCGACGAGGTTGATCGAGGCGTTGGTGGAGCGGTCGCCGATGCAGTTGGTGAACGGCTGGCGCGGTTGGCGCAAGGCGAGCAGGTTTTGGTGGTGACGCACTCACCGCAAGTCGCGGCACGCGGCGCTCATCATTTGCGCATCAGCAAGGCGATGGCGGCGGGCGCCATGGCAACGCGGGTCGAACTGCTGGATGCAACAGGGCGGCGCGAGGAAATCGCTCGCATGCTGGCTGGAGCCAAGGTGACCAATGAAGCGCGGGCGGCGGCGGATCAATTGATATCGGGTGGAGTTGAGCCCCTGCCCAAGCGGCGTCGCGCGACGTGAGTGCAAAGCCTGCGGCTGTTTCGAAGATGCCGGAAGCAGATGCGGCGCTGGAACTTGAACGCCTGGCGCGCGAGATTGCGGACCATGACAAGCGCTACTTCGCGGAGGACGCACCTTGCGTTTCGGACGCCGACTACGACGCGCTGAAAAAGCGCAATGCGGCGATCGAAGCGAAGTTTCCACAACTGATCCGCCCGGACAGTCCGTCGCGGCGGGTTGGATTTGCGGCGACCGAGAAATTCGGCAAGGTGAAGCACGGTGTTGCGATGCTGTCTCTCGACAATGCGTTCAGCGATGAAGACGTGGCCGATTTCATTGAGCGGGTGCGGCGGTTCTTGAGCCTCGGCGCCGACGAGGATTTGGCGATCACGGCGGAACCCAAGATCGACGGACTGTCGGCGAGCTTGCGTTACGAGAAAGGCCGGTTCGTGCTGGGCGCCACGCGCGGCGACGGCGAGGTGGGCGAGGATGTTACGGCGAATTTGCGCACGCTCGACGATATTCCGCATGTGCTCAAAAGTCACGACGCGCCCGACGTGATCGAGGTGCGCGGTGAAGTGTTCATGAGCCACGCCGATTTCGCCAAGCTTAACAAGGAGCAGGTGGCGCGCGGAGAAAAGACCTTCGCCAATCCGCGCAACGCGGCGGCGGGGTCGTTGCGTCAGCTCGATGCGGCGATCACGAGACAGCGACCGTTGAAGTTCTTCGCCTATACGTGGGGCGAGGCGTCGACGCTGCTGGGTAGCACGCAAACGGATGTGATCGCGGCGTTCGGCGCGTGGGGTTTTCCGACGAACCCGCTGATGAAGCGCTGCAACAGCGTCGATGAGATTTTGAAGTATCACGAGAAGATCGCGGGTATGCGCGCCTCGCTCGGCTACGACATCGATGGTGTGGTCTATAAGGTTGACCGGCTCGATTGGCAGCAGCGATTGGGCTTTGTCAGCCGCGCGCCACGTTGGGCTGTGGCGCATAAGTTTCCGGCCGAGCAAGCCGAGACCGAGCTGCTTGAGATCGACATTCAAGTCGGGCGCACGGGCGTGCTGACGCCGGTGGCGCGGCTCAAGCCCGTGACGGTGGGCGGCGTCGTGGTGACGAATGCGACGCTTCACAACGAAGACGAGATTGCACGCAAGGACGTGCGCGTCGGCGACACCGTTGTCGTGCAGCGCGCGGGCGATGTGATCCCGCAGATCGTGCGCACGAACTTGGAAAAGCGTGCGAAGGGTGCGAAGGCGTTCAAGTTCCCCGAGGTGTGCCCTGTGTGCGGCAGTCATGCCGAGCGCGAAGAGGGCGAGGTTGCACGGCGTTGCACCGGCGGTTTGATCTGTCCGGCGCAGGCGGCGGAGCGGCTGAAGCACTTCGTGTCGCGCAATGCGTTCGACATCGAGGGCTTTGGCTCGAAGCATGTCGATGCGTTTTTGGCGGACAAGATGATCGCGCATCCTTCCGACATTTTCCTGTTGGAGAAGAAATTTGGCGCCGGGCCAAATGCAATTGCGGCGCGCGAGGGCTGGGGGCTGCAGTCGGCGGCGAAGCTTTTTGCCGCCATCGAGGCACGGCGAACGGTGGCGCTGCACCGGTTTATATATGCGCTCGGCATTCGTCATGCCGGCGAGGCGACGGCGCGGGCGTTGGCTTTGAATTACGGGTCGGCGTTGGTGTTCGTGGAGGCGATGACGGCGGCGGCTGACGAGGCATCGACGGCGTTTGCCGAACTCAACGCCATCGAAGGCATCGGCGAAGTCGTGGCGAAGGCGATCGCCGAGTTCTTCGAAGAAGAACACAACCGCGCGGAAGTGGCGCGGCTGTTGGCGTTGCTCGTCGTCGAAGGGGCCGAAAGGCCGAAAGCAGACAGTGCGGTGGCGGGCAAGACGATTGTGTTCACCGGCACGCTGGAAAAGATGGGCCGCAGCGAAGCGAAGTCGCGCGCGGAGTCGCTGGGTGCCAAGGTTGCAGGCTCGGTGTCGGCGAAGACGGACTTGGTGGTTGCGGGTCCGAAAGCGGGTTCGAAGCTGAAAGACGCCGAGAAGCTCGGCGTGAAGGTGATCAGCGAAGATGAGTGGTTGGCGTTGATCAGTCGTCCGTGAATTCCAGGGCTACGCCGTGCGCTGCGGTCGCGGGGACAGTAACGCTTTGCCTGGACGTGCTGTGGGGGATGCGGCCCATGTCGAGCATTGCGGCGACTGCGTCAATTTCGGTGACACGGATTGTGAGACCCACGATGCCTTCGCGAATGCCTTGATCGCGCTTTTGTATTTCGATTTTGGTGTTCTCCAGTTTGTCAAATAGCCTGGCCAATTCCAGTTTCGCACTTTGCGGATTGTCGAGTGCGAGATTGATTTTGGCCACGCCAACGGCACCGTTGGGGTGGAGTTGCCATTCGTGGCGGGCGCGGGTGAGTTCTGGTGTGAGGTGCGTGCAGACGAATTGCATCGTATCGGGCAGTTTTAGGCCCGGCATGTTGATGTTGCGGAAGCGGACCATCTCGCACTTGCCGTCGAGATCGAGCGGGCGCGAGAGGTCGTTGGGATCTTCCGCTTCGATGCCGGCGGCGCGTAAGGCGGCGCAGGTTTTGTCTGCGTCATCGGCGCCGTAGGCGATGGCGATGGCGCCTTCGCCGCGGGCTTTGACGCGCCCAGCGAGGCGGCCTTCGGCGCCGGTGGCGTCGACGACACCCAGAAGCTCGATGTAGGTTTTGCCGAACATGATGCAGTGATTGCCGGTGCCTTTGCCTTCGTGAAAGCCGCGCGGGGTGAGTGCAAAACCAAACTTGCGATAGGTGGCGGCCGCCTCGTCCAAATTGGGCACGGCGATGACGACGTGGTCGAGGCGAGAGATTGGGGCCATAGTGCTAAATCGCACGCGTAGCTTCGGTCATCCAGCTTTGTGTTTCGGCGTCGACTTTGCCGTCATGCACCTGGCGGACGCGGGCGTGGTAGGCGTTGAGCCAATGACGTTCACCTTCGCTCAGCATACTGGGTTCGACGAGGGCGAGGTCGATTGGCGCCAGTGTCAGGGTTTCGAATTCCATCATTTTTCGATCGCCGCCGATGTCTTTGGGTTCGGTGACGACGATCAGGTTTTCGATGCGAATGCCGTAGGCGCCTACTTTGTAATAGCCGGGCTCGTTGGAGACGATCATGCCGGGTTTCAGGGGCACGTTGAGGACACGCTTCGAAATGTTCTGCGGGCCTTCGTGAACGCTGAGGTAAGCGCCGACGCCGTGGCCGGTGCCGTGATCGTAGTCGTAGCCGCCGTCCCACAAAGCCATACGCGCGAGCGTGTCAAGCTGAACGCCGGTGGTGCCTTCGGGGAACCGGGCGCGGGCAAGAGCGATGTGTCCTTTTAACACGCGGGTGAAGCGGTCTTTCATTTCGGCCGTGGGCGTGCCGACTGCGATGGTGCGCGTTACGTCGGTGGTGCCGTCGAGATACTGGCCGCCGGAGTCGATCAAGTAAATCTCGCCGGACTGGATTCTGCGGTTCGATTTCTTGGTGACACGATAATGTGGCAGCGCGGCGTTGGCGCCTGCGCCAGAGATGGAGCCGAAACTGAGATCCTTCAGGGTGCCGGTTTCGGCGCGATAGGATTCCAGCACGCGGCAGGCTTCGATTTCGTCGATCTTGCCTTTCGGGCCCTCCCTGGCGATCCAGGCCAGGAATTTCGAGAGGGCAGCACCATCGCGTTCATGGGCGCGGCGGGTGCCGTTGAGTTCGGTGGCGTTCTTGCAAGCCTTGGGTAGAAGGACGGGATCGGGGCCACGGACAATTTCGGCGCCGCCCGCTTTCAACTGATCGAACAGCCAGGATGACGCCGTTGCGGGGTCGATCTGAATGCGCTTCTGCGATTGCGCCTTTAGATGAGCGCCCAGTTCTTCAGGCGCGCGGACGGTGACGTGATTGCCGAGCCAGGCTTCGATGCCCGGTGTGAACTTACGGCGGTCGATGAAGAGTTCGACATGGCCGTCATTGTTGAGCATTGCGAACGAATGCGGGAACGGCGTGTGCGGCACGTCGCTGCCGCGAATGTTGAGGAGCCAGGCGATGGACTCGGGCAAGGTCAAGACGGCCGCATCGGTTTTGGCATCGCGCAAGGATTTGGCGATGCGTTCGCGCTTGGAGTCCGAGGCCTCGCCAGCATGTTCAAGTTGCTGGATGGCGACCGCGCCCAAAGGCGCGGCCGGTTGATCGTCCCAAATAGCGTCGAGCGGATTGTCCGCGCAGGCAACCAGCGTGCCGCCGGCCTTGGCAACCGAGGTTTGGAGAGCTTCGACCGCAGAGGCGGAATGCAGCCATGGGTCGTAGGCGAACTTGGCGCCCTTCGGGAGATTTGCTTCAATCCAATCGGGCGGTGGGTTGTCAACAAGCGAGGCGTTTTCAAATGCGCTGGCGTCGACCTGTTCGGCGGCCTGGACGGTGTAGCGGCCGTCGATGAAGACTGCTGCCTTGTTCAGAAGAGCGACGGCGGCGCCGGCCGAGCCGGTGAAGCCTGTGAGCCATGACAGGCGTTCGGCGCGCGCGGGGACGTATTCGCCCTGATACTCGTCGGATCGTGGAATGATGAAACCATCCAGGCCCCGGCGCTTGAGTTCATCGCGCAAAGCGGCGAGGCGGGGGGCGCCTTGAGCTGGGGTTGTGGTTTCGGCGAAGGATTGGAAAGCGGTTTGGTGCAGCATGGGGGGCAAACTAGTCGTCTCCGGCGTGTGGCTCAAGGGCTCGTTTGTGGTAGCAAGGGGTTAGAATTTCCCGGAGCTTCGGTCATGTCCAAACCCTTCCATATTGGCTTTCTGCTTTATCCCAACTTGACGCAACTCGACCTCACGGGACCGGCGCAGTTTCTGTCGCGGGCGCCGGGTGCGAAGGTTCATTATATCTGGAAGACGATTGAGCCCATTCCGTCGGACGCAGGACTGTCGCTGATGCCGACGACGACGTTCAAGGCTTGTCCGCAGCTCGATCTCATTTGTGTTCCGGGTGGGGCTGGACAGTCGGCGTTGATGACGGATGATGAGACTCTGGCCTTCCTGCGTCAGCAGGCCGTGAACGCGAAATATGTGACGTCGGTGTGCACGGGCTCGCTTGTTCTGGGTGCCGCCGGTTTGATCTCGGGCTACAAGTCGGCTTGCCATTGGATGTGGCGCGATATGCTGCCGGCCTTTGGCGCCATTCCGGTGAATGCGCGGGTGGTGAAGGATCGCAACCGTATTTCCGGCGGCGGGGTGACGGCCGGGATCGACTTTGCTCTGGCGGTGATTGCCGAGGAGTGGGGCGAGGAGGCAGCAAAGATGATCCAGCTCCATCTTGAGTACGATCCTCAGCCGCCGTTCGATTGCGGCTCGCCCGAGCGCGCGGGACCGGAGATGACGGCGCGGGCGAAGGCGCTGAACCAAGCGTCGTTCGCGCGCCGCGAGAAAGTGATCAACGATGTCGCGGCGCGGCAAAGGAGGGGCGGTTCGTAGTATTCTCGTTCGCCAAGCAGGACATGCAGGACACGAAACGCACTCTTTGCATGCTGCCTCATCTGACGCCTGGAAGTCTGAGAATGATTAACCAAACGGAATGGCGAAAATTCAATGAGGGGGGGGGTGATTCTCGATTCTTCGTGCATGTGTACATGATAAGGATTTCCGCCAATTTTCAAGTTCCGGATTTACAGCATTTTCGCCTTAAAATGGCTGGTTTGCAGTGGTTTTTGATCGTTTGAATTTAGCGTGCAGCAAACATGCACGCGTGGGACTCGTGACGACACCGGCTTACCGCTCCAAGCACGCACAAAACCAAACCGCTCCATAATCTCTCTGGAACGGCGCAGTGGTGCCTATTCTGTTTTCAAGTCGCAGCTGAACTCCAGCCTTGAGGGGCTGAAGTTAGAAGTTTGGAACATATATGGAACATTTTTGGCGCGTGTCAATTGGAAACTTCAGCTGCATCCGCGCGTGCTGTGCCAATAAGTGGCGGAAAGAGATTGGCGAGTGCGCCGTAGTTCTTGGATTTGGATTTGTAATTGGGGAATTTGTATGGGAATGTTCCCATAATGTCGATCTTGGATCCGGTGCCGCCGCTCAAACCTTTGTTCTGGGTGGCATCGACTCGCAAAGACTATGCTGGGTTTCCGGAGTCTGTGCAGGACAGGGTCGGTTATGCCTTGTACCTGGCTCAGACCCGGATTGGCGCATTCTCATGTCAAGGTGTTCAAAGGATTTGGCGGGGCGGGCGTTCTCGAGATTATCAGCGCATTTGACGGCGATGCCTATCGAACTGTGTATACGGTGAAGTTTGAGAATTCGGTGTACGTGCTCCACGCTTTTAAGAAGAAGTCGAAGTCGGGCATCGCAACGCCAAAAGCGGACATCGAGTTGATCCGCAAACGATTCAAGGAGGCCCGAGAGCTTCACGATTTACTTTTGGAGGGCAAATGGCAAAATCAATAAAGTTCGAAATGAGTTCGGGTAACGTGTTCGCTGATGGTGGCATGCCCAATGCCGAAGAGCACCTGTTGAAAGCAAAACTCGTCAGCCGATTGGACGATATTCTGAAAGCCCGGAAGCTGACGCAGAGTGCCGCGGGGCGTTTGTTGGGTATTGCTCAGCCTGACCTCTCAAAAATATTGGTTGGGCAATTTCGCGAGGTGTCGGTCGCGCGGCTGCTTCGTTTTATGTCAGACCTCGAGCAGGACGTGGAAATTGTTTTGACGCCCAAACGCAAAGGTGCGAAGCGCGGCAGGCTTAGTGTGCGCGCGGCGTGATTGGACGTTGCAATGCGTCAGTTTGATACGCGTCTCCCGAAGCGGAGTGCTTTGTGCTCAGTGTTCGATCGGCATAGCGTCGGCCGCGAGCGTTCCACCGGAGTAGCGGCTGTCGCCGGTGACTTCGCGGAGCGCGAAGTCTGGCATAGGAAAGGCCGTCATCGCTGCTTCGTTGTCGAATTCCGCTTCGGCCAAGATGAGTCCGTCGAGAGGGCCGTCAAATTTGTCGACCGACACGACTATGCCGTCAATGGGCGCCAAACGATGGCGCGTTTTGTTTATGTGCTTGCCGGGCAGCGCCGATAGCAACTCGAACTCTTCGCCGCTCAAATAAATCGAGGTCAGGAGCCGCGTGGACTCATTGAGGTCGCCTTCGCTTCAAGCACCAGATCGCAAAAGCCGCCAAGCGCCGCGCCACTCCCCTCCCCATAGGAAGACCGCCAGCAAACCAGAAAGGCAAACGGCAGTTCTACTCTACTCTGACCCCAATAATCCTCGTAGGCCCCGTTACCGACACGTCAATTTCCGGCGTGCGGGTTGCGCGCGAGCTCGACGCCCTGATCCGGCCTTCCGGCAAACCGCAAACCATCGTCAGCGACAATGGCACCGAGTTTACGTCGAGAGCGATCCTTGGCTGGCAAAACGAAAACGGCGTTAGTTGGCACTGCATCGCACCAGGCAAGCCGACCCAGAACGCGTTCATCGAAAGCTTCAACGGGCGACTGCGCGATGAGCTCTTGAACGAAGAGGTCTTTGACAGTCTCACCGATGCTCGCGGCAAACTTCAGAGGTGGCGCTACGATTACAACAATCTGCGTCCGCATTCGGGCCTGAAGGGATTTACACCGGCAACGGCGCGCCGGTCGCTTGAGCGTATGAATGGCTCCGCGCCTGTCGCGCTGGCCATTCCTGAAAAACTGAGTTATTCAACCCAAGGACTATCAGAATAAATGCGGGACCCGAAGGGCTCACGTCAAGGGGCGGCACATGTACGAATTAATCAAAAAGCAGATTGCGGCGGACTATTTTCAGAAGCGTTTCACGAACGACGGCCAACGTTTTGTAGCATGGTATCTGCGCAACGTACTGTTCCGCGACATGAATGAAACCCGTGACGATATTACCGACGGCGCGGACGACAAGCAGATTGACGCCCTTATCGTCGATGATGACAAGTCGCTTGTCCGCATTGTTCAAGGCAAGTTCGTCCAAAGCGGCACCGTTGACGCCGAACCGTTGCGCGAAGTCCTGTCCTCTTGGATTCAAATCAAGGACTTGGCGCGGCTTCAGAACGTGGCCAATCCCAAATTAGCCAGCAAGCTTCCTGAATTAGCGGCGGCGTTGGAAGAAGATTACGAAATTTCCTTTGAACTCATAACCACGGGAACGCTTACCGACGCGGCGCAACACGATCTTCTTGCGTTTCAAGAAGAACTTGCGAAGCTTAGCGAGAACGAAGCCTTCGACGCGACAATTCACGTTATCGACGCCGATGAACTCAAGCGTCGATATGAATATGCAATTGAAACAGATAATCCGAGCATCAACTATACCCAGTTCACGCCATAACCCGAAAATCCTTTGGCGAGATGACGCGGAAATTATCGGTGACGGTGTCGCGGAAGGTGGCCCAGTTTTCCGGAA
>JAWXBO010000087.1:0-8656 GCA_034440175.1 Alphaproteobacteria bacterium
CGCGCGGCATGGGCCTTTGCGTGTCAACACGAGCCATCCAATTGATGAAAACGTCAATTCTCACCATGACCGCTGCAGGCCGCGCCGGATATCCGGCGCCGCGTCTCGCGGTTTCGACGGCTCGTGAGGGGTCAATGGAGTAAAGCAAAGCCTGACAGGCCCGCGCTTTCGCCACCCCTCCGAGCATCGCTCCGGAGGGGTTTTTGTTTGCCCGCCCCCCCCCCGCGCGAAGAAAAGTTCCAACCGGGCAGTGACGAGCAGAATATGTTGAAAACCATGACCAGTTATTTTCACCCCGCCACCAGCCCATCAGCGCGCCGCGCGTTGCTGAAGCCCTGGCTCGAGGAAGCGCGCGCGCTGCTCAAGCTCGCTTTGCCTTTGATCGCGATGCAGCTCGCCCAGATCGGCTCGCTTACTGCCGACATCATAATGGTTGGCGCACTGGGCAAAGAGGCGATCGCGGCCACCGGTATCGGCGCCGTGTTGTTCTACCTCACGTGGCTCATTGGCTATGGTCCTGTGGCTGCAGTCTCACCCATGGTGGCCCAGATTCTGGGCGCTCACCCAAACGACCGCGCTCGTGTGCGTGCTGCGGTGCGGATGGGGCTATGGGCGGTAGCTCTACTGTCCTTGCCCCTGATGGCGTTTCTCATTTGGGCCAAACCCATTCTGATTTTCCTGGGACAAGATCCGAAAATCGCAGCGGTGGCCGAACCGTGGGTGCACGCCGTGGCCCTGGGATTGCCGTTCTCGCTCGGCTTTGGTGTGCTACGAGGTTTTGCCACGGCAATCGGCCGTCAGCATGCGGTGCTCGCGATCGCGCTGTTCGTAGTGGTCTTCAACATCTTTGCAAACTACGTGCTGATCTACGGAAATTTCGGTGCGCCGGCTTTGGGTGTCCAAGGCTCCGGGATTGCCAGCGCTTTGGCCTACGCCCTGTCGTTCTTTGCCATGCTTGGTGTCGTCTTGTTGTCGCCCGCATTCAGAAAATATCACCTCTTGCATCGCTTCACGCGCCCGGATTGGGCAAAGCTCAAAGAGGTGTTCCGCCTGGGCGGCCCCATCGGCATGGGCATGGTCTTCGAGGCAATGCTGTTCAACTCCGCCACCTTGATCATGGGAACATTCGGCGCCGCATCAGTTGCAGCCCATCAAATCGCGCTCAACATCGCATCGGTAACGTTTATGGTGCCACTCGGTCTCAGCCTGGCGGCAACCGTGCGCGTTGGCCTCTTTGCCGGCGCAAAAAACGCCGAGGGCGTGCGCCGTGCAGGTCACACCGCGATCATCATCGGCGGCGGCTTCATGCTGCTGTTCGCAATCATGATCGCTCTGTTTCCCAAGGCACTGGTTGGAATCTATATCTCGACCTCTGACACCTCGAACGTCGAAGTTGTCCAACTGGCCGTGGTCTTCTTGTATGTGGCAGCGCTGTTCCAGATCTTCGACGCACTGCAGGTAACGGCACAAATGAGCTTGCGAGGATTGAAAGATGCGCAAGTGCCAATGTGGATCGCAGGCCTGAGCTATTGGCTGATCGGGTTCACACTGTCCTTCAGTTTGGCCTACTGGGTAGACATGCAGGGTCTGGGTGTGTGGATTGGACTGGCCGCAGGCCTCGCTGCAGCCGCCACGGGCATGGTCTGGCGCTTTGAAATTCTATCACGGCGTGAATTGTAAACTGCAAAGTGTGGCCTTTAGGGCTCATCGCGATCTTAGCCTTAATAGCATTCATAGCGTGTTTAGCATTCGCGACTATGGGATGCTTTGCCCGTTAGCGCATGTGCGTTCCACCGCCAGATCGAATGTAATTCCTCGATGCCGCCCATTGTCCAAAAAGCCATAACGAGCCCAGTCTTTGCGTGCGCGTGGGCGGCGGTACTATTTGTGCTAGTGATATTTCTGGCCTTGCCGCAGTTGCACGGACTCTTTGCCATTGTGCCCAACGAAGCCAGCTTGCAGAAAACCGAAGGCACGATCTCGGACTTTCACCAATTCACAAACGCCGAAGGGCTTCGCTTCCGGTTGTCCGGAAGCGATAACTACTTCGTGCTTTCAAATTATTCGGGCGCCGAACCGTCGGTTCGCCGCGCACCGCCAAGCGTACGATTCACAGTATTCTACGACCCAAGCCGCCAAAGCGGTCCAATGTGGTCGTCCCGGCGCTCGCATGTTGCGTACGTCGTCTTTGTGAATGGTGCTCCCATTCGGACCTATTCGCAGGTAGCCGACGCCGCGAGAGCAGATGTCGCATGGACGCCGTGGGTGGCGCTGGCATTGGGATTAGTGGGCCTTTCACTCCTCACGTGGGTGGCGTGGCAACAGTTTTCGGCATGGCGGTCGGCCATGATGCCCCAAAAAGCGGGCTAAACCGCCGCGCCCCTCTTGTAACGCAGGCGAACTTCAGGCTATTTCCCGCGCCTCAAGCGGAACAGCCGGGCAGGGCATGCCCAGGCCGTTCGAACACGCGTTCCATCATAAGGAGACCGAAATGCCCAAGTTGAAGACCAAATCAGGCGCTAAGAAGCGCTTTCGAATGACGGCCACCGGCAAGGTCAAACATGGCGGCGTGATGAAGCGCCACCGTCTCATCCGGCGCTCATCCAAGCGCAAGCTGCACGCCCGCGGAACATTCATTCTCTCAGCGAGTGATACCCCGCGCGTAAAGCTTTGGATGCCCTATAACCGGTAAGGACGAACACACATGACACGCGCCTCACGCAGCGTCCCGAGCAAAGCTCGACGCAAGAAAGTTCTCAAGGCTGCAGCAGGCTTTCGCGGCCGCCGTAAAAACAACATCACCACGGCCAATGCCGCCGTCGACAAATCAGGCCAGCATTCCTACATCGGCCGCAAGCTGAGGAAGCGCAATTTCCGCGCCTTGTGGATTCAACGCATCAACGCCGCCGTGCGCGAGCACGGTCTGACCTATGGCCGATTTATCAACGGTCTCGGGATTGCGGGCATTGCGGTTGACCGCAAGATTCTCGCTGACCTCGCCGTGCGCGAGCCCGAGGCCTTCAAGGCCCTGGTCACCCAGGCGGCAAAGGCGGCGACAGCGTAAGCGGTTCTAGCTTCTCCTGAACGCTTTCAATCGCGTGAAGCCCCTCTGACCCCAAGAGGCCAGGGCGTGAGAACATGCGCCTCACAGGCGCGAAGCGATAGGTTGGAGAAATTGAAATGCAGGATTTGAAATCACTCGAGAGCGGCGCGCTGGCACGCATTGCCGCCAGCGCCGGCGAAACGGCGCTTGAGGCAGCACGGGTGGATTTGCTCGGCAAGAAAGGTTCGATCAGCGAGGCCTTGAAGACCTTAGGCTCAATGTCACCGGAAGAACGCAAGGCCAATGGCCCAGTGATCAACGGCATGCGCGACCGCGTAACGGCGGCCATCACTGAGCGCAAGTCGGCGCTTGCTGATGTGGCGCTGGAAGCAAAGCTCAGCACCGAGCGCATCGATGTATCACTGCCCCTGCGGCCTGAGATGGTGGGCCGAATTCACCCCGTCACCCAAATATTGGATGAAGCCATCGCCGTCTTTGCCGACATGGGGTTTGCCGTTGCCGAAGGACCCGACATCGAGCTCGACGACTATAATTTCACCAAGCTCAACATCCCTCCCGAGCATCCTGCCCGGCAGATGCATGACACGTTCTATCTGAAGCCAAAGCCCGATGGCGTACGCCATCTGTTACGCACTCACACTTCGCCAGTGCAAGTTCGCACTATGATGGCGCAGAAACCACCAATCCGCATTGTGGTGCCCGGCCGGGTGTATCGCCTGGACTCCGACCAAACCCATACACCGATGTTCCATCAGATCGAAGGGCTGGTTATCGACGAAACATCGCACATGGGTCACCTGAAATGGATTTTGGAAGAATTCTGCCGCGCGCTCTTTGAAGTGCCGAAAGTCGAAATGCGGCTTCGGCCCTCTCACTTCCCCTTCACAGAGCCCTCGGCCGAAGTCGACATCCGCTGTGATCGTTCCGGCAGTGAAATCAAGCTGGGTCAAGGCAATGATTGGCTCGAAATTCTGGGCTGCGGCATGGTCCATCCAAAGGTGATCGAAATGTGCGGCCACGATCCTGAGAAGTATCAGGGTTTCGCTTGGGGCATGGGCCTCGACCGCCTGGCGATGCTGAAATACGGCGCCCCCGACCTTCGCGCCTTCTTCGACTCCGACCTGCGTTGGCTCAAGCACTATGGCTTCTCGCCGCTCGACGTGCCCTCTCTCGCGGGAGGGCTCAGCCGGTGAAATTCACGCTCTCCTGGCTCGCAGATCACCTCGACACGACCGCTTCCGTCGACAAGATCGCCGAGACTCTCACCCACATTGGCCTCGAAGTCGAAGCCATCGAAGACAAGGCGAAGGCGCTGGCGCCCTTCACAGTCGCTTACGTCGTCTCGGCGGAAAAACATCCCAACGCCGACAAACTGCGCGTCTGCATCATCGACACCGGCAAGGAAAAGCTGCAAGTCGTGTGCGGCGCCCCGAACGCGCGCACCGGCATGAAGGGAGTGTTCGCCCATGCTGGCACCACAATTCCAGGTACCGGCGTTGTACTGAAGAAGTCAGCCATTCGCGGCGTCGAGTCGAACGGCATGCTGTGTTCTGAACGCGAAATGGGATTGAGCGAAGAACACGACGGCATCATTGAACTCGCCTTGGATGCGCCTGTGGGCCAACCCTTTGCCGAGTTCATGGGCCTGACCGATCCTGTCATCGAAATAAAGCTCACCCCCAATCGCCCCGATTGCACCGGCGTGCGTGGCGTCGCCCGCGATCTTGCGGCGGCAGGCCTTGGCCGCCTGAAGCTGGAAACCGCGACAAAAATAACCGCCCGCTTCAACAATCCAGTCAGCATTGGGCTGCATTTCGACGACACCTCAAAGTCTGCATGCCCGGTCTTTGCAGGGCGCGTCATCCGCGGCGTCAAGAACGGCCCATCGCCCGCATGGCTGCAGCAAAGACTGAAAGCTGTGGGCCTGCGTCCGATCTCGGCTCTCGTAGATATTACAAATCTCATTTCCCTTGATCGCGCCCGTCCGTTGCATGTCTACGACGTGGCCAAACTCAAGGGCGAGATCCATGCGCGCCTGGCAAAGTCCGGCGAGACGCTCGCGGCACTGGATGGGAAAACCTATACGCTCGACAGCGAAATGTGTGTCATCGCCGACGACAATGGCGTGCTGGGGTTGGGCGGCGTTATGGGTGGCGCAACCACCGGCGTCAGTGAAAGCACGACAGACGTCCTCATCGAAAGCGCCTGGTTCGATCCAGTTCGCACGGCGCGCACCGGGCGCGAACTTGGCATCAACTCCGACGCCCGCTACCGTTTTGAACGCGGCGTCGATCCCGAATACGTCACGCCCGGCCTCGACCTCGCGGCAAAGCTGATCGTGGAACTCTGCGGCGGCGAACCTAGCGACGTTACTGTCGCCGGCCGCAGCCCCGACACCAAGCGCGAAATTACCTTTGATCCCGCACTCGTCGAGAGACTTTGCGGCATAAAAATTCATCAGACCGAAGCGATGGGCATTCTTGATCGCCTGGGTTTCAGGGCCATAGTCGGCACCCGCGTCAGCGTTCCATCCTGGCGCCCGGATATCCACGGCCCCGCCGACCTCGTCGAGGAAGTGGTACGCATTGTAGGCCTCGACAAAATTCCGTCGACCCCGCTGCCGCGCAGCACCCCGGTTTCCCTTCCTGTTTTGACGCTGATGCAAAAACGCGTGCGCCAGGCCAAGCGGACTCTCGCCGCACGCGGCCTGTCCGAAGCCATGACCTGGTCATTCATTTCGCAGTCACAGGCGGCACTTTTCGGCGGTGTGCCGGATGCCTTGATCCTCGCAAACCCGATCTCCGCAGGCCTCGATGCCATGCGCCCCAGTGTATTGCCGGGCTTGCTGGCGGCAGTCCAGCGCAACGCTGCGCGCGGGGTCAAGGACTTGGGCCTCTTCGAAGTGGGCCCTCAATTCTACGGACCTGAACCCGGCGAGCAACTGACCGCGGCCACCGGGATTCGCATTGGCGCCGGTCCGCGCGGCTGGTCCAAACAATCCTGGAACGCCGATGCCTTTCAAAGCAAAGCCGATGTTCTGGCGATCCTGGAGGCCTGCGGTGTGGCGGGCGAAGCGGCGCAAATCACCACCGATGCGCCGGCCTGGTATCACCCTGGCCGTTCCGGTGCCTTGCGCCTGGGGCCAAAAAATGTGCTCGCCTATTTCGGCGAGATTCACCCCAAAGTCCTGCAGGCGTTTGATCTCACCGGTCCCGTGGCGGCTTTCGAAGTGATGCTCGAAACCCTGCCCGCGCAAAAAGCCAAGCCCACCAAAACCAAACCGAAACTCGAACTGCCGGAGTTCCAGGCCGTCGAGCGCGACTTTGCGTTTCTGGTCGAGGCCAAAGTCGCGGCATCCGAAATCGTGAAGGCCGCGGTCTCGGTCGACCGCGTGCTCGTCGAAAGCGTCAACGTCTTCGACGTCTACGAAGGGCAGGGCATCGAACCCGACAAGAAGTCCATCGCCATCAGCGTCCGCCTTCAACCGCGTGACCGTACGCTGACCGAAGCCGACATCGAAACGGTCTCGAGCAAAATCGTTGGCGCGGTCGCGAAAGCCACCGGCGGCAAGTTGAGGTAGGGCGATGAGCGCGCCGGCCTACGAGTGCACCTTCCGTCACGTGGCCTTCGTGCTCACGTCGATCTGCGTGCTCATGGTGGTGATGTTCGCCGGCATCGCCGCCGCCGTCACCTTCATCGCGGACGGCAAGACGATCCTGTCGGTCATCCTTTACCTGGTGGGCGCCATCGTCGTGCTCGTCATTCTCGCCGCCGTCCCGGCCTACGCGACGCACCGCTGGACGATCGAACCGACCGGCATCCGCATCGAGGAAGAGCCCAAAATCCCGTTCATGGGCATCTCGCGCAAGCGTACGATCGCCTTCGCCGACATCGCCGCGCTTCGTCACCTCGAAAGCGGCCTCGACATCGTCATCGAAATCGCCACGCGCGACGGCAACGCCTACCGCGTGATGGCGAACGGCGCGGGCGTGCCGGACCTGCAAGCCTTCGCCGCGCAAATCGCAAGCGCCTCGGCGACAGCCGGCCACAAGCCGCTGGCCATGAGCGATGGCATGAGCTTCTGGAACAGACCTTTAGGGCTCATCGTCCTCGTCGTGATGATGTTCTTCACGCTCGCCTTCGCGGGAGCCACCGCGTGGGCGCTCTTCGGCGGCGGCCTCGGCACGTCGCGCAACGGCTACTACGCGGTTTTCGTCCTCGCGCTGCCGTTCGGCGTCGTTTATCTGCTCTACAAATCTCTCACCCGCCGCCGGCGCGTGTTGAGGCTGCTTGCGGGCGCGAAACTCAGGGCTTAAGAAGGCACAAGCTCGATCGACTTGATGATGCAGCGTTCCTGGAACCCGCCGCGTCCGCTCATGTGCGGCGTGCTGCCGAAGACCAACACGTCGCCCACCCGCAGGCACATGCCGAAACTCTCGACGCGCACCGTGAAGCCCCAGTTCGCTTCGCGGCACGGGCTGTGGAACGCGACCTTGTAGCGTTTCCCGCCGCCCCTAAGCGTGATCGTGGTGGGATCGACATAGGTCCAGCCTTTGATCATGCGGGCGACGACACAGCTTTCGGGGTTGGCGCTATGCGTGGGCTTTTGCGGTTCCCCTGCGCCCGCCACACCGCCCCACGCCACCGCCACAACCAAAGCCGCCATCAAATTGCGCATCGAAGCCTCCTTTGCGAGGACTTGAGCATATACCGTGTCTCATTTAACCCAAAAAACCGCACAAATCAGCCCGGACTTTCAGGACAAACAGGACACAAGACACTGTCTCAAAACGCCTGTCCCAAACGTCCTGTCCCAAGTGTCCTGTTCAGGCCGAGGCCAAAATCCGCCCCACCCACCCGCAATTATTTTTTCCGCGCGAGCTCACGAGAAGGCGCCGCCCCACCTTCAAATTAAGTTCACAATGTCAAACCGTGCCACCAATATATCGTGAAAGTAGGCATGTAAGAATACATTGGGAACATAAGTCTCTGCAAGTCAACCCCCGGAGCAGAAAAAAGTTAAGCCACCTTCCCTGGGACCGCCGGCTTCCAGCCGGCCCTTTTTGTGTCGTTTAGCTGCCGCTGAACACTGATGTCGAAGCGGTCAACCGTGACAAAGAAACCGTTCGGTTCGATCGGTTGCATCTCAACCTGTATCCGCTTATTCCGCATCCGCTCTGGCGTCCTGCGCTTGGCAGCCGCGATGATCTGACGATTGAACTGTACGACCTGGCAGAGTCGCTCGGAAGTAACTACGACGGCTGGGAATCGCCGGTGACACGCGCATCACCCGCGATTCAGTAAATGTTCTAAAGCGCCCAGCCAACCCACCACTCTCGCCATATTCTGCGGCCGCGCAGTCAACCGATCAGGGAGATGCAGGCGGGCATAGTGGGCCAGCTTCCTCACCCATTGAGTAGTACCAACTATCATTAGTGAGTGACACGGCAACCTATAGGATTTATAGCCCTTCGCCCGCGCGCGGGAGAAGGTGGCGCGGGCCGCAACTTCGCGGCCCGTGACGGATGAGGGACTGCGTCCAGCACTGCGTCCCCTCATCAGTCCCGCCGAAGTGGCGGGCCAGCTTCTCCC
>JAWXBO010000088.1:0-12104 GCA_034440175.1 Alphaproteobacteria bacterium
CGCCGGGCACCGCCGCCTGGCCGCCGAGCCTGCCTTCGGTGCCGACCTCGCGCGCCACGCGGGTGACCTCCGATGCGAACCCGTTGAGCTGATCGACCATCGTGTTCAGCGTGTTCTTCAAGGCGAGGATTTCGCCTTTCACTTCGACGGTGATTTTCGAGGACAAATCGCCCTTGGCGATGGCCGTCGCTACGCCGGCGATGTTACGCACTCGGCTTGTCAAGTTCGACGCCATCGAGTTGACGCTGTCAGTGAGATCCTTCCAGGTGCCGGCAACGCCAGGCACCTGCGCCTGGCCGCCGAGCTTGCCCTCGGTACCGACCTCGCGCGCCACGCGCGTCACTTCGGACGAGAAGGCATTGAGCTGATCGACCATCGTGTTGATGGTTTCCTTCAGCTCCAGAATTTCGCCCTTTACATCGACCGTGATCTTGCGCGAGAGGTCGCCGCGCGCCACGGCTGTGGTCACCGTCGCAATGTTGCGGACCTGGCTGGTCAGATTGTTTGCCATCGAGTTGACGGAGTCGGTGAGATCCTTCCAGGTGCCCGCCACGCCCGGCACCACTGCCTGCCCGCCGAGGCGGCCGTCCGTGCCGACCTCGCGTGCCACGCGCGTCACTTCCGAGGCGAACGAGCGGAGCTGGTCGACCATCGTGTTGGTGGCCTCCTTGAGCTGCAGGATCTCGCCGCGCACGTCGACAGTGATCTTCTTGGAGAGATCGCCATTGGCCACGGCGATGGTCACGTCGGCGATGTTGCGCACCTGCGCTGTCAGGTTGCCGGCCATCTGGTTGACCGAGTCGGTGAGCGCTTTCCACACGCCCGAAACGTCGGGCACTGCCGCCTGACCGCCGAGCTTGCCCTCGGTGCCGACCTCGCGCGCCACGCGCGTCACTTCAGACGTGAAGACCGAGAGCTGCTCGATCATGGTGTTCACGAGCTTCGCGGAGCGCAGAAACTCGCCCTTGAGCGTACGCCCGTCGACCTCAAGCTCCATCGACTGCCCAAGATCACCCTTGGCTACGGCGCCGATGGTTCGCGCGATTTCCGTCGTCGGCCGCACCAGATCGTCGATGAGAGTATTGACGGACTCCACCTCCTCCGCCCAGCAACCGATCGCCCCTGGCAGCGTCATGCGCTGCTTCAGCCGCCCCTCTTTGCCTACCGTCGCGCTTAGCCGCGTTACCTCCTTTGAGATGCGTTCGTTTTTCGCGATGGTCTGATTGAATGCATCCGCGATTCGCGCATCCATGCCGGTCCAATTCCTCGGCAGCCGCGCCGAGAAATCGCCATCGCGAAACATACTCATCGCTTCGAGGATCTGCTGGGAGCGGGCCTCCGCAGTTTCCTCCGCGCGACATGGCCTCGCCCGCCGCTTGGCGGCTGTGCGCTTGTACGGCGTGGCAGCGGACGGCACGCTGTCAATGGCGGGTGAGATATCCTCGTCAATGGCGGGTGAGATATCCTCGCGGCCAGGTAGCATCGTTTTATCGGCCATGGTTCACCGTAAGGAAGCGGAGGAAGATGAGCACGGGTGTTGACGGCCATAATCAAGAAGACGCCAGCTCAAGGTCGCCATGCATGCGCTTGCTGCAGCAACCGCCTCAGCTCGGATCGGCAGCCGGGTGGAGCGCGATGCTGTCGTCAATGGCGTGGCAGGCGGTGACGCGGACGCTGCGGCATTCGCCGATGACCATAACGCGCACGGCGATCCTTCGCCGATGCGCAGCGCCGACATCAACTCACCCCTTCGAGGGGGTAAAAGTTCGAGCCGACGCCGCCTGGCTGGAACAACGCTTCCTGCTCCCAGACGACGCGGCGTCTTGCAAATTCAAACCTGGCCATTACCTGGTACCCCGCCTCTCGCCAACACACGTAATGTGCGACGGCCGAGTTCGTTCCCGAGAAAGAGAAAAATAAAAATGTGCAGGCGGAAGCCCGGGCTGAGACGATGAAGATCGTAAACGCGCCCTTCAGAACCGCTCGCGATGTGCAATCGGCATCGATGGCGTGCAGCCGGCTGGCGGAGACGACGCCAAGGACGATGAGCAGCGTTGTGAGCGCGCCAAAACCCAGCCACAGCGACCGCCCGGTGCTGCGCGAATGCAACGGCAGCATGACGATTCCCCCCGGCATCGCGCAGAGCATGCCCGCCGCGAGGATCGCGAAACCCGCCGCCGTGTGCAGCGCCAGGGAGGTGAATCCGCGGATACCGTAGAGATTCTGCGCCCCGAACGCGTAGCCGAGCAGCGAGATCAAGCCGACGGTCCCCACGCTGATCGCCAGTGCTTCCGCCCAGCGCTCCGTGGTCCGGCGCCCGTGCAACCCCAGCGTCATGAAGCTGAAGGTCAGCGCCGTGACCGGCGACATCCGCCCCGGCGGCTGCCCGGGCACCACATCCGCGCGGACGACGAGCTGATCGATACCAAAATCCAACTCCGCAAGATCCTGGACGAGGGTAAGCGCTCCGATCAGCCCGATGGCGGCTGCCAGCCCGAGCCGGACCGCCAGTTTCTCGCGGAAAAAGAGTGCGCTTCCCGCGAGCAGAAAGCACAGCGCGGTGTTGAACTTCATCGAGGCGAGCTGCGGCAGCATCCGCTGAAGCGGCTCGATGCCGAGCAAGCACCCGGCCATCACCGCGAGCCCGAGCGCCATCAACAGCATTGCGCTGCCCGTGGCCACGGGTGAAGCGGAGGTGATCCCGCGTGTCGGACGACCCCCGGTCCTCAATGCCGGGTGAAAAATTCTCGAGGGCTGCCGAGGTCGTTATATGAACCATGGCTCACCGGAAGGCTGGGGACGAGGATGCGTTGGCGAATTTTGACGGCCGCTTGCGCAACCTCGTTCTTGACGTAAACGTCGGTCACAAGAGCGTGGATCAGATTCGACGAAGTGAAAGCGCCGTGAAAATACTGTGGCCCCACTTTTGATCATCATCTACGCAACTTCGCTAATGAAGTCTATGTCCTCGACAACAAAGATTGTTGCCATCGACGCTATGCCGCAACTCGCTTGGCCGGATGAAAGAATAGCGCCTGCCCTACTGCCGCCATGACTGTTTCCGAGAGGAACGGCTTGGTGATGAGGTAAGTCGGTTCTGGCCTTTCGCCGGTCAACAAGCGTTCCGGATAGGCGGTGATGAAAATCACGGGTACGTCGAAACTGCGCAAGATGTCGGTGACCGCATCGATGCCTGAACTTCCGTCGGCCAGGCGAATGTCGGCAAGGATCAGACCCGGCTTGAGATTTATTGCCTTGCGCACGGCATCGTCCCTTGTTGCGGCAACACCCACAACCTCGTGACCCAGAGTTTTCACGATGGCTTCAAGATCGAGCGCGATGATGGACTCGTCCTCGATGATCAAGACGCGCGAAGTCAGCTGGAGCTCAATTTCCTTTTGCGTCCTGGTTATCTGGGCATCGACCTCGGCTTCGGTTTTGTGCAGAATTCGGGCAGTTTCGGAACGGCTGAACCCTTCGAGCGAATTCAACAGCAACGCCTCGCGATTGGCGGGGGACAGGGCCTGCAAGCGTTCGTCGGGCGAGGTGGCCCGTCGCTCGCTTTGCGCCGAACCGTTGGCGCGGCTTGTCGTCGACCAGATGGCGTGAAACACCCGGTAAAGTGCGATTCGTGCGGGGATGTCCGTGTCGAATTCGGCAGGCTTGGCAAGAATCGCCTCAAGCGTGGCGCGGACGTATGAATCTCCCCCCGACTGGGATCCGGTCAGGGCGCGTGCATAACGGCGGAGGTAGGGTAAATGCGGTGCGATTGCGGCCGAAAGGCTCATGAGGTGGTCTCTCCAGCTTACGATTAGGTAAAAACGCACCAATCCATGAAAAGTTCCATGAAACCGGAACCTTCGACGGTAACCGGCGTTATTAATGGTCAGTGGTATACGCGGGCAATAGGAAATGGCGGAAATTCGGTCTCCAACGGGAACTTCTTGATGAAGAGTAAATACGACGAACGTCGGCCGGATCGGCTGCCCTCCAGTGCACCATCAGCCACGGCCGAGCCCTTGGCGCGCAAACCAATTGAGACAAAGGACTTGAGCACTGACGTGCCCAAGTCCGATTCCAGTGCGGGTAATGGCGGATCGCGCCGGCGGCGAACCAAAGAGGCGACGGACATGCCTTCGAAAGATACGAATGCGGACCTTCAAGAGCGCTACAACGCGATCGGAGCCGGACTTAAACGCATATTCAACGAGATCGTGGAGGAGCCGATTCCCCCCGAATTTCTTGAATTGCTGGATAAAATCGACCTTAAGCGGGAGCAGTAGGGTTCGGATGGCGGGGCTCCAGACCAACGAACGCAGCGTCGGCGATGCGGACGCGGAGGACGCTGCATTCCGCGCAGAGCTGATCGAATTGATGCCCTTTCTACGCGCCTTCGCCCGCACCTTGAGCGGTCATCGCGACGATGCCGACGATTTATGCCAGGAAGCGTTGGCCAAGGCTTGGCAGAGCCGTGCCACTTATCAGCTCGGTACGAATTTGAAGGCTTGGCTGTTCATGATCCTGCGCAACCAATTTTACTCCGAACGCCGCCGCTCCTGGCGACAACAGCCGTGGCATGAGGGAGACGCAGAGAAAGCTGACGTGACACAAGGCACACAAGGCGCCAAGCTGGACCTCAGCGACCTGTCACGCGCGTTGCGCCTTCTGTCGGATGAACAGCGCGAGGCGCTGATCCTCGTGGGAGCCGGCGGATTCTCGTACGAGGAAGCTTCGTCGATCTGCGGTTGCGCGCTGGGTACGATCAAGAGCCGCGTGGCGCGCGGGCGAACGATGCTGCAAGAACTGCTCAACTCCCAGTCTGCGGAACCGTTGGGCCGGCGCGAAGATCGCGGCGATGCCGTTGACGAAATATTGAGAGAACTTAACCGCTTGTCTCCCAAGAGCTTCCAGGGACGGCAGTGAGCAACACGCCGGGCGACTTGGGAGTTTGGCACGAAAGGCTGGCTGTACGGTTTCTCACCATTATTTGCCTTGCCCTCTTGCCCATCTCGGCCTTGAGCGTTTGGCAGGGCATTGAGCGGATCCGGTTGGATCAGGAAAATGTACGCGAGTCGTTGCGCCAACGCGCACTGATAACCGCAAGCGACGAGGAGAATATCTTCAGCGCTGCGGAGCAATTGTTGCAAACGCTCGCCAAGCAAGACGAGATTCGTTCCGGCAACAGCGGATGTGATCGCCGGCTTGCGATTTCCGCGCTCGAACTGCCGGTCTTTGAGAACATTACGACGGCGTCGCCCGACGGCGCCATTCTGTGTGCAGCTGTGCGACCGCCACCGGACTTCGACGTCACCAAGTTGTCGTGGTGGAAGGAAGCTTTGGTGCGACGCGAGTTTTTCGTCGGCGGTCTTCAGTACAGCGAAGCGTTGCGCAAGAATGTATTTGCCGTGGTTCTGCCGTTGATGGATGCGAACGGCGCACTCCAAGGCATTGTGTACGCGGCTATCGATCCCGAGAGGTTGACGTTTGAGCTTAGCCAGCAAAGAAAACTGCCGCGCGGCGCTGTGGTCGCTCTCTTCGACAAGTCCGGTGCCGTTGTCGCTTCCAATGCGCCGAAGATCGCGGCCACAGTGTTTGCGGGTGGCCCCCGATTGTCGAAGGGTCGCGATGGAATAGGCTCCGCCAGCGGGCCCGAGGGAGAGGCATGGTCGCTCGCGATCGCGCCCGTTTTACGTCGCGACTTTTTCGTCGGATTTGCGATGCGCGACAGCGAATTGTCTCGCCCCTCCTACATTTACGTTTTGATTGATCTATTTTTACCTGTGCTGATGGTTATGCTGGCATCGCTCGCGATCTGGCTGGCAACGCAGCGGCTTGTCATTCGCTGGATCGACGTGCTCTCCCGGATGGCAACTGCCTATTCCGGGGGGCATTATGCGATACGTCCGCAAGTGCTGAACGATGCACCTCCCGAGTTCCGCGAAATGGGCAACACGCTGTCGGATATGGCGCTGGCCATCCAAGAGCGAGATCACAGCCTGAAAGACGCGCTCGCGCAAAAAGAACTGCTGATCAAGGAGATTCACCACCGCGTCAAGAACACGCTTCAGATCGTTGTGAGCCTTCTGAGCCTGCAGGCCAATCGCGTGCGCGATCCAACCGCACAGGAGGTCCTGGGACAGGCGCGCGCGAGGATCAACGCACTGGCGCTTGCTCATCGTGCAATCTACGAGCAGGACCTCGACGGCTTGGTCGACCTTCAGCCGCTACTGTCGAACGCTATCGAGCAAGCCCAGGGCGCCGGCGATGGCGCACACACGCAACTGACCTTCAGCATGGATGTCGCCCATTGCCGGGTCAGCGGCGACGCGGCCATTCCCTTGACGCTTTTCGTCAACGAAGCGATGACAAACGCAATCAAGCATGGGCATCCGGAACCGAAGGCCGGCGGTCATATTTCGGTGTCGCTAAAGCCTGCCAGCGAAGGCCGGATGAACCTTACGATCACAGATGATGGCGAAGGATTCGACGCCGGGCCGACCCGGCAGGATAACGCGGTGGGCATAGGCTTGATGACGGCACTCGCGCGGCAGGTTTCGGGCGAAGTGTCGATACAGTCGGGCAGCAGCGGCACCGTCGTCACGCTGAACTTTCCGGCGAGCTCCGCGGCGGCGTAAGGCGTCAGTCCGCGCTGTCCCCCATCCCCTGCGAGCCACAAGTGCTGCGCAGGGACTTCCCCCGCAAGCGGGGGCAGACACAAGATTTTCTGTCTGCCCCGCTTGCGGGGGAAGTGGCTGCACCGCGTTAGCGGCTGCAGACGACGGGGAGCAAACGCTAGCAGATCGGTGACCGCGAGTTACCGCGGTCACCTTCAAAATTTTACCGCGAAACGATGCGCCAACTGCCGTTGTCCGTCCGGCATGCAACGCTGACGTCTTCGTACGGACGTCCGTTGTGGTAGAAGGTTTGGCTGAATTCACGGCATTCAGTGCGGTTGCCATAGCGTGCGCCGTCGACCCGGCGATTGGGTGTGACGTAGCCGTAGTTGCCGTTGTGCGGATTGCGCCATTCATAGCGGCGGCCATATTCCGGCTCGTCGAACGCGTCGTAGTAGGTGTTGTTGTAATAGTAGGCGTCCGCGCGATCATTCCGGCACGCATCTTTGGCGATCGCATTGCCCGCGATACCACCCAGAATGACGCCACCGATTGTTGCAGCAGTATTGCCGCTGCCACTTCCGAATTGATTGCCGATCACGCCGCCGGCAACCGCGCCGACCACAGTGCCGACAGCCGCATTATCGGCGCAGCCATCATAACGAGAGTAACCAGGCCCTGGCCCAGGTCCAGGTCCAGGCCCCGGTCCGTCGGCGTAAACCCGCGGTCCGACGCAACCGGCAACAAGAACTGCCATCGCAGTGCTTAACAATAATCCCTTGAACATTGCTCAACCTCCATGTGAAGCCTCAATAACGTCTGACGGCCGCCAAAGGTTCCCAAGATTTCAGCTGCGGCTGTGGGGCCACAACGGTATGGCGCCAACCACAAGCAACAACAGTACGATCACCAGTAGTAGGCCCAAGCCCATGACGTGCTCCAAATGCCCAACAGACCAAGAATGCGCGAACGCGCCGGTGGCTCCCGTTCCCGGTGCATGGAACTCAATCGCCAATGCTGCGTTATAGGATCTGCATCATTTTTCGCTTACGGAGGATACGGCATGGTAAATTCACGAACTGCGGCGCGTAAAAAGCACAAGAACGGCAGCGAACTGAACGCCCGCGTCAATGCACTCAAGGACGATTTCGACTCTCTCCAGAAAAACGTCCGTGAGTTGTTGAACAGCCTGGGCAACGAGGCGTCTTCCGGACTGGCGGACGCCACGGAGGCCGCAACAGAGGCGGCCAGCGACGCCGCAGATCAGTTCGGGACTTGGGGTGAAGCCGGCGCAGAGTCGGTACGAGGTGCGATCCGGACACAGCCTCTAGCAGCCATTGCATTGTCGATGGGTGCCGGTGCCCTCCTCGGTTCGTTTCTGCGTCGTTGAACTCCCGGGCGATCATGCGCGACCAAACTTCGGCGCTGCTATGATCGCCCGTGTTACTTTAGTTGCAGTCACCGTCTTTCTGTGCGGTACGGGCGTGGCCTTCTGCGGCGTGGCGATATATCTGTCGCTCTGTTTGATCGCGAGCGCACCTGCGGCAGCTGCTCTGACGGCGCTCATTTTGTTTCTGCTGGCCGCTGCCTGCGCAACGATATATTTGGCGCGTTTTCCAAATCATTCGATTGCACCGCCGCCGGCGGCGCAAACAGCGGATTCCCAGGGCGCGCTGGTGAGTGTGCTTGCGCAATTGGCAAAAGAGCACCCGTTTCTGGCCGTCGGCTATGCAGCCGCGCTGGGCATGACCGATGCCATGAACCGCAAAGTGAGATAGCCACCGGTTTTCCAAGCGCCGCGCGGAACTCGTTTATGAGGTGAGCGTTCTATCAGAGTTGTTCAGCCAAAAAGGAGATTACTCATGCCTACCGCCACTGGCCACACACGCGCGATCCGCGCATCAAGGGTTAAAGGGACCAAGGTTTACAACAACGACGGTTCATCAATCGGAACTGTTGAGGACATCGTTCTCGACAAAACCTCAAGCAATGTCATGTTCGCCGTCATCGGGTTTGGCGGCTTTCTCGGTATAGGTGAAAAATACCATCCGTTGCCGTGGGCGTTGCTCAATTATGACGAAGAGATGGGTGGCTATGTTGTGCCGCTGACGAGAGCGGTTCTGCAGGCCGCACCGGCCTACGAGATCGACGATCTCACCAAGCATGACGGTGAAATCCGCGACAAATCGTATTCGTATTACAAAGTCGACAGGGATTGGTGACATCGCACTCGTAAGCAAAGGGAGAAACAGAATGACAACCACAGTGAATGGACTTTTTGACAGCCGCGATGATGCGGCTGGCGCTGTACGAGAGATCAAAGTTGCAGGCGTGTCCGACGCGGAGATCAGCATCGTTACAAATCAGGTGAACGGGCAAAGCGCTCAACGTAGTGCGAATGATCGAACGGTCGATAATAACATGGCCGAATCCGGTACCGGCGACGGCGCAGCGTTCGGTGGAGCACTTGGTGCCGGCGCGGGTCTCCTGGCCGGCTTGGGTGTAATCGTTATTCCGGGTGTCGGACCATTACTCGGCGCCGGCTGGCTGATCACGACGGCGATCGGCGCCGCAGTGGGCGCTTCCGGTGGCGGGCTGATCGGCGCCTTGGTTGGTGCGGGCGTCGATAACGACGATGCACAGATTTATGTGGACCGCATTCGTAGCGGCGGAACCCTCGTCTCCGTCCGTGTGGCAGATACGGAAGTGGATGCGATCTCAGCCATCATGATGAAGTACAAAGGCCTGGATCGCGAAAGTACGCCGATGGATCGTATGGTGGAAACAAACACCACGCGCGTGAAGACGTCGCGCATTACAACTCCGGCGGTATAGCTCGGACCGGCAACCGTTGCAGCGACAAGGGGTGCCCCCTTGTCGCTGGTCCTTGGACAGTTGCAATTGACTCGAATTGCGACCGTAGCGAACAGCGGCGATTTTCTCGGCCAGCCAACGACTTGTCTCTATCAGCCGTGGCCTGGGGGCCACAGATTAACACAGCATCAACCCTATGGTTTTTTTCTTTGGAACCACAACACGCGCCCACGCGTTGTGTCTGTCGTAAAGAGAGAAACTACACCTATGCGCATACCGAGAAAGTCATCAAACGCCACACCGTACGTCGTGACTGACGAATTTCAACATTTGCCCAATCCGGCGGAAACGAAGCAATTGCCCCGGCGCCGGCAATTGTTGGCCGCAACGGAACTGCGCAATATCTTTATGCACATCGTCGAGGAGCCGCTTCCAAACGAACTCCTGGATCTTCTTCGGCAAATCGACTCTGGTCGAAATGTCGAGAAAGCGAACGAACAGCCGCGCGCAGCATATGGCTGGGCTTCAGCGGAAAAATAGCCAGATCAACAGAAGAATCGGTATCGGTATGCCGACAGCCCACATCAAGATATATTTCATGTCAGTCTCATTCTTCCATTTGTTTATTGCGCCGCAGCGGATCTCACGGCAGTTGTTGCGCTCACCAGCAACTGGTCTTCAACAAATGCCCAGTTCGCCAATTGAGTCAGAAAGCCCCGGACGAACTCTTCCCGGTCGTTCCGATAGTCCAGATAGTAGGCGTGTTCCCACACGTCACATGTCAGCAGCGGGCGAAGACCGAGAACCAACGGCGTCACCGCGTCAGAGGTGGTCACCACTTTCAGCTGGTCGGCATCGGCCACGAGCCAAACCCATCCGCTGCCGAATTGGGCGACAGCTTTCTCGATAAACTCGTGTTCGAATTTCTCATAAGATCCGAAGCCCACTTCGATACGGCTGCCCAAGCGGCCCAAAACGCTTTTGCCTCCGGTGGGGCTCATCGAACGCCAGAAGAAATTATGGTTCCAAACTTGGGCAGCGTTGTCGAAAATAGTCGTCGCTTCGCATTTTCCCCACGTCTGCGCGATAACATCCTCCAGAGATCTCTTCGACATCGGCGTACCGGCCGTGAGCTTATTAAGCTTGTCGACATAGCCGCGATGGTGCTTCTCGTAGTGCAATTCAACCGTCAACGCCGAGATTGCCGGCGCAAGCGCGTCCTTTGCGTAAGGCAGTGGCGGTAACATAAACGGCATAAGGACACCCTTGAGATTGACATCAATGGAACTCCCCGTGCCGCTACCGGTTCCACATGCGCCAAAATATGCGGACGATTAGAAAAAATCGGGCGTATCGGGGAACCGGGCTTTTGCTGAGCCGTTATGTAGTTGGGTCTCTTCGTTCCCCCCCAGCGAACCAATTGAGGCCTGACTGGAGAGAGCGGCAGCGCAAGCTGCCGCTCCTCCTGCTTTTACTACCCAATTAAAATCGTGGCGACCCCGGGAGGAATCGAACCTCCGACCCATTGCTTAGAAGGCAATTGCTCTATCCTCTGAGCTACGGGGCCCAATACCGGACCTTAGTGTGTCCAGTTATCTTTGCGGCCAAACTTGAAATTGTCGGCATAGGCGCGAACCGAACGCTTTGTCTCTTTCGGCTCGAAGACCTGAAACGGAATCCGGTGGCGCTGAGCGTAGGCGACGGCTTCATCCCGCGTTTCGAAGGACAGCCGTACTTGACCCTTCATATCGCCGGAGCCGGTCCAGCCCATCAGCGGATCGATACGGCGCGCCTCTTCAGGCTCGAACTCCAGCACCCAGTCTTTGGTGTTCGCCTGGCCGGACTGCATCGCATTACGGGCCGGTCTGTGAATACGTGCGAGCATGTAGGCTTCCTGTCTGTGCACACACTTTATACTATAGCCCAAGAACTGGAACGGTCACTTTGACTGCAAATAAATGGTCGGGGCGGCAAGATTTGAACTTGCGGCCCTCTGGTCCCAAACCAGATGCGCTACCAGGCTGCGCTACGCCCCGACAAATAGGCCAATACATGCAGGAAGGCGGCTCCAATAAAGCGAACTGCTCCCCGCCGCAAGGCCTAGTGGTCAGAGCGCGGCTTTTCGCCTTCATATGTTAATGGAACCGCTCCAAACAGCCTGTGTCTGACGCGATCACCCGGTTTGATGCCGAGTTTGGCTGATAGTCCGCCGTTGATCTCCAATACACCGCGGGCGGGGCCGCCGGATGGGATGGATTCCAAACTATGCGGCGTCGTGTTCGGCGCGATCCGCATGATCCGCCCGTCTGCGCCGATGAAGATTATGTCCAGTGGGATATAGGTGTTTTTCATCCAAAACCCGACCACTTGCGGCGGGTCGTAGTCGAACAACATGCCCTGGTCTTTCGACATCTGGCGGCGAAACATGAGGCCGCGATTGCGCAGCACGTCGTCGCGCACGACTTCGACGATGAAGGCACGTTCGCCGCTTTGGCTGGCGATTGTCAGCCGTTCAAAATTCTTGGTCTGGTCAGCATTCACCGGGACAGTGACCGCTGCGCAAATTGTCGACAACATCAACCAGTGGATACGCATGGCGCCAACTTTACTGTTCTTTCGCCCATGAAAAAAGGGCCCTTTTGGAGCCCTCAAATCCATCGTCAGTCTTTTAATGTA
>JAWXBO010000089.1:0-6274 GCA_034440175.1 Alphaproteobacteria bacterium
CGCCGTGCGGGCTAGAGGCCAACGCCGCGAAATACCTCGCCGCAGAAGCCGCCTTCCACGCTTGCGAAACCGCCGTGATGACACACGGTGGAATGGGTTACGCACGAGAGTTCCACGTCGAACGTTTGTTCCGTGAAGTCCTGATCGCCCGCATCGCGCCGGTCAGCCGCGAGATGTTATTGAACTTCATCGCCGAAAAGGCGCTGGGACTGCCGAAGTCTTATTGAGGCAGTGCCATTTGCCGATCGCGGTCTAGCTCTTATGACTTCCGGAGCAGCATGGTCACACTGACGGCCGCCATCCACAAAATCCATGCGGGAATGGCGATGAGACCGGGTCCAGCGCCAAGTGCAAGGAAGCCTGTGCGATGGAAGAGGCCGAAAACTTCAGCGACGTTGGCGGCGGCAACCACAGCAGCAAGCAGGATCGGCCAAAGAGGTAGCGCCCGAGTCTGCCAGATCGCAAGCGACGTCAAGACGACCGAGCCGAACGAGAGACCCGAGGTCAACGCGTACAGACCCAGCATGTTGATGTCGTAGGCGAGAGTAAGTTGTTCATGGGTTGTAAATCCGCGCCAAAGTATTGCGACGAACGCAAGCTGACCCACAAGGGCTACTATCTGTAACGCTACCCCGGAAGCGAGTCCTCCGGCGGCGAGCGCTTCTGCGCTTCCGTCTTCGCCGGCGGCGAGGCGACGGAGGCCCGCCAGAAAAACGAAGACGAACGGCAACGCGAGTTGAAAGAGCGCTGCGGCCATGAGGACGCCGTCTCTGTTGTCGTGCGCGTAGGCCGTCAGGTCTTGGACTGCTGCATCGGGCGAAGGCGGCGTCCCTGAAGCCACAATAGAGGCAACGGCGAGGACGAACGCGCAAAGTCCCGCCCAACCGGCTTGTTGCGCGAAGTGTTTGGTTGGGAGCCCGCTCATGTCGCGATCGCTTTGCCGAGTCGTCCGCGGATGATTTCCTCGGCTTCGCGCAGGATGCGTTCGATCAGTTCCCTGCAGCTTGGGATGTCGTTGATTAGGCCTTGCACCTGGCCTGCCGACCAGATGCCTGCGTCGATCTCGCCTGTTTCCAAGACGCCTTTGCCGCGTGTGCCTGCAACCAGTTCTCGCACTTCTTCGAACTTTGCGCCGCCGTGCTTCTGGCCCTCGCGTTCGATCTCCATCACCTTTTGGCTGATGGCGTTGCGTCCGACGCGGGCGGTGTTGTGCAGGGTGCGGAAGATCAGGTCGGTTTGGCGCTCGTCGTTGGCGACGATCTGCTCTTTCACTTTTTGATGGATCGGCGCCTCTTTCGTGCACATGAAGCGCGTGCCCATATTGATGCCATCCGCGCCCAGTGCCAAGGCCGCCACCAGCCCGCGCCCATCGGCAAATCCGCCTGACGCCAGCATCGGGATTGTGATCTTGTCTGCTGCGGCGGGCAGCAAAATCAGCCCGGGAACATCGTCCTCGCCGGGATGGCCCGCGCATTCGAAGCCATCGACCGATACGCAGTCGACGCCCACGCTTTGTGCCTTCACCGCATGGCGGACACTTGTGCATTTGTGAATAATCTTGACACCGGCCGCGTGGAACATCGGCATATGCGGTTGCGGATTATTGCCCGCCGTCTCCACGATCTTGATCCCACCCTCGATGATCGCCTGGCGGTATTCGTCGTATGGCACGGGGGTGATCGTCGGCAGGATCGTGAGGTTGACGCCGAACGGTTTGTCGGTCATCTCGCGCGTGCGCTTGATTTCTTTCGCCAGATGCTCGGGCGTCGGCTGTGTCAGTGCCGTGATGAACCCCAGCGCGCCCGCATTGGCTACCGCCGCCACGAGCTCGGCCTTGCCGACATTCTGCATACCACCCTGAACAATAGGGTGCTTGATGCCAAACATTTCTGTAAAGCGCGTTCTGATCATTTTCGTCTCCCAAGGCCTGATTTGAAATAGCGATGGGAGGCAGAGTGGCAGGGTTGGAGCAGTTCTGACAAGTCTGTATGGGCTCAGGTCTTCCCGGTTTTGTGGGCGAATTCCTGCATGTCTATCCGGCGGAATCAGGGTTTGTCAGTCTCGAACGGGTTCAATGTGCTTCGTGCGAGCGCAGCCGCTCTATGCCGCGTCTGATCTCGCCGATGACCACAACACTCAAAAACAGTTCGTCATCTGCTACGGATGAGAACCAAGCATCGACCCTGGCGTTGCATCTCGATCCTTTCTGAAGCTCGGATAAAACATTTGTGTCCAGCAGATAAATCAAAGTTCGACATCGCGGCCCGTATCGCGGCTCCTTCAATCCCTAATATGGATTCACCCAGTGGTCGCCCGCTCAGTTGGCATGCGTCCATTTGGACGGGTTGGGGGAAACCGGTTTCGCGCGCGGCCAGAATCCGCTACAAGGCGCGCCTTCATTTCGAGGACCCCTGTGACCGCTGCCCCAGACATAACTGACCGCACCCCAAGTGAAGCCGCCTCGCGCCGGCGCACCTTTGCGATCATCTCGCATCCCGACGCGGGCAAGACAACTTTGACCGAGCATCTTCTGCTCATGGGCGGCGCTATCCATCTGGCGGGCGAAGTGAAGGCCAAGGGCGATCGCCGGCGTGCGCGCTCGGACTGGATGAAGATCGAGCAGGAGCGCGGTATCTCGGTTACGACTGCGGTGATGACGTTTGAGTACCAGAACCTGGTATTCAATTTGCTTGACACGCCGGGCCACGAGGATTTTTCCGAAGACACCTATCGCACGCTGACTGCGGCCGACAGTGCCATCATGGTCATCGACGCCGCCAAAGGCATCGAGGCCCAGACGCGCAAGCTCTTTGAAGTTTGCCGGATGCGCGACATTCCGATCATCACCTACATCAACAAGATGGATCGCGAGGCGCGCGATCCGTTTTCGCTGATCGACGAGATCGCCGATCAATTGCAATTGCACGTGACGCCTGCCATGTGGCCGGCGGGTTCGGGCCTCAATTTTCGTGGCGCCATGCATTTTGAGAGTGGAAAGTTTTTGCCTTTTGGCCGCGATGCCGCGCCTATTGATCCCTCGCGCCTGGATGAAGTCTTGCGTCCTGAAGAACTCAAGCACCTGAAAGACGAGATGGATTTGGCGCATGGTGGTTACCCAGCGTTTGATCTGCAGACGTTTCGCGAGGGGCACATCACGCCGGTCTATTTCGGGTCGGCGTTGAAGCATTTTGGCGTCAAGGAGTTGATCGAGGGTTTGGGCAAAAGTGCGCCCGGTCCGCGCGCCCAGGCCGCAACGCAACGCCAGGTCGAGCCGGGGGAAACGAAGGTCACCGGCTTTGTTTTCAAGGTGCAGGCCAACATGGACCCCAATCATCGCGACCGTGTCGCCTTTATGCGCGTCTGCTCTGGCCATTTCAAACGCGGCATGAAGTTGAAGCAATCCAGTACTGGAAAAACTATGAGCGTACACAACCCTATTCTGTTCTTCGCGCAGTCGCGCGAAACTGTGGACGAGGCCTGGCCTGGCGACATCATCGGCATTCCCAATCATGGTGTCTTGCGCGTAGGGGACACTTTGACCGAAGGCGAGGACCTGACGTTTACCGGCATTCCGAATTTCGCGCCCGAGATTGTCCGCCGTGTGCGCCTGGCCGATCCGTTGAAAGCCAAGCATTTGCAACGGGCGCTGGAGTCATTGGCGGAAGAAGGGGTTACCCAGGTCTTCAAACCGCGGATTGGTTCGCAATGGTTTGTGGGAGTTGTGGGACAATTGCAGCTGGAAGTGCTGTCAAGCCGGATTGCCGCTGAATACAATCTCGAGGTCGCGTTCGAGCCTGGCATGTTCGAGACTGCGCGCTGGATCGCGTGCGACGACGCGGTCGAACTCAAACGTTTTCTCGATGCGCATCAGGGCAATCTCGCCGAAGATCGCGACGGTGCACCGGTGTTTTTAGCCAAGAGCGCGTGGGAATTGCGTTATAGTGCGGAGAAGTGGCCTAAGATCAAGTTCACCGCGACGCGCGAACGGCGGCACTAATCGAGCTGAGCGCCCGGCGATGCTGTGTCCGCGACTTCCTTGCGTATGCGCCAGAACCGCATGACGCGTTGTGCACTTTCGGAAGACACTTTTTCGTAAACGTCAAGTACGTGGTTTATGGACTTTCCAGCCACGCCAGCGCGGCGCTCAAGACAGAGGGCCAGGGCCGAGAATGTGGCGCGTTCAAAGCGCTGCGACCGGCAGATGATCGCAATGCCTTCAGTATTGCGCGCGTTTACGAGCCGGCGCACGGTCTTGACATCGACCTCGGCGAGCCGCGCGAAGGCGTGTATCAGTTCGGTCATCTGCGCTGCGCGCGCCAACTGAACGAGCAGCGCCTCATTCAATTTCTTTTTTTGAAACATCTCGCTCACAAAACCCTTGGCTTTGCGGTCGGCATCCTTGACATGCCGCATTTCGGTCATGACATCGCGGGTTGCATCTTTCAGCGCCTGTTCCAGAAGTTCGGGTGGCAGGGCTGCCAGCCGCTGCCGCAATTTGTCCTGTAAGTCGCCAGAGACAAAGGCGTACATGTCGTTGATCATGTCGGGGGGAATATCTGCGCGCGCCGCCAAGGGGGCTTGCAATACCTCGCTGGTTTCGCTGCGTTCAACGACGCACTGGAATGTTCCGCGCGACAGTCTTGCGCCGTCATTTGCAACCAGACCTGCGACGACGTTGTCGTTGCCGTGCTCGACAATGGACTGCGAGACGGATTCGGAGACGGCGGGGCGCGAGGCCATCATGCCCAGCTTCTCCTGGTTTTTTCCCTGCGCGATGGCGATGAGGTCGACGTCGCGCAAGACTTCGCTCTTGCGCAAGACGCTGGCTGCAACGCTGACTTCGTCATTCGCCAATTGCTGGATCAAGCCTAGCGGCGCTTTGGGTTGACCGGCAAACTGTTCGGCAAGCCGTCTGCGGACGGCCACATCCATGTTGGCCGAGACTTTGCCAATGATGTCGCCGAAGTGGCTGCGCTCGTCATCCGAGAGGTCCGGCGAAGTTTCAAGAAACACATCGGAGACTTCGCGCAACAGTTCGCGCCGCTTGTCGCTTGAGGTTTCCTTTGCAAGGTCGACAAGGCGGCTGAAACGCGTAGAGTTCTGCAGCATGATGTCATCAATCTCTGGCTGAGCGAACCGGCCTTGCAGTTTGGGTTGCAACCGTTAAAAATTCGGTCAGCGGGACTGGTTAATCTTACGCTCAGGTATTGGAAATTTCCACGAAAGTGTCGGGATAAAAGCCGTTAAAGGCCGTGCGTAGCGAACAGGAATAGGCGCCCAGCATGCGAAACTCGATCCAGTCGCCCGCCGCAATGGTTTCCGGCAAATCGATCAGATAGTGCAACACGTCCAACGAGTCGCAGGTGGGTCCAAAAATTTTGAAGGATGCCAGCCTTGCAGATTTTCCGGTGACGCCGCCATCGCCCTTGGGCGTGAACACGGTCGTGGGATAGCGCACCGGCCAGTTTTTCAGCGCATACTCATTCAGGCTGCCGTAAATGCCGTCGTTGAGGAACAGCGTGTGATCGCGTCTGAGTGACACCTGGGTGACCACGGAGACGCCGTCGGCAACCAGCGCGCGCCCGGGCTCGCAGTAAATAGTACAGGTCCTGGGCAGGCGCAGGGCATTGCAGCCCTCCCGGATCGCCGAAAAAAACTCATCGAGCGGCGGCACGGTGACGTTGAGATAATAGCCGGGGAACCCACCACCAACGTCAAGTGCTGCGAGTTCGACGCCCGCCTGTGCAATCACCTCGGCGCAGCGTTTGAGCGCGGTCGTGTAGGAGCGCGGGAACAGGCATTGCGAGCCGACATGAAATGTCAGCGCGGGTTTGGCGCCGGCGAGCGTGATCGCTTTCAGCAGTTGGGCGGCCTCGCTGACACTGACCCCGAATTTGCTGGATAGTTCCAGCAGCGCGCCATCGGCTGGCACCTGAAGCCGGACATACAACGTCAAGGTGCCGGCGATCGAGCGGTCGTTGACTGCGCCGGTTTCACGCAACACCTGGTCAAGTTCATCCTGACTGTCCAACGCAAAATCGCGCACGCCGTACAGGCGGAAGGACTCGCCTGTTGTGCCGCGTATGCGCACAGGCGCCATGAAACTCTGCCGGGCCTTGGGAAAGCGCTCGCGGATCAACCGGACTTCGTTCAGGGACGCAACGTCGAAATGCTGAATGCCTGCTTCATGGACGAAGTCGAGAACCGGCAGAGCGTGATTGGCCTTTACCGCGTACATGGTCTCACCCGGGAAGCCGTCGATGAAGGCTTTGGC
>JAWXBO010000090.1:0-23195 GCA_034440175.1 Alphaproteobacteria bacterium
GCGGCCACTACCTCGTCAACGGCCGCTGGCAATGGGGCTCGGGCTCACCTAACGCCAAGGCGATCATGGGCGGCTGCGTCGTCATGCGAAACGGCGAGCCGGTATTGCTGCCCTCCGGCATCCCGGATTCGCGCATGATCATGCTGCCGGTCGCCGAAGCCGAGCTGATGAACAACTGGGACGTCTCGGGCCTCTGCGGCACCGGCAGTCAGGATTTCGCCTTTGTCAACAAACGCGTGCCCAGGGAAATGAGTGTCAGCCTCATGAGCGACAAACCGCTCGACCGCCCGCTTTACGCTTTTCCGGTATTTGGCCTGCTCGCCGCCGGTATAGCCTCTGTCATGCTGGGCCTGGCCCGTGCGAGCATCACGGAACTGGTGGCCATTGCTGGCGGCAAAACACCCGAAGGTCACCGCAAACCATTGGCAACGCGCACCAATACACAAGCAGACGTGGCCGATGCCGAAGCCTTGACCCGCTCCGCTCGCGCCTATCTGCACGAAAGTATAGATGCCGCCTGGATCGACGCACAAACGGGCCAGCCCCTCAGCGCCGACCGCCGCCGAGACATCAGGCTGGCATCAAGCCACGCCGCCCGCGCCTCGGTGCGCGCGGTCGATTTGATGTACAATCTGGGCGGCGGCACGTCGGTCTACAAAAAATCTGCCTTGCAGCGGATATTCCGCGATGTGCACGTCGCATCACAACATATGATGATAGGCACCCCAACCATGGAAACGGTTGGCCGGGTTCTTTTGGGTCAGGAAACGGACATCACTCAACTATGAGCGAACTGAAACTTGTCATTGCCGGCGCCGCTGGCCGCATGGGCCAGGCCATATTCCGTGAAGCCTTGAAACAGCCTGCGATCAAAGTCATCGCAGGCCTCGAAGCCCCAGGTCACACGGCGCAAGGCAAGGACCTCGGGTGTCTTGCCAATCTGCCGGCCATCGGCGCCAAAGTAGAATCCGACCCCTTGCCCGTGATCGCAAAAGCCGATGCCATCATCGATTTTACGCAAGCCTCGGTCAGCTTGACACTCGCCGATTTGGCGGCCCAGGCCCGCATCGTCCACGTGATCGGCACCACCGGCTTCGGCAAGAGCGACGAAGCTCGCATCAACGCTGCCGCCCGCCACGCGACGATCATCAAGTCCGGTAACATGAGCCTCGGCGTGAATCTGCTGGCAGGGCTTGTCGAACTCGCGGCCCGCGCCCTTGGCCCGGCCTTTGATATTGAGATTCTCGAACTCCACCATCGTCTGAAAGTGGATGCGCCGTCCGGCACCGCGCTTTTGCTCGGACAGGCCGCAGCGCAAGGCCGCGATGCCAAGCTCGATGACCTTCGTTCTCAACCCCACCATGGCCAAACCGGGCCCCGCGCCACGGGTCCCATCGGCTTTGCCAGCCTGCGCGGCGGCTCCGCCGTCGGCGATCATACCGTGATCTTCGCAGGCGAGGGCGAGCGCGTCGAACTCACCCACCGCGCCGAAGATCGCTCCATCTTTGCAACCGGCGCGCTGAAAGCGGCGCTCTGGGGCCAAGGCAAGGGACCGGGACTCTTCGACATGCAAGATGTACTAGGCCTGCGACCCCAGATCTGAAGTCTTGGAAACCCGCAACGCCTCACGCAAAACATCGGCAAAGGCCTGGCGCTCGAAATGAGACAGATAGCTTCCAACCTCAACCGTGTTCCCATGACTGCGTAGCGTAACAGTGCCGCGCGTTTCGTCGCCGTCGTACCTGACACTCGCCCAGTATGACGGGAAGCGCCACTCTTGCCGCCGCCCGCGCGGATCGACGCGCTCGACAATGACGGACGCGCCGGCAATCGTAATCCGTTCATAAGCTGCAGCCTGCGCGTAGCTCAGTCGGAAGGCCACGTAGACCGCAAGGACATCAAGGCCCAAAAATCCGGCAACCGGCCAGGCGCCCGCCAACACGAACACGATGCCGGCAACGGCATTGATCGCAATCAGCGCTATCAACAGCACACGAAAGCCCTCGGCGCCCAAAGAGCGGTGGGGATACGAGGTCACGTCAAAGGCAGGTCCGGCAGCATCCATGTGTCGAGCATATCGCCGCCAGCCGACGCGTCAACGCCGCGTTCATTTCATCTGTACGATGACCGAACCGATCAGAACCTTCGAACCCGGTTTCCCCAGAACCAGATCAGCGGTGCTTTGCAACAATGTCGAGACATCCGAAATATTGGCCGCCCGGTTGGCCCTAATCGTTGTACCGGCATAGTGGCTCAGTTGGGTCAGCCATGCGTCTTGCAGCCGCGGCATGATGAGTTCGGCTTTGAGCCGCAACTCTTCGTCTGGAACATCCATCCCGAACGATACCAAAAGCTTGCCGCTAACCCGATCCTCCTGCACGACGGTGACGGAAAACGGATCGACCGAGACCCACGACGCTAGCGAGGTAATTGGCCGCTGCTTTTTCGGGGCCTTGGCAGCTTTTTCCTTCTTGGCGCCATGACCGCCGCCACCGCCGCCAGACGCGTGGACCGGCGCGGCCACGATCAGCGCGCAAACAAGGCTCAATAAAAATCTGAGTTTCATGGGCCGCACGCTCAGCCAGAGATTGGCTTCGCCCAACAATGCCACACGCGATGTAAAGGCGGCGTTTCCGGCCCAGCCTCATTTCCAGTGAAAAGTGTGGTTTACGAATTGTTTCTCAAAGCCTGCGGCGCGCAAGGCCCTGAAGGGTGCATGGTGGAGCTGAGCGGAATCGAACCGCTGGCCTCTTCATTGCGAACGAAGCGCTCTCCCAACTGAGCTACAGCCCCATGCGCGTGCTTGGGCTGTTGGGGATATCCCTTGGCCGCACGAGTTGGGGGTTGTAGGAGGGGGGCAAGGCCAGTGTCAAGCGACGCATAAACCAGGCTATCTTGCCCCCTGAAGGTTTTGATTCCAACAGCACCCGGAAACCAACGTGATCTCTCTCTTGATTTTCATCATCAATCTGGCAGTGCAGATTTATTTCTGGATCATTGTCGTGTCCGTGGTCCTCAGCTGGTTGATCAATTTCAACGTCGTGAACCCCTACAGCCCGGCAATCCGCAACATACAATATGTCTGCGGCCAATTGACTGAGCCGCTGCTGCGCCCCATTCGCCGCTTCATGCCCGACCTTGGCGGCCTGGATATCTCTCCCATTGTGCTCTTGCTGGGCCTTCAAGTGGTACAAATCCTGGTCATCCGGACACTGACCGGCGCATTGCTGTAGAGGAAAGCATGACGGCACACATCATCGACGGCAAAGCCTTCGCCGCCACCGTCAGAGCGCGCGTGCAGCAAGCCGCATCGGACTTCAAAAAGCGCCAGGGCATAGCCGCAGGCCTCACGGTCGTGCTGGTCGGCAACGACCCGGCGAGCGAAATCTACGTCCGCCTCAAAGTCAGCGATGCACGCGAAGCCGGCATCAACTCACGCGATATCAAACTCCCCGCCACAGCCACCCAGACCGAAGTCCTCGACGTGGTTCGCGAACTCAACGACGACGCGTCCGTCCACGGCGTGCTTGTCCAATTCCCGGTGCCAGCCCAAATCCGGCAGGACGCAATCCTCGACACCCTTTCTCCGGACAAAGACGTTGATGGTTTGACGACGCTCAGTGCGGGCCGTCTGACCAGCGGCCGCCCGGGCCTCGTCTCCTGCACCCCACAAGGCTGTCTGATGCTGATCAAATCTGTGCGCCCAAAGCTCGACGGCCTCAATGCGGTTGTCATCGGCAGGTCGCAGCTTGTCGGCAAACCCATGTCGCAGCTGCTGCTGCAGGAAAATTGCACTGTCACAATTGCCCATTCCAGATCCAGGGATTTAGCCGCCATCGCCCGCTCAGCCGACATCCTCGTCGCAGCCGTCGGGCGCGCCGAAATGGTCAAAGGCGGATGGGTCAAGCCCGGTGCCATCGTCATCGACGTCGGCATGAACCGCCTCGACCAGCCAGGCCTCAAGCCAAAATTGTTCGGCGACGTCGCCTTTGACGAGGTGAAAGACCACGCCTGCGCCATAACCCCCGTGCCCGGCGGCGTCGGCCCCATGACGCGGGCCTGCCTGCTCCGAAACACCATATTGGCGGCCTTCGCCCAGGCTGGTATGAGCCCCCCTGCGGAGCTTTAGATCATGAACACCTTGCCGGCCTTATGGCTCGACCATCTGAATATCCCGACCAACGACCCCGAAGTGCTTGCCCAATGGTACGCGGAGCGCTTGAATCTTGAGTGCCGCGGCAACGTCCTCGTCGGTCCCGGCATTTCGATATTCTTCAAAAAAGGCAATCCGCTCCAGGCCGGCGACGCCTTCCACTTCGGTTTCCGCGTCGAGTCCAAATCAGCCGTCGAGGCCTGGGCCGAACATCTGGGCGTTCCTGTCGCCTTCGACGAACACAACTTCTTCGCCGCCCGCATCGCCGACCCCGACGGCAACATCTTCGAAATCTACTGGGACGAGCTTTAATTCAAAACCGCTAGTTGTTCGGCCGAACTACCAAACGATTCGAAGTCCGCCGCTTGCTTCGTAGCCTTCCACGTCGCTGTCCAGACCGCGCGTAATGCGGCCCCTCGCAAATAGCGAAACGTCGTTGGCAACGTCCGCGCGGAACCCGGCGTCGGCGTCCACAACCATCGAGGCCGCGTCGGACACTGACGTAGCGCCCGCGAACGCCACGGAGTTACCGCCGCTCAAATTGTCGGAGAGGCTGAAGCCGGCAAAGGGTTGGACGCCAAAGACCGACGTATCCAAACGCATACCCGCCCTTGCTGACCATTGGGCCACGCTTTCAACCGCACCCGCGATCAGGCAGTTGTCGCCACAACCGGCGCCGTCATACTCCAAGCTACCGCTCAGGGTCAGCGCCGTAAATTTATCGAACGCAATGCGATACCCCGCGTCAAAAGCGCCAATCTGACCTTTAGTCTGAACCTCCTGTCCGCCACCACCGGCTCTGTACACTTCCCAATAAGTCTTGGAATAGCCTGCGGAAGCGACTGCGAAGAACGGTCCCTGAGTATAGCCCGCGCGGACCCGGATCTGCCCTCCATCGCCTTCGAGAGCAGCCAAACCTTGGGGTAGACTTACGTCGGCACGGGTCTCGGTGATACCCCCCGATATCCCAACAAAGAAGTTCTGAGTAACCGACGCATCGACGCCAACACCGGCGCAGGTGTGGTCTGCCTCGAACGCGACGCCGGTCTTGGCGCTGGCATCGAGGGTGCCGATTCTCGTATCTGCCCAAATTCTGTACGCCTTCCCAACCATTCCGGGGTGCGCACCGTCATCGCGGCCGCAGGCCGAATTCGTCGCCCGCCCGGCCGAGAGCATCGCCGCGTTCACAGACATTTCCTGAAGAGCGGTCGACTGAAGGAAGAAGCCGTCGGTTGTCCCCGCATAGTCGGGCAAGTACTGCAGCAAGAATTCGTAGCCGCCTTGAACAACTGACCCCGCCAAAGCGAACGCGTTCGACGCGACCGTGCCGCCAACGCGTACCACTTCGATTCCGTTGCCCGTTGTCGCCACTGGCGCATTGGATGGCGCAACCGGATCAATGTTGATCAGCGTAGTGCCGCTGACGTTGCCGCTGACTTGCAAATAATCGTGGGTCGTGCCGTTGACCGGTGCGGCCGAATTGTTGAGCTGAACTTGAACCGCCATAGCGCCACCGCCCGCGTAATTGCCGCCTACAATGGTGGATCCCGGCGAGTTGCCCGATTTGATTATCCCCAGATTGGTCAGCGAGCCGTTGATGGCGCTATTGCCCGAGAGCGTTCCGAGCGCATTGATCAAAACGCTTCCTGAGATCGTGCCGTTGACGTTCAGTTCGCCGGCGTTGATCGTTGTCAGACCCGTATAACCAAGACTGGTAGTCGAGAACTTGCCTGCGCCCTGCTTCGTCATTCCGCCGGAACCTGAGATGGCGCCGCTGTAAGAGGTATTCACTCCGTTACCGGTTGTCAGAAAGTTTGCGCCTAGATTAACCGCACCCGCGCCCGCCAAACTGCCGATGGTCTCCGAAGCCGACAACGACACGCTGGCGCCACCGGCCACCGTCACGCCGCCGGCGTCGGCAATCGCCGCGCCGCCAACTAGTGTCAGCGTGCCCGCATTGACGGATGTCAGACCGGTATGGATATTCGCGCCCGACAATGTGAAACCGCCCAAACCTTGTTTGGTCAATCCGCCTGTCCCCGACATGATGCCGGCAAAAACTGTGCTCGTCGCGTCGCCGGTTGTCAGTGTACTCGTGCCCAGATTCACAAACGAACCCGCCGCCCCGGTGAGTTTGCCGATCGTCTCGGACGCCAGCAGGCCGAAAGTGCCGCCGCTACCCACATTCACCGCGCCGGCGTCGATGATGGCGTTGCCACCCGACACTGAAAGTGTCCCGCCATTGACGAATGTGGTGCCGGTGTAGCTGTTGCTGCCGCCCAGGACCTGGGTGCCGGCACCGGTCTTGGTAAGAGTGCCGCCGCCGGAAATTACACCGGCAAACGTCGACGAGCCGCCAGTCGCGTTGATGGTAAGTGAATTGGCGCCCATCGTGACGAACGATCCGGCTGCACCCGACAAAGAACCTATCGTTTCGGAGGACAGGAGATCCAACGTCGCAGCGGCGGCGATTCCCACCGCAGAAGTGTTGGCAAGCGCGCTTCCACCGGTTGCGGACAGCGTGCCCGCATTGATCGTGGTTGGGCCGGTATAAGTGTTGGCACCCGACAAGATGAAAATGCCGGAACCTTGCTTGGTCAGGCCACCCAGGCCCGACATGACACCCGTGAAGGTCGTGTTCGAGGCGTCGCCCGTGGTCAGTGTGCTGATGCCCAAGTCAACAAACGATCCGGCAACGCCGGTCAAGTTGCCGATGGTTTCTGAGGACAGCAAGGCCAGTGTTCCGCCGCTTGCCAAATCGATCACACCTAAGTCGGCGATAGCGCTGCCACCTGCAAGGAATAGCGTTCCGCCATTGACGGATGTCAGACCGGTATAGGTATTCGCACCCGACAAGGTGAAATTGCCGGCTCCTTGCTTGATCAAAGCGCCGAGGCCCGACATCACGCCACCAAAGTTGGTGCTCGAAGCGTCGCCGGTGGTCAGCGCATTCCCGCCCAAGACGACGAAGGAACCGGCGGCGCCCGCCAGGCTGCCGATTGATTCGGACGCTAGCAGCCCGAAAGTACCGCCAACACCAGTATTAACCGCGCCCGCATCGGCAATTGCGGTTCCACCTAACACTTGCAAAATTCCGCCGTTGACAAATGTCGTGCCGGTGTAGGTGTTCGTGCCGCTGAGAACTTCCGTGCCTGCGCCGGTTTTGGTGAGATTGCCGCTGCCCGAGATCACGCCTGCGAATGTCGACGCGCCGCTAACGGCGTTGATGGTCAGAGAGTTCGTACCCATCGTCACGGACGATAGGGCCGCGCCCGTCAATGAACCGATGGTTTCAGACGTCAAAAGGTCGAGCGTCGCGGCGGAGGCGATACCCACATTCGACGTGTTGGAGATGGCGCTGCCACCTGAGGCAGCCAACGTGCCTGCATTGATCGTGGTCGGACCGGTGTACGTGTTGGCGCCAGACAACGTGAAAATGCCAGCGCCCTGTTTGGTCAGACCGCCGGTGCCTGACATGACTCCAGCAAAAATTGTGCTCGAGGCATCGCCGGTGGTGAGCGTGTTCGATCCCAGAGCGACAAACGATCCGGCAGCGCCCGTGAGGTTACCAATCGTTTCTGCGGACGCCAGTCCAAGCGTTCCGCCGCTGCCCACATTGACGGCACCGGTGTCGATGATGGCGTTGCCACCCGATACCGAGAGTGTGCCGGCATTGACGAAGGTTGTACCGGTATACGTGTTCGTGCCGCTGAGAACCTGGGTGCCGGCACCGGTTTTGATGAGACTACCGCTGCCCGAGATCATGCCCGCAAACGTCGATGGGCCAACCGTGTTATTAATGGTCAGCGAGCTTGCGCCCATCGTGGCGAACGATCCCGATGCGCCGGTCAACGCACCGATCGTCTCAGACGACAACAGATCGAGTGTCGCTGCAGCGGCGATGCTGACTGACGAGGTATCGCCAATGGCGCTGCCGCCGGAGACCGCCAGCCTGCCTGCATTGATCGTGGTTGGGCCGGTGTATGTGTTCGCGCCCGATAATGTAAAAATACCCAAGCCCTGCTTGGTCAAACCGCCGGCGCCCGACATTGTACCCGCGAAAATCGTGCTCGAGCCGTCGCCGGTCGTAAGCGTGTTCAATCCGAGGTTTACAAACGAACCACCTGAACCTGTGAGGTTGCCGATTGTTTCAGACGCGTTCAACGCCAATAGCGCGCTGCTGGCGACCGTGATCGCGCCGGTATCGACGATGGCCGTGCCGCCCGCCAAGGTCAGCGTCCCCGCATTGACCTGTGTCAGCCCCGTATAGGTATTCGTGCCCGAAAGAATGAACCCACCGGTGCCAACTTTGGTCAATCCGCCGGTGCCGATGATGGTACCTGCAAAAGCGGTGAAATCGCATTCAAAGGGCGGGAGCGGGTTGCAATCGGGTGTCTCGAGCGGCAGAATAGCTGGAACCGCACCGCCGGTGGTCAGCGTGTAGATCCCCAGATCGACGATCGAAGCAATCGTGCCGGGCGACGCTGGTGGTAACGGCGGCGGAGGTCCCACACATCCCGGATAAGCAGGCAAAGCGGCACAAATTTCAGGCGTTGCCGGTGGCAAGGGCGGTGTCGAACCGGGCGCCGTAAAGCCGATACCGGACAGACTGCCGATGGTTTCCGATGCGGTGAGTTGCATCGTGGTTCCCGAACCGAGCGTCACCTGAGTTAGATCGGACAGTGCGCTTCCGCCGGCCAAGATCAGCTTACCTTCGGAGACAAAAGTCGACCCCGTATACGTGTTGGCACCCGACAGGGTGAACTCGCCGCTACCCAACTTGGCAAGCCCGCCGGCGCCCGACACTACTCCGGCAAAAGTCGTGTTGCTGGCATCACCCGTCAAAAGCGAGAAGGATCCCAAATTAACTTGTGAACCGGCTACGCCGGTCAACGAGCCGATCCGCTCGCCGTCGAGCAAGGCCAAGGTTCCGGCCGCCGAAATCTGCACCGCACCGGTGTTAGCGATGGCGTCCTGACCGCTTACAGAAAGTGTCCCCGCATTGATCAGTGTAAGCCCGGAATAGGTGTTGGGATTACCCAAGAACGTCACCGGGTCGATTGGGGTGGCAAATAGCGTGAAGTTGCCCGTGCCTTCCTTCGTTAATCCGCCCGTACCGGAAATGACGCCTGAAAACAGCGTCGAGGCATTGTTACCGCCCGTCGTCAGCGTGTTTCCGCCCAAGCTCACAAACGACCCAGCCGCACCAGACAGACTGCCGATGGTTTCGTTCAAACTCAACACCAACGCGGCGCCGGTGCTGACATCGACCGCACCGCTATCGGCGATGGCCGCGCCGCCGCTCACTGTCAGCGACCCGGCGTTGACCAGAGTCGATCCCGCATAGGTGTTTGCACCCGAAAGCGTGAAGTTCCCAGTTCCCGCTTTCGTCAAGCCTCCCGCGCCCGACATATTTCCGGCAAACGTTGTGAACCCGCCGTTACCGCCGGTCGTCAGCGTAAACGCGCCCAAATTCACAAACGACCCGGCGGCGCCCGACAGGCTGCCGATGGTTTCCGATGCCGTCAGGGCAAACGTGGCTCCTGCATCGACATCGACGTTTGACGTATCGAAGATCGCGTTGCCGCCGGACGCCGTCAGCGTACCCACTTGGATATCCCAGCTCGTAGCGACCCCGGGGACGCCGGTCAGCGTCACGTTCGACGCGCCAACTTTTTGGAACAGCTCGAAATTCGTATAAATCGTACCGACCGTGGCGGCACCGAAATTGAAATTTGTTGCGCCGCCCAGTTGTAGAGTGTCGAACGTGGTCTGGCCGAGCGCATCGACCGGGGTCGCTTGATTGGTCGTTGAGTCGACAAGGCAAACATCGTCCCCGGCCGTTCCTGTGCAGGCGGCGTTCGCAATGCCCGCCGCATATATCGCAAACATCGACGTCGCGCCCAACAACAGGGCTCTGGCTTTGCTTTTATGAAATTTTACCATGCTGATCCCCGATCATCCCGCACCCAGATTTGGCACTTAGAATTTGAATGCCAATCCCACTTGCCCTGTGACGGAATCGTTGCCGGCCGTGGCGACTGCGCCTGACACAAGCATCGGCCATTCGGTATGTGGGCGGTATGCACCTCTGATCGCGACGCCATTTTCGCCCTGATAGAACCCACCGCCCATCGCAACGCTGGTTTCGCCGGGTTCCAGATCAAGAATGGGAGTCGACATCGCGATGGTGGAAGCGACCCCCCGATTCAATTTTTCGACCGCATGCCGCAACTGCCCCATGTTCGGGGCATCGGTATTCAATATACCGTCATTCACATTCATCAACCGGCGCTCGAATCCGGGAGAACCGAACGAAACCGTGTTTTCGACCGCCGCGATTGAATTGCTGCCGACCGCAACCGAGTTCGCAAAACTAGCGGCTGCGTTTGGACCCACGGCGGTTGAATTTAACCCCGTGGCGCTTGAAAGGTCGCCAAAAGCAGCGCCGCCATTTGACGCCATGGCACCCGCTCCCACAGCCACCGAACCCGTCGCCGTAGCGCCCCGCCCGATTGCGATCGCATCGACCCCGGTCGCCGCAGAACTTTGACCAACCGCGATGGCCCCGGACATGGTTGCCCTGGATCTATCGCCGACAGCAACAGATGAGGCGCCCGAGGCTACGCTGCTCACGCCCACCGCCAGTGCCAGCTGTGCACTTGCATTTGCAGTATTTCCGAACGCCACGCTGTCCAAACCGCCCGCCGAACTGTTAGTACCAAACGCCGATCCATTAATCCCAACCGCCCGCGCTAGACTGCCGACTGCCGTGGAGTTCGCACCGCCTCCCGCTGCACCGGCAGAAGTTCCGATGGCGATGGCGTTTACCGCTGTCGATGCGGCACTCAGGCCAAACGCGATACTTCCAGAAACCGCCGCATTCGCGCCGTTGCCAATGGCAATCGCGGCCGCGTGTCCTGTTGTCGAAGGAGGGTTTGCAACTCCACCCGCGCCGGCGAACGCGCCGCCGCCAATGGAAATACCGGGCTGGAATGTCGTGCCATCAGTATTGCCAAGCCAGATATTTCCACCGTGCACCGACAACCCTTTGTCAACGGCAATGGTGCCGAAAGTACCCGCGCCATCGACGTTCAGGTCTCCGTCGATTTGCACATTGTTATGGAATGCGGAGTTGCCCGTGACATCGATGCCGCCGGTAATCGTTGCGCCGCCGTTGGCGATGAACGGGCCGGTGACGGTCAGCTGGTTATTGAAGATGGAATTTCCGGTTATGTTTGCGCCGCTATTGCCGACGATCACACCCGTGACGTTGATCCCGCCATTCGCATTCAGCGGACCCGTCACGTCGAGCGTGGCATTGAAGATCGAGTCTCCGCCAAAGCTACCGCCACCACCCGCAGTGACCGACCCCAGGAAGTCGCCTTCGCAGTTTGGTTTGTCTCCGGCTTGTTGTTCAAGCGCGAACGCGGCTGTGCCCAAGGCAAGAGCCGCCGCTTGTGCGACGATGCCCGGAATTTCACTGATGATGAAAACGGCGCCGACGGCCTCTGCCCCAAGTCCAATAAAGTCAGCGGCGATTTCCGCTGTTTGCAAGCCGAAGATCACATCGTCGAGCTGCTCGGCGCAGACGGCGTTGGCGGCAAGGGCTGTTTGAGTGTCCCCAAAATTTGTTTCTGTGAATGCAGCATAAGCCGGCCGCGCCATTAGAGCGTTCGCGGCAATGGCGAAGCACACCAGGCCGCTCGCCGAACCCGTTACCATCGAGTCCAGAATTGATGTTGTCGCCTGCAATCGGTTTTTGTTGGTAGTCATCGGTCCCCCAAAGACATTTTCCGGCTATGTTTAGACTTGTGCGTATGATCGGGGGCGTTGGGGAACTTTAGGCTAACCGGTAAACAAAATCTGCGCGAGCGTGAGCTCACCAATTTCTCCGCGCTGTTTTCGACCATGAAGCCCGAAGTTTGTAAACGAACGCCAACAGTTGTTTTTGGCGGGGACACAGTTCAGCCGATAGTTGCGCGGCGCAGCGAAAGCCGCAAGAATGGTTGATTAGGGGGCATTTTAAGAGAGTCCCAATTACGTGTGCGGCCTCACCCGAGGGATGTAATTGGCTCTCTTGCGCCTTTGAAATAATGGTGTGCTCTTTGAGGAACAGAGGTCACTTTTTGCAGGAACAGCCGCGCGGTTCCGGACTCAATTCACAACACACATTAAGGAGCTGTGACACAATCCGGGGTAGATTTCCCGTGAGATGGTATGAGTGCGATCAACATGACACCCAGCGCGATTAGGATTTGGGCGGCTACGCTTATTTTGGGCTTCGCATTGGTTTTTACCAAATCGGATGCGCCGTTATTCGCGCCCCAAGACGCGACCGCTGAGCCAACAACGAACATCCGCCTTAAGCCCCCCGTCGCAGCAACACCTAAATTGCCTCAACCCATTGCCCTCTTGGCGATGCTCCGCAGCACACTGCTTGCAGTGGACCATGGCAACAAAACCGGGAACTTCACGGTGCTGCGGGATCTCGGCAGTCCAAGTTTTCGCGACGCCAACTCCGCGGCCAAACTCGCGCAGATCTTCGCGAACCTGCCGGTGCAAGGGGTGGATCTCTTAGCGGCCGCCGTCGTAGATCCCACCTATACAAAGCAGCCGGTCATAACCCCCGAACGCATGATCTACCTGACGGGCGTCTTTCCCATCCAGCCGCGTACAGTGGCATTCGAAGTTCTTTATGAAATCACCGGCGGACAGTGGCGCGTCTACGGCATCGCCATCTCGGCGGCACCATAATCGCCTAACGCTTCATCGACTGGTTCCGCGCCGCCAGTAACCGCAGGCGTAGCGCGTTCAGCTTGATGAACCCTTCCGCGTCTTTCTGGTTATAGACACTGTCTTTCTCGAACGTCACATAGTCCCGCCGGTACAGCGAGTACGGCGACGAACGCCCGATGATCGTGGCATTCCCCTTGTAGAGCTTCATCCGCACGCTGCCCGAGACATACTCCTGGCTCTTGTCGATCATCGCCTGCAGCATCTCGCGCTCCGGCGTGAACCAGAAACCGTTGTAAACAAGCTCGGCATATTTCGGCATGAACTCGTCTTTCAAATGACCAGCTCCCCGATCAAGCGTGATCGACTCGATCCCGCGATGAGCCGTGTACAGAATAGTTCCCCCTGGCGTTTCATAAACACCGCGGCTTTTCATGCCCACGAAGCGGTTTTCGACCAGATCAAGCCGCCCGATCCCGTTCGCCCGCCCCAGTTCATTCAGCGCCGTCAAGATCGTCGCCGGTGACATGGCCTTCCCGTCGATCGATACCGGATCGCCGCGCTCAAACCCGATCTCGACGTTGGTGGCCCGGTCCGGCGCCTCTTCTGGACTGATCGTCCGCTGGTAAACAATAGCGTCCGCTTCAACCGCCGGATCTTCCAGTACTTTCCCTTCGCTCGACGAATGCAGCAGATTGGCGTCGACCGAAAACGGCGCCTCGCCGCGCTTGTCCTTGGCAATCGGAATCTGATGCTTCTCGGCAAACTCAATCAGCGTCGTCCGGCTTTCCAGATCCCACTCGCGCCACGGCGCAATCACATGAATATCGGGATTCAAGGCGTAATAGGTCAGCTCGAACCGCACCTGATCATTGCCCTTGCCGGTCGCACCATGTGCCACCGCATCGGCACCCACCTTCTCCGCAATCTCGATCTGCCTCTTGGCAATGAGCGGCCGCGCGATCGACGTGCCGAGCAAATACTGCCCCTCATAAAGCGCATTGGCGCGAAACATCGGAAACACATAATCGCGCACAAACTCTTCGCGCAAATCCTCGATGAAGATGTTCGATGCCTTGATGCCCAGCATCTCCGCTTTCTTGCGCGCCGGCGCCAGCTCTTCGCCCTGGCCCAGATCAGCCGTAAACGTCACCACTTCGCAAGCGTATTCAGTCTGCAGCCACTTCAGAATGACCGATGTGTCGAGCCCGCCCGAATAGGCCAGCACAACCTTCTTCACGTTTTTCCTGCTCATCAAACCCTCAATGCGGCATGCGCGATAATTCGCTCGAACGCATCTCGGCGATGCGATCGCTGGCCCGTTGCTTGACGCTCTCGCTCTTCAACTGCCCGCAGGCCGCCATAATATCGCGCCCGCGCGGCGTGCGGATCGGCGACGCATAGCCCGCGCGATTGACATACTCGCCGAAAGTTTCGATCTGTTCCCACTCCGAACATTTATAGGGCGCGCCGGGCCACGGATTGAACGGGATCAGGTTGATCTTGGCTGGGATGCCGCCAATGACCCTGACTAACTCCTTCGCATCCGCCATGGAATCGTTCACGCCCTTCAGCATCACATATTCAAACGTGATCCGCCGCGCGTTCGACAGTCCCGGATAGTTGCGGCAGGCGTTCAGCAATTCCTTTATCGGATATTTCTTGTTGAGCGGCACCAGCACATCGCGCACCTCGTCGCGCGCCGCATGCAGCGATATCGCCAGCATCGCTCCAATCTCTTCCCCGGCCTTGGGGATCATCGGCACCACGCCGGCCGTCGACAATGTGATCCGCCGCTTCGACACCGACAGGCCTTCGCCGTCTGAAACAATCGCCAGCGCATCACGCACGTTCTCGAAATTATAGAGCGGCTCGCCCATCCCCATCATCACCACGTTGGTGATTTGGCGGTCTTCTGAATTCCGTCCCGCGCGCGGCCATTCCAGCAAGTCGTCGCGCGCGATCATCACCTGCCAGACGATTTCCGCCACCGTCAGATTGCGCACCAGCTTCTGCGTGCCCGTATGACAAAACCTGCAGTTCAAAGTGCAGCCGACCTGCGATGAGATACACAACGTCCCGCGCTCTTCATCCGGAATGTAGACGGTTTCAACTTCGATTCCGGGCCCAAACCGGATCAGCCATTTGCGCGTACCGTCGGCCGACACCTGCGCTGTAACAATCTCCGGCCGTTGCAGCGAAAACGCACCATCAAGCTCGGCACGAAACGATTTCGCCAGCGTCGTCATCGCGCCAAAATCGGTCGCGCCCTGCACATAGAGCCCGTTCCACAGCTGGTTCGCACGCATAGATTGGTGCTTGGGCTCAACGCCCATTCCCGCCAGCGCAAGCTTCAACCCCTCGCGCGTCAGGCCCACAAGACTGGGTTTCACCGGATCACTCATAAAGGCACTTCTTCTTTTCTCGCGAAGCAACAAAAAAGGGCGGCTGAAGTTCAGCCACCCTTCAAAAAACTTGGAGCTTGGCGGCTACTGCAGTCTATTTGCAGCCTTCCGCCGCTTTGTCGAGTGCGGCCGATATACCCTTGAGCGAATACGTATCAGTCGTGAGAGTTCCGCGCTTCGAAAAGCCCTTAACCGTCAATTCCGAGGCCGTCCGCATGCCCGTTATCAATCTTTGTTCATCAGGGCCCGTCGGCATCCAGGCCGCATCGGCTTTGGTAAAGAACTCAAACTTGTCTGAGCCAACTTGAATTGTCGCTTTGGAAGCGTCCTTGAATTGATAGCCGATGATCACCGAAGGCTCGTGCGCGATGCTTGCTTTGGGCCATGTGGTAATCAGAAAATAAATAGGATCGCGTTTTGCCGAAGCGGGCTCCTTGGCCTTGGGCGACGAGATCGCGTAACAAACCGCGCCACGCCCATCAGTGGACTTGTACGCCTCCCAGTCATCAAACGTGCCCAGCAGCGATGGGCCTGTCTGTGCCAACGAAGGCCCAATACAAAAAACAAACCCGAGTGTCGCCAGGGCAATACGGCCAAAATTCAAACGCATCGAGAATTCCTTTGCTACTGAAGTCGCGGGGGGTACAGAAAAGCAATCACACGCGTCCATTTCCCCAGTATGTCGCCTGACTGAGGCATCTTTGTGAAGCCCCTTCAGCTTTGAATGTGTGGCGTAATGATCGATTCCCCATTGGTAAAGGGGTTTGCTAGGGTAGGGGGCTGCAACCAGGCTTAGCAAGGGCCGCAATCTCCGGCCCAAAATGAAATATATGTGATGAACCCCACTCTTGTCGAACTCACCCGAGGCGGCCGCATTGAAAGCGCCCATCGCGGCGCCATCGCCGTCGCCGACGCCCAAGGCGTGCTCCGCGCGGCGTGGGGCGATACAGATCAACCGGTCTACCCGCGCTCCGCCTTCAAATCGCTCCAGGCGCTGGCGCTTGTCGAAACGGGCGCCGCCCACGCCTTCGATGTCAGCGAAGAAGAGCTGGCCCTTGCCTGCGCCTCACACTCCGGCGAGCCCATGCACACAAATCGCGTGAACGCCTGGCTCGACCGCATCGGCTGCAAAGATGGAAATCTTGCCTGCGGCCCGCATCTGCCGTTTCACGAACCCTCAGCCCATGCTTTGATCCGCGAAGGCCAAAAACCTTGCCGCGTCCATAACAATTGCTCAGGCAAACACACCGGCTTTCTGACGCTTGCCCGCCACCTCAATGTCTCGATCGAAGGATATGAGCGCCCAGATCATCCGGTGCAGGTCATGGTGCGCGAAACCATAGCCAGCCTGTGTGACGTTTCAGCCCATACCTTGCCCATCGGCATCGACGGCTGTGCCGCACCGAACTACGCCATTCCTCTGCGGCGCTTGGCGCAAGCCATGGCGCGTCTGGGTGATACCGCGTCACTGGCGCCATCGCGCGCCTCTGCGGCCAAACGCTTGCTCAAAGCCTGGAAATCCCACCCGTCTTTGGTGTCAGGCACCGGCCGCGCCTGTGCAGATTTGATCGAAGCATCGACAGGCCAAACCGTCGTCAAGACCGGCGCGGAAGGTGTCTTCATGGCCGTGTTGCCGGAGCAGGGCCTCGGCATCGCACTCAAGATCGACGACGGCGCAAGCCGCGCCGCCGAAGCCGTGATGGCCCGCCTGTTGGTGCTTCTAAGCGTCGCCAGCGAATCCGCGCCTGCTATCGCCAGACATCTCAACCCACATATCCGCAACTGGCGTGGCGACATCGTAGGTGCGCGCTACACCACAGCGGCGCTTGGCGTTTGCACGCCACTCGCATAACGTCGCTTTGAACCCGCCATCAGGAGCCTCCCCAATGAAAGCTGTCCTCTGCAAAGCCTATGGTCCACCGGAAAGCCTCGTGCTTGAAGAGACCGCCAGCCTCAGACCCGCTGAAGGCCAGGTCGTCATCGCCGTCAAGGCGGCCGGTGTGAACTTCCCCGATCTGCTGATGATCCAGAACAAATACCAGTTCCGCCCGCCTCTGCCGTTCTCTCCCGGTGGCGAAGTGGCAGGCACCGTCAAGGAACTGGGCGCCAATGTCGCCAACGTCAAAGTCGGCGACCGCGTCATTGCCTCAACGGGCTTTGGCGGCTTTGCTGAAGAAGCACTCGCGCCTGCGGCCCGCTGCATCGCGTTCCCGGCGAACATGGACTTCGTCGAAGCCTCAGCCTTTGTCATGACCTACGGCACCTCGCACCATGCCCTCAAAGACCGCGCCGATCTGAAGGCTGGCGAAACGCTGCTCGTGCTGGGCGCCGCCGGCGGTGTCGGCCTCGCAGCAGTTGAGATCGGCAAAGTCATGGGCGCCCGCGTCGTCGCTGCCGCCTCCACGCAAGAAAAAGTCGATTTGTGCATCAAGCGCGGCGCCGATGCCGGCATCGTCTATCCTACCGGCGCCCTCGATAGGGACGCACAAAAGAAACTTACCGACGACTTCAAAAAAGTTCTGGGCGGTGATGGCGCCCACGTCATCTACGACGGCGTCGGCGGCGACTACGCCGAACCAGCCTTACGCTCGATCGCCTGGGAAGGCCGTTACCTTGTCGTAGGCTTCCCGGCCGGCATCCCCTCGATCCCGCTCAATCTGACGCTGCTCAAAGGCTGCCAAATCGTGGGAGTCTTCTGGGGCGCCTTCACTGCTCGCGAGCCCAGACGCAATCAGGAAAACCTGGCCGAACTCATGACCTGGGTCAGCGAAGGCAAGCTCAAACCCTACGTCTCAAAGTCCTACCCCTTCAGCAAAGCAGCCGAAGCCCTCAACGAAATGGCTGCCCGCAGAGTAATGGGAAAAATAGTCCTGATTCCAGGCTAAAGCCCCCCATCGTCTGCAGCCGCTAACGCGGCGCAGCCACTTCCCCCGCAAGCGGGGGCAGACAGAAATTCCGGGGACTTCCCCCGCTTGCGGGGGAAGTGGCTGCGCCGCGTTAGCGGCTGCAGACGATGGGGGGAAGTGGAACTACTCCCCCCTCGAACGCCCAAACAACCATCCAAAAAACCACCCAAAAAACCCGTCATTAGATGAGCGGACCTCATCATTAGCTGCCATAAAGTGTGGATATGCCCTAAACATGATACGCCTCGTTTTGTCCAGTAATGCTTCTGTTAAAACAAAATGTAAACAGCCAGCCACATTCATTCAAACGAGGACTTTTCATTGATATCATGAGAATAATTCATATAATAAACCCATGCCCCGCCGACTTCCCCCCTTGAATTCACTGCGCGCCTTCGAATCCGCGGCCCGCCAGTTAAGCTTTACAAAGGCAGCCGATGAGCTCGCCGTCACCCAAAGCGCCGTCAGCCATCAGGTAGCGGCCCTGGAAGAGTGGGCGGGCAACCCGCTTTTCAAACGTCAGGGACGCCAAATGGTTCTGACCGAGGCTGCAGCCAAGTTCCTGCCCGCAATCACCCTAGCCTTCGATCAGATCGCGCTGGCCTCCCGCAAACTTCAGGCTGTTGACCCCAGCCACGGCTGGCTGACGGTCGCCGTCATGCCGTCCTTCGCCGCCAAATGGTTGGTACCGCGCCTGGCGGACTTCCACGACAAGAACCCGGACATGGACGTCTGGATCGCGACATTCGAAGCGCAAACCGGCGCGCTGGCCTCCGACGTCGACCTCGCCATCCGCTACGGCAAAGGCGACTGGCCCGGACTGACCAGCGTGAAAATCCTCTCCGAAGAACTCTACCCGGTCTGCGCCCCCAAACTTGGCCAGCAGCTGAAGGAACCCGCCGACCTGACGAAGGCAACCCTCCTCCATGACGAACTGCGCGAAGACTGGAGCATGTGGTTCAAAGCGGCCGGCCTGACGACGGTGGACCCCGCCAGAGGCCCGGGCTTCGACGACTCGGGCCTTCTCATCCAGGCGGCCATCGAAGGTCTCGGCGTCGCGCTTGGCCGCAGCGTGCTGGTCAAAGGCGACCTAGAAGCCGGCCGCCTGATCAGGCCCTTCGCAACAGCCATCCCCGCCGAAAGCGCGTTCTATCTCGTCTACCCACCAGACCTGGAAAACACCCCCAAGATCAAGTCGTTCAGGGAATGGCTGGTGGCGGCGGCGGCGTAGAATTCCCGCTCAAGTGCCGAAGAATTTTCGCACTGGCGATACGTGCGCTGCTCCCGGACCCGGGTGGCGGGCTCTAGGCAACGGCGGCCGCGAATGATGCAAACAAATCCCCAGGAAGAGGATGCGCAAGCCGCCAAGTCACCGCCATGGGCATCTCCGATTCATGCCGAACATACTCTGCCGGTCCCAGAAAGTAGAACGCTCTATCGTCATCAGTTCGACGCGCAAATAACATCACACCTGTCGCAGCGGCAACGTGGGTTTGATATCGCCGGCCCACTTTGCTGTCGGCCCGTGTGGTGGACTGGCTCTCCCAGTGCACGAGATCTCGACTGATCGCATAGTCTCGATAACGGGTGGTGGGTGAAAAACGGCCGCTGCTCTTGTCAAGTGTGAACACAAAAACATCGCACTGCTCTTCAGGCATCCACCGAACCCCCTCGCGCCACATAGGTACCCGCGCCAATGCTCCATCGCCGAATGCCGCTTGTATTTCGATCCGCGTGTAGCGCGCGTGAACGCTAAGCGGAACATTCCGACGCTGAACCAGCGGCTTCGCAACATGCTCGATTTCACGGAGTCGAATTTCCATCAACTCGAAAACCTCTGCAAGAACTTGGGGGTGTTGCCACACCAACCGACTGGCGTTTTCAAGTGAGTCATTCGCGTTGCCGGCATTTAGGACAAATGATGCCACGAGCATTCGCAGATAACGTCGTTCCGCAATGGAAGTTAGTTCATCTGCCTTAGGGATCCGCCCGCTGACAAGTCGCATATAGGCCTCAATGCGGGGTGCGTCATCTACGTGAAGCAGGCGGCCGCAGGCCTTTCGCAATACACCTTCCGCAGGTCCGTGCATAAGCACCGGTAATGCCGCCGCTTCAAGTAGGTCTGACCAGCATCGGCCGCCGGAGTAAACGTCCTCGAGCGTCAAGCCTGTTTCATCAAGATATTCTGAAAGCGTGACGCGGCTTCGAGTTTCAGCGAGCTTACGCAACTCTTCGACTTTTTGAGGCCAGCGGTCTGGCACAGCACTCCGAATACTGCGTAGCACCCGCTCACTGGCAACACGGTCCAATTCCATGTGGCAACCCGCCGGAAGAAAAGGAAATCCCTGCTCCACCTGTTTGGCAATTTGCGCGCGCGTCCCTCCCAGAAGCGCAGAAAGGCGTCGATCGAATCTGAATTCCTTTCGATGTTGCCCAACAAAATCAATGACAGTACACAAGGACTTTCCGTCATGGCGGCGCAGGCCTCGCCCAAGTTGCTGAAGGAACAGCGTCGGGCTGTCCGTTGGGCGTAGCATGATGAGCGTGTCGACAGACGGGACATCTACACCCTCGTTAAAGATGTCTACCGAGAAAACTACGCTGATGCGGCGTGTGGCCAGATCCCTCAGTGCGCCCTCGCGCTCTTGGGATGACGTTTCGGCCCAGAGGGCCCTCGAAGGAATCCCTGCCTCATTAAACACACGTGCCATAAATCGGGCATGATCGACGCTGACACAAAAGCCCAGCGCCCGCATACGCCCGATGTTATCAACTTTTCCTGAAAGCGCTTGAATGACTTTACGTGCCCAAAAATCGTTTGCAGTATAAAGGCGAGTAAGGCCCTCTACATCGTAACCGCGCCCGCGACGCCACGGCACTTCACGCAGGTCAACATCGTCAGAGATGCCGTAATAGGCGAATGGAACCAACCTGTGCTGATCGATCGCGTCCCAAAGCCGCAGCTCCCCCGCGATGCGCCCGTCAAACCAGTGCAGCAGTGAGAGACCATCGCTGCGCTCTGGTGTTGCCGTCAAGCCAAGAAGTTCAATTGGTTTAAGGTGTTCGAGAAGCGCTCGGTACGAGGGGGCCTCTGCATGATGGAATTCATCGACGATCACGACATCGAAGTGCCGCGGGTCCAAACGATCCAGTCCGGAGGCACTCAGGCTTTGGATAGACGCAAATACATGATCGAATACTTTCGGGCGCGCGCCATCCACCCAAATTTCTCCGAAGGAGTGATCACGGATCGCGTGGCGGAATGTTGCAAGTGACTGCTGCAGGATTTCCTTGCGATGAGCAACGAAGAGCAAGCGCACACGCGAAAGTGTCTCTCTCAGTCGCGCGTAATCGATTGCAGCCATCACGGTCTTACCGGTGCCAGTGGCAGAGACTAGCAGGTTGCGGTGGTGCCCGCGTTCACGGGAGAGCGCGATCTGCTCCAGTAGGCGCTCCTGAAAGGGCTCAGGACGAAGTTCAATCGGCGACAGCTTTAAAAAGTTTCCGGTGTCGGCGTTATGGCGAGTAAATTCGTTGAACTGCTCCTTATCAAAGGGAACGAAGTCACCTGAGTGCCAATAACTGTCGAATACTGCGACCACCTTATCAACCACCGGCGCATTCCGAGCGCCCGAAACCCGCACGTTCCACTCCAGGCCGCTGACTTGGGCAGAGTGTGTCAAGTTTGATGAACCGATGTAGGCGGTGGAGAAGCCGGATTGTCGGTGAAAAAGCCAAGCCTTGGCGTGTAGTCGGGTACTGCTGCTGTCGTAGGACACGCGCACTTCGGCACCAATATTCTTTAGTTCAACAAGAGCGTCAGCCTCGGTCGATCCGGTGTATACGGTTGTCAGTATGCGAAGTGATCGCCCGGCCTCGCAATGGCGACGAAGATCATCAAGCACCGGCCTAATGCCGCTACGACGGATGAAAGCCATAACCACATCGACGCGGTCTGAAGATGGGATTTCCGCAACGATCTGGTGGCCAACCCTAGGCTCACCCGGCGCATTTGTTAGAAGTGCCGTATCAAGCAGGGGGATCAATGGCTCCTTCAGAGCCTCGGGGCTTCCATCGGGTAAAAACTCCAGCAACGCGGTGAGGTACTGTCCGGACGTTGCGGGGAGTTCCGGCAGCAAGTCTGCAGCCGTCGCTACTACTGCCCTTTCAATCAGTTCGCGCGCTAATTCTACACCTTTATGGACACGCTCATCCTCTTCAATTGAATCAATTGCACGCTCAACGACGCGTGAAAGATGCGCTGCAAGGCGATCGGCGACTTCGGAGTGGTGCAGGTCGGTGTATTTTTTATGCAGACGCCCATCGAGTTCGCGCAGGCGCACCTGTAGTGATTCGGTGATGAGCGACTGGTAAAGGCCTCGGGAAATGGTGCTCATAATATGAGCATCTTAGCAGACGAAATACATTAAGAAAGCAATGGAGTTGCGTTGGCCAATTCTTGGAAGCTCGCAATCAATGCTTACGCCGCCCAAAATTCCCTAGCGTTTCCGATGATGTGACGTTTGCACAAAATTACAGTCAATCGCACGCCTTGGCCAAACGCCACACTTGCAATCCGCTCAATCGTTCTATATACGTTCTGAGAAGCCTACCGAAGTTATTTCATACTCAGCTCCCCCATTGGGGCGCGTTGGCGTCTTGCCGTGCACGCTCACTGTGCACTTCCGAAAACCCATTAGGAAGGTCACTGCTTTGGCAAAACATCAGCAAGATCTTCTGGGGTCAAATGGGCGCGAAAGAATGAACATCATGCCACCCAAGATTGCACCCTCAGCCAAAAACCGCAGAAAACCGTTTAGCGCTCAGCCGAGCGCCCACCCCGTGCATGATGCGTGCACGCTAACGAAATCTGGCGGCTTTCCGGGATTTTCGACGAAAATGCCGCTTCGAAAAATGGCGGAAAACCTTATCATGTACACATGCACGCAGAATCGAGAATCACACCCCCGAGCCCCTCACCCCACCCCAATCAAC
>JAWXBO010000091.1:0-60145 GCA_034440175.1 Alphaproteobacteria bacterium
TCCTGGTTGAAACCTACCTGACGTCACAAACAGGCAAGGTCTATGTGACGCTGGCTTCGGCCATCGGTCGGCTTGCCTGATCGAAACGGCGGACGGTTAGAATCCCCCGAGTCCCGGCCGTGGCGGCACAATGCGGCGCAACAGGAAATAGGGTATAAGCAGCGCAAACGACGCCAGCACCTTCAGTCCAAGGTCTATGGACAGGTGATGGACCCAATCCCAGCCCGTACCAATGTATGCCACGCAATAGAACAGCGGCATGGCGACAAATGAACTTGTCAACGCGCCATAAGCGGGCGCATTCCACCACGCAACCCCTCTGGTGCGGTCAAAAACATAGACGCCGGCCAGTTGGCCCAAGACCAAGGCCATAAAGAACGACGATGCCAACCGCAAAGGAGGCGCCTGGACGTATGGCGGTGACAACGACACATATCCGGCCATCACCGCGAGTGTAACAGCCGCAGCAAACGCAGATGACACGAGGACGTGTGCAAGTGCATAGTCCTCGCCGAAACGGCGGTTGACGAGATTTGTTATGAGAAACACCACCGGTACCGCTGCATGTCCCCAGCTCAGCCAATTGGACGGGTGAAGGCCTGGACTGTTGGCGGGACCCAACACACCGTCAAACAGCGGGAATGGTTGCTCACGCCATTGCCAGGCAATAATGAGCGTGACGGCTGTGGCAATGCTGGGCACGGTAAGAATGGAAATATTTTGCGCGATCCGCGCGAAGAACGGTGCCGACGAGCGCGCAGGCGAAACCACTATTCCGGGCTCTCCGGTCATGTGGTTTGCCCGGCCCTGCAGCATGTGAACCGAATTCCCGGACTTTACGCCTGGGCTGCTTTCGCGATGTTGGCGCGCACGATTTCGCGCTTGAAGCGCCGGGCGCGAATGGACATCGTGTCATCGCCCAACTTGACGATGAAGTTGTCGAGGCCGCCATTGTGATCGATCGAACGTAGTGCGTTCTTGGAGATGCGCAAACGGATGGAGCGGTCGAGCCGGTCGGACATCACCGAAACTTCAGAAAGGTTGGGACGAAACTTGCGCTTGGTCTTGTTGTTGGCATGGCTGACATTGTGTCCGCTCAAAACCCCTTTGCCTGTAAGTTCGCAGCGCCGTGCCATAACGAAAATTCCTGTCATCCGAGAAATAAAACGAGAAACCGCGCAAGGGGAACCCTTCGCGCGGGAGGGGCGGAGCTATAGTAGAGCCTCAGGGAGGCGTCAAGATTTGCCGAGCACCCGAGACAAGATAGCCGTGGCTGCAACGGTTGGCGCCATGCTGCCGCCTGCGACCTTTTTCTCCAAACGGGTCATTTCCGCCTTTATTTCCGCGTTTTCGGTCAGCAAACCAAGAAGACCCTCGCGCAATTCGTTCCATAGCCAAGAGATTTTCTGGCGGCGGCGCTGATTATCCCATTCCTGCAAGGCGTTAAGATGGCGCTCGAATTTCTGAACCTCGGCCCATACTTCGGAAACGCCCGTCCCCAACGTGCTGGAGACCAGTGCTACAGCGGGCGGCCAATTTTCGAATTTCGGTTTCATGAGATGCAAAGCGACCGTGTACTCGGCTGCGGTGCGGGTTGCTGCTGGCATGAGATCGCCGTCGGCTTTGGTGACAATCACCAAATCAGCCAGTTCCATGATGCCGCGTTTGATGCCCTGAAGTTCGTCGCCGCCAGACGGCGAAACCAGGACAATAAACATGTCAACCATGTCGGCGACTGCCGTTTCGGATTGACCTACGCCTACCGTTTCAACCAGCACCACATCAAAGCCTGCTGCTTCGACGAGAATTATCGATTCGCGCGTGCGCCGGGCCACGCCGCCCAATGTGGTGCCCGCCGGTGACGGCCTGATGAATGCGCTGTGGCTCTGCGCAAGTTTGACCATGCGTGTTTTGTCACCAAGAATTGATCCGCCCGTCCGGCGCGACGAGGGATCCACGGCAAGCACAGCCACGCGCTTTCCTTGTGAGATCAGCCACGTTCCGAAGGCTTCAATGAAGGAAGACTTGCCGACGCCTGGCGCCCCAGACAGTCCGATGCGTACGGTGCGGCCGGCGTGCGGCAGCGCCGCATTTATCAGCAAACTGGCCGCAGCCGCGTCTTTCGGGCGGCGCGACTCAACCAGAGTGATAGATTTCGCAAGCGACCGGCGATCTCCGTTTACGAGCGAAGTGGCCAAATCCCTGACTTTTGCGATGTCCAATGACGGGGTGTTCATGTTGTTGGTGACGAATGGCGCTTGTAGATCAATGTCGATTTCCGCCACAATTCAACCATGGTCGACGAACATATAGTCCGCCAGCGTTTGTTGCTGTATTCTGTTAGTTCCAGATCAATGTGAGGGTTGCTTGCCAATGCTAAAACGCCTGTTGATTGCGACAAGTCTTATCATTCTGCCAGTCATTGCGCACGCAGAAGAGACCGTGACGCCTGTGGCCGCAGGAACACCCCCGACAAGCACTGTTCAACTGGTGTGGCAGGTCTATCTGGGCGGCTTTAACCTGGGCAATGTGGGATTGAAGACAAGTTTCACCGGCAATTCGTATTCTGCGGTGTCACGGCTAAAGACGGCCGGCGTCGTCAACTCTTTTTATGAAGCGATCATCGACGCAAGTTCAACCGGGGTCGTGGCCAACTCGGGTCTGCTGCCAAAGAAATACAATTCGAACACCAATAACGAAAAGCAAAACCAGAAAGTCGATCTGACATATACCACAGCCGGTATCGAGCTTTTTGCAGAACCTGAATATAATGTGGCCCGGTTTCCAGTGACAGAGGATCTGAAGCGCGGCACGCTCGACCCGCTGTCGGGTATCGTTTATTCTCTTTCGGGCGTTTCGCATTCCACTTCGAAGCCTTGCGGCGACACAGTGCGCGTTTTCGACGGGCGGCGCCGCTATGACATCGAACTGAAGTTCGATGGGCAAGACAAGGTGAAGTCGGACGAAGGGTACTCCGGTCCAGCTATCAAGTGCACCGTCATCTACAAGCAACTCGCCGGATTTAAACCCAACCTCAACAAAGGTAAAACTGTGCCTTCGATTACGGCGTGGTTTGCAACCATTGAAAGCTCGTCGGGCGGTCCGGTGAAAAAATTCATTATCCCGGTCAAAATCATGACTGAAACGCCCTACGGCGTTGCACTGGGTCATGCCCGCAAGATTACCATCGACGGCGTGCAGAAATCAGGCTGATATCCCACGTATATCTGCGTTTTCATGGGCGGGGGCCTTGTTCCTCCGCCCTTTCTGTTTGGACCTAGTGCCAAGCGCCCGCAACAATAGCGCCATGACTGCGAAGTGATTCGCGCATTCTTGTTTGTTCATGGGTTTCGCATGACTTTTGTACGCGGCCTCAAAATGTCAGACCAACTGATGAGACGATGGGTTGAAGAACCTATCGGCATTGCGGTGCCGCTTGGTGCGTTTTTTGCGGTCTGGTTACCGCCGCAGATGCCGGACATGTTTGCCGGCATGGAGGTGCCGATCTGGAAGCTGACCATATCGGCGCGGCCATTCTTGTTCGCACTGGCGGCGGCGCTGCTGGGCTTGAGTGCCTGGTTCTGGACGCGGGCGGCGCTCACGGCTCAACGCGACCAAGGTGAGATAGACAAAAACCGCATCAAGCGTGTCAAGCAATCCCGCGCTGGCGAACCCGAAGACCAGGTTACGAAGACACCCCGCCTGTTGCATGTCCGGGGGGAAGATTATGCCGGCTGGAGCTATGAGTGGGCGCCACGCTTTGCGTTGCTGGCGGCGGGTGGAATTACACTGTTGCCGATACTGTTCTCGATCGCCAGCGGGCGGATTATGCTGAGCCTGGTGGGCGCAGAGCTCTTGAGCTTTGGGCTTGTCGGTTTGCTGTTCGTTTTCGTGATCTACCGCACGGAATTCCGGTGGATGAATGCCTTCGGGGCTCCAGGCTGGATGTCCAAATTCCGAGCCACGAAGATTCTGGCTTGCTCACCTTTTGGTTGGCCATTTGCCGTACTTTCACTTGCTTGCAGTTTTGCCGCGCTGGTGTGCGTCGCAGCGCGGCCCGGTTGGGTGGCAGAGATTGATGCACCCACAACCGCCATTGCGTCGTTGGCTTTTGCCGTTGGTCCGTTGGTGATTGCGCTGGCTGTGTTTCGGGGCCTGACTGAGCGCGGAATTTATTTCATTCGCTGGATTGTTCACCGCGCCGAGCCGCGTCAATTGTTACCGGGAGAAGCACACCGGGTTAAGCGCTTGAGCAATGCGCTGGGGGCCCTGGCCATGCTGGTTTGGTTTTTGTCACCTCCGTGGATGATTGAAAAACACCTGGTGCCGCTGAGCACTGCGCGCGTGATCGAGCCTGCTGGCGCTGGAGACTGTGAAGTTCTGACCGGCCAGGATTCGTCTCAGACGCTTTGCAGACCAGACCTCAGACGCGCACTCGTCACGTGGGCTGAAGCGCGGCGGCGGATTTCCGGGGGCGGGGCGCGCAGGCTTCCCGTGGTTATCGTCGCTGCGGAAGGAGGCGCCAGCCGGGCTGCCGTCTGGCTGTTGTCGGCCATGCGTATGCTCGATACGCAAACCGGCGGCGACTTCGGACGTCATCTCTTTGCGATAAGCGGCGTCTCAGGCGGCAGCCTTGGAGCTGCGACTTATGCACGGCTGCTCAGCGCCAAAGGAACCCATGATGGCACCCTGGACTGGGAGGATCCCGGCGTCAGGGAGGCGCTCCAGTCCATCGCGACGGCCGATCTGTTGTCGGCATCGCTGTCCACTTATTTCATGAGTGACATGTTTGGAAGTCTTGTGGGTCCGTTGTGGACGTGGAGCGGCGTTCCCGACAGAAACGCCGCTCTTGAATCTACTTTTTCGGCATTGTGGGAGAAGAGCGACGCCTACAAACTTCCGCCAAGCTTGTCCCCCGGATTTTTGGGTATCCGTGCAAAACGGTCAAGCGCCATGGCCATGCCCAGCGAATTGATTCCGCTTCTTCTGCTCAATGGAACGGATGTAAATTCGGGCGAACGGATTATTACGTCGTCGATCCGGCTGACTTCGGATCGTGAGTTGTTTCCCGACAGCGGCGATTTTCTGCGTCTTGCATCGCGCGACATCGATCTTGCGACCGCCGTTACCAATTCCGCCCGCTTTCCATTCGTCTCTCCGGCCGGGCGCTTCCTTAGCCCGACAGAAGCACGCGATTATCAGATCATCGACGGCGGGTATTTTGAAAATTACGGAGCGCGCACCGCCTGGGAGCTTGCGCGCGCAATTGAAGATCTCAACGCCGCCGATCCAAGCTTGAATGTCGTGCCGATTATCGTTGTCGTGAGCAATGATCTGGATGCCGATCAGCCGCCGCGCGCGAAGGGCGGTCGATGCAGAACACAGCTTGGCGATACGACAGAAGATGGGTCACAAGTCACGATCCGGTGCGATGAGACAATGGCGGACGAGTCGTGCATTGAAATTATCCAGGCAGGAGCGAGCGGCGCATTTTCGTCACAAGATCAATCCATCGTACCGCAATCGTTAGCCCCCTTCCTGGGACTTGCGGCGACCCGGACGGCACATGGCCGTGATGCACTTCACATCGTCAAACGCGATTTTTGCCGGGCGCAGACTTCCGCGCCGGGCGATCCACGGGTGCGTATGATTCACATCGCCATGCCCAAGCCGGATCGCAATAAAGGCGAAGCTGCGCCGATGAACTGGGTGCTCAATCCAGATGCGTGCGACTATATGCTCAACACAGCCCCGTGGTTTGATTTCAATACCGGACAGGCCCGACGGTTGAAGTCCACGCTTGATGCAGTGCTGGGCTCGAGCCCGCGCGCAGCACCCCGCCCACGCCCGGTTGTGATCAATTGCAATGCGTCTTAGCTAGGAACTGCCCGAGGCTGCTTCATTCTCGTCCGGGATATCATCGGCAACTAGGTGTAACTGGACTTGGGCGCCGGCGGGGAGATCGCTGGTTTCAACGTCTTGCAGTTTGCGCCGGACCGCGCGGGTGCGAACGCCCGCCTCGTGAATGGTTTTTTGTGCGCTCTGCAGTTGCTTGTCGAGTTTGTCCCAGACCTCAGAGTATTTGTTGAACTCGGCTTTGGCTTCGCCGAGCACGCGCCAGACTTCGCCTGAACGTTTTTGAATTGCCAAGGTGCGAAAACCCATTTGCAGGCTGTTCAACAGTGCGTGAAGTGTGGTGGGCCCCGCGACGGTTACGCGATGCTTCGACTGCAGACGTTGCGCCAGTCCCGGTGCACGCATTGCTTCGGCGAACAGGCCTTCGGTGGGCAAATACATGACGGCAAAATCAGTCGTGTAAGGTGGGCGAATGTATTTCAACGAAATGCGTTTTGCTTCGTTTTCGATGACGCCGGCAAGTGCTTCACCTGCGGCGCGGGCCGCTTCGGCGTCGCCAGACTCCCACGCGGTGATCAAGCGTTCGTAATCTTCTTTTGGAAATTTCGCATCGATGGGAAGCAGGACTTCCGCACCTTCAACTTGACCAGGCATGCGCACAGCAAATTCGACCATTTCAGACGCGCCAGGTTCCATTTTGGCGTTAGTGACGAACTGATCGCGTGCCAGCAATTGTTCGAGCATCGCGCCGAGCTGCACTTCGGCCCAACCGCCGCGATCCTTTACGTTCGACATGACACGCTTCAAGTCGCCCACACCGATAGCGAGCGTTTGCATTTCGCCCAAGCCTTTGTGAACCTGTTCAAGTCGATCCGAGACTAGTGCAAAGGATTCGCCCAAGCGCTTGTCAAGCGTACCCTGAAGTTTTTCTTCGACCGTCGCGCGCATGGCTTCCAATTTCTCCTCATTGCCGGTGCGCAATTTGTCGAGCCGTTCGGTGACCGTTTGGCGCAAGGCCTCTTGTGCAGTGCCGTTGGCTTCGGTGAGAGATTTGACGTCAGTTTTCAGACTTTCGGCGAAGGCGGCGATTGTCTGACGGACTTCAGCGCGCAGACGGTCGGCGAATTCGGTGTGGGTGCGGGCAAACTCTTCAAGCTTCTTGTCGACTGAAACACGGCCGTCGGAGATCGAGGTTTGCACGCTGCCACCAAACTTGGTGATGCCTTCGCTGACTTCTTCGCGCAGGGCGCGGCCGCGTGTTTCGGATTCCTTGCGCATGTTCTGGTGTTCGTCGCGCAAGGCACGTTCGGTGCGCTCGGCGAGTTGCGACAAGCGGTCGAGACGGGCGTCGAGTTCCCTCGGGACATCACCCTTGGCGTTCATGAAGCCGGACAGCACGGCCATCAAGTGGATCATGCCGACTACGATTGCGACTGCAGCCGCAATCGCCACAAAGACCGAAGGCCAATCCATGAGAATCTCCGCATTTCTGCTAATTCTATCAGGCGACGCTGACCTAAGCGCTAGATGTTCGTGATGGCATCAAAGTCCAAAATGGAACACAATCCTAGTCGATACTGGCAATACTGCGGGTAAAAACGTAACTGAGGACCACCCAATGGCAACTATTCGAACGGGCTTGGCAGCGCTGGCAAGCGCCATTCTATTGTTGAGCCTGGCGATCTATGCGCAAGCCAAGTCCCCGACGGCCTGCGACCGCCAGTTGGTCATGCAGATCGATTCGGCGAAGGTTTCGGTTGAGCCGGATGGAATTGAGATTGACGCGTTTGGTGTGTCCGAGAGCTTGGGGTGGAAGTCCCCCACTCTCGTCGTCTCGAGTACTGCGAACGGCGTCGCCAATGTTGACTTCTTTGCTTGCCGCCCTGAAGTGTCGGCTCAGAAGCTAACGCCCATTCAAGTGCATCAGACGCTTGATGTCGATCTCGCGACAACGCGCAAGATCATCATACGAACGCGGACGAACTCGATGACCGTTGAGATTACGCAATAGGCCTCACGCCGCTTGTTTTGAGCGGGCGCGGATAAGCTTCAATACTTCGGCGGCGGCGACTGGGATATTCGTGCCGGGCCCGAAGATGGCGGCGGCGCCTGCCCGCTTCAGCATGTCGTAGTCCTGCGGCGGGATCACGCCACCTACAATGATCAGTATGTCGTCAGCGCCTTGCTTTTTGAGTTCGGCAGAAAGTTCGGGAACCAAGGTTTTGTGACCTGCGGCCTGGCTTGAAACGCCGATGACGTGCACGTCGGCGTCGATGGCGTCCTTCGCGACTTCAGCCGGGGTTTGGAACAGCGGGCCGATGTCAACATCAAAGCCGATATCGGCAAATGCGGTGGCGATGACTTTGGCACCGCGGTCATGACCGTCCTGGCCCATTTTTGCAACGAGGATGCGAGGGCGGCGGCCTTGGTCATGGGCGAAGGCTTCAACATCTTTGCAAATGCGGGCGAAGCCCTCGTCGCCTTCGTAGGCGGCGCCGTAGACGCCAGAGATGGACTGGGTTTGGGCGTGGTGGCGCGTAAAGGCTTTCTCCATCGCGTCGGAGATTTCACCGATCGTTGCGCGTGCACGCGCCGCTTCAATGGCAAGTTCGAGCAAATTGGCGCTGCCGCGCGCACCCTCGGTCAACGATTTCAGTGAAGCATCAACGCGCTGTTGGTTCCGCGTGCCTTTGACATGCTGCAACCGGGAGATCTGCTTCGCGCGGACCTTGTCGTTGTCGATGTCGCGGTACTCAATTGTCGGACCCGTTTCAGGGCGGTACTTGTTCACGCCGACAATGACTTCCTCGCCCTTGTCGATAGCGGCTTGACGGCGGGCGGCGGCTTCTTCGATTCTGAGCTTTGGCCATCCGGATGCCACAGCTTTGGTCATGCCGCCCATCGCTTCGACTTCGTCGATCAGTTTCTGGGCGTGGACGGCGAGCGCATTGGTCAAGGCTTCGACGTAGTAAGACCCTCCCAGCGGATCGACGACGTGGGTTACTTTGGTTTCGGTTTGCAGGATCAATTGCGTGTTGCGGGCAATACGGGCTGAAAATTCCGTGGGCAGAGCAATCGCTTCGTCAAATGAGTTTGTGTGCAGTGATTGCGTGCCGCCGAGCACCGCCGCCATGGCCTCGTAAGCGGTGCGCACGATGTTGTTGTAGGGATCCTGTTCGGTCAAGGACACGCCGGATGTTTGGCAATGCGTTCGCAGCATGAGCGATTCCGGCTTCTTGGCGCCCAATTCCTTCATGATCTGCGCCCACATTTGCCGCGCGGCCCGCAGCTTGGCGACTTCCATGAAAAAATTCATACCAATCGCAAAGAAAAACGAAAGACGCGGTGCGAAATCGTCGATGTCTAGACCTTTTGATTTCGCTGCCCGCACATAAGCAATGCCGTCGGCCAAGGTGAAGCCAAGCTCTTGCACCGCCGTCGCCCCGGCTTCGTGCATGTGGTAGCCCGAAATCGAAATCGAGTTGAATTTCGGCATTTTTTCTGCGGTGTAGGCGATGATGTCGGCAACGATGCGCATCGAGGGTTCGGGCGGATAGATGTAGGTGTTGCGCACCATAAATTCCTTGAGGATGTCGTTCTGAATCGTGCCGGATAATTGGGCGGGTTTTACGCCCTGCTCTTCGGCTGCGACTATATAGTTGGCCAGTATGGGAATGACGGCGCCGTTCATGGTCATGGAGACCGACATTTTATCCAACGGTATTTCGTCGAAGAGGATCTTCATATCTTCAACGGAGTCGATGGCGACGCCTGCTTTGCCGACATCGCCCAGAACGCGGGGATGGTCGCTGTCGTAGCCACGATGGGTGGCCAAGTCGAAGGCAATGGACAGGCCCATTTGGCCTGCCGCCAGGTTCCGGCGATAGAAAGTGTTGGATTCCTCTGCGGTCGAAAACCCTGCGTACTGGCGGATGGTCCAGGGCCGGCCAGCGTACATGGTCGCGCGTACCCCCCTGGTGTAGGGCGCCAGTCCGGGCATAGAGCCGATGAATTGCAGGTTTTCAAGATCTTGGGCGGTGTAAAGCGGCTTGACGGGAATGCCTTCCGGTGTTGTCCAGATCAACGAAGCAGCTGGTTTTCCCTTGAGATCGGTGCCCGCCAGCGTGTTCCACTGTTCCAAGCCGGATCTGGGAAAATTAGTCATGGGTGCGGCTCCAATTTGTTTCGCAGGTGCAATAATCTTGTCTCAGTATTCGGGGAAAGCTTGCATGCGTCAAACGGCACAATCGGGAGCGTGCTCCTAGTGATTAACGTGCGGCATGCCCCCTAGATGTAGGCGTGAACGAACTAGAATTTTGCAAGCGTCGATCCTTTGACCCCGTTCTGTTTGGGTAATGTTCCTGCGTATTCCCGGATTTTTCCACAGCCCGCACTTTCGAGTTTTGATCGTCCGGAGTCGGATAAAAACAATCCGGACACGGAGTTTTTGCAAGTGCGAATCCTACATTCTATCAGCTCAATCCGCACACGGAGGAATTGAAATCGTCTTGACACATCTTGGTCACACAAGCTTTACAAAGTGAGTCAAATTAGTGTTTGAACCTGTTGTAACTACTAGCTTTTGGCGTGAACAAACACCGATAAATCCTGACCTCTGATTCGGACATGATCCGTTCTGCTTGTGATCCAAACCATCCACCCGATTTCCACAACACAGGCAGCCCAGCACATTGAGTCACTTGCCATGCGCCCACTCGCCAAGGCATGAGGACCGCGCTTTGCACCTTTGGATACATGATCGATGACAATTCCCTACGGCCGGGTCACCGCCGTTCTTGGGCCGACGAACACCGGCAAAACCCATTACGCGATTGAACGCATGATGGCCCACCAAAGTGGCATCATCGGCTTGCCGTTGAGGCTGCTGGCGCGGGAGGTCTACGAGCGAATTGTGGCGGTCAAAGGTCCTCACTGCGTTGCGCTGATTACGGGTGAAGAAAAAATCGTTCCCAAGTCGCCAACTCACTGGGTGGCGACCGTTGAGTCGATGCCGCTGGATGTGGGGGCTGAATTTGTGGCGGTCGATGAAATCCAGTTGGCCAATGACCTCGACCGGGGGCATGTCTTTACTGACCGGCTTTTGAATGCCCGTGGCCGCTCGGAGACTATTTTCTTGGGCTCTGACACCATGCGGCCCTTGCTCCAGAAGCTTTTGCCAGGCGTGCAATTTATTTCCCGGCCCCGGTTTTCAGACTTGGCGTACACGGGCGCGCGTAAACTTACGCGATTGCCGCGGCGCTCAGCGATTGTGGCGTTTTCTGCAGATGCCGTCTATTCGATTGCCGAGCTTGTGCGAAGGCAACGGGGCGGGGCCGCCGTTGTTATGGGCGCGCTGTCGCCGCGTACGCGCAATGCGCAGGTGGCACTCTACCAGTCAGGCGATGTCGACTTTCTGGTGGCGACCGATGCGATCGGCATGGGTCTGAATATGGACATCGATCACGTTGCGTTTGCAGCCACAGACAAATTCGATGGGTCCGTTCGCCGTCCGCTGCGCGCCAGCGAGCTTGCCCAGATCGCCGGACGATCTGGCCGCCACATGAATGATGGAACGTTTGGCGTGACCGCGGATGCGGAGGCGCTGGATGGAGAAACGGTTGAAGCGATCGAGAACCATCGCTTCGATCCGGTGCGCGTCATTCAGTGGCGCAACACCGTCGTCGACTTTTCCAGTGTTGCCGCACTCGATCAAAGCCTGGATGCACTGCCGCCGACGCGCGGGCTTTCACGGGCGCGGACGCAGGATGATCAGCTGGCGCTAAGACTCTTGACGGCCGAAGACCGCATCAAGGACATGACTCACGGACCTGCAGGTTTGAAGCAATTGTGGACGGTGTGCCAGATCCCCGATTTTCGAAAGGTCGCAGTGGAAGAGCACGCCCAACTGCTTGGAAATATTTTCGAACATCTGATGAGCCATGAGGGCGTGCTGCCCGAAGACTGGCTGGAAGGGCATGTCGCGCGTCTCGACAATGCCGAAGGCGACATTGATATCATTGCACAGCGTATCGCGCATATCCGGACCTGGACCTATATTGCCAATCGCGCACAGTGGGTGGCTGATCCCGCGCACTGGCAAGAGCGGACGCGCGCGGTTGAAGACCGGCTGTCGGATGCACTTCACGAGCGGCTGACGCAGCGTTTCGTCGACCGGCGCACCAGCGTTTTGATGAGGCGCTTGCGCGAAGATGAAGAGTTCGCTGCAACCGTCGATGATGAGGGCGAAGTCCTGGTCGAGGGTGAATATGTCGGGCGGCTGCAAGGGTTCTCGTTTGTGGCGGACCCGCGCGCGATGGGCATTCATGGCCGAGCGCTTCGGGCGGCGGCGCTCAAAGGGCTCGCCGGAGAAATTGCTTCTCGCGCCCACGCGCTTACCAGCGCTCCAGACTCGGCCATCACCCTGTCCGAGCATGGGAGAATCTGGTGGAACGGCGGTATCGTCGCACAACTAAAGAAGGGTCATGAGCCCTTGCGTCCGCGGGTCGAGCTATTCGCGGACGACTTGCTCTCGCAAGCCGCCCGTGAACGCGCAAGCGAACGGCTTGACGAATGGCTCATGCACCACATCATGAAAGTTCTGGCACCGCTTGTGACCATGCAAGCAGAGCTCAAGAAGGAACTGCCGGCCAAAGCCGAGCCTGGCGCACCTTCACCCGCTCCAGACCACGCGGATCCAATGACAGTTCAATCCGAAAACGAAACGTCACCGGACGAAGTAGAAGCCGGCGGTGGGCCGGATGATTCTGCGGCGATTGATTCTGGGGCGATTGATTCTGGGGCGATTGATTCTGGGGCGATTGATGACAAACCTGACTCTGCGGAGGGCGAAGCGGCGCCGGCGGCAAACGTCGTGTTGTTCGCATCGCCGCTGCAGGGCGTGGCGCGGGGGTTGGCCTTTCAGCTCTATGAGAATTTAGGATCGGCGTCGCGCCAATCCGTAACGCGTGAGCTGCGTGTAATCGCGCAGGAAGACCGGGCGCCTTTGCGCCGGCTTGGGGTACGCTTTGGTGCATTTTCCATTTTCCTTCCGGCACTGCTCAAGCCTGCGGCGGCGCGGCTGAAGGCGCTGTTGTGGTCTGTTTCTCAGGGAATGGTGGACATTCCGCCGCCACCGACGGCGGGGCTGACGTCTCTGCCTACGGATCCTGCCGTCCCTTCCGGCTTTTATGAAGCGGCAGGATTTCGTTTGTGTGGTCCGCGAGCGGTCCGGCTCGACATGCTGGAACGTGTGGGTGAAATCATTCGCAGCAAAGGTCAGAATGGCCAGATGCCCGAGAGCTTTGCAGTCTCGCCCGACATGATGTCGGTGTTGGGATGCGGCGATGATGATATGGCGCACATTCTGCGCTCTCTGGGTTTTCGCGACGTTCGCATCAAGTCTGAAACCGGAGAAGAAACGACTCAATGGCAGCAGCGCCAACGGCGCGAGGAATCGCGGCAAAAGCCACGGCCACAGCGAGCGGCTCCAAAGGCGCCGATCGTCACAGAGCAGCACAAACCTGAAGGTCTCACCGCCGCCAAGCCGAAGGAGCGACGGGAGCATAAACGTGTCGAGCCGCAAAAGCTTCGTCAAAACCCAGAGCGATCACCGCGTCGTCCCGAGAAGCCATTTGTGGTAGATCCCGACTCGCCGTTTGCGGCGTTGTCGGCGCTCAAATTTCAGAAATAAAGCTGGGGTGCAGCGGATCGACAAATTTTTGTGGTTTGCGCGCTTCTTCAAGAGCCGGACAATGGCATCGTCAGCCGTGAATGCAGGCAAGGTGAGGATCAACGGTCAGCGCTGCGACAAGGCGAGCACAAATGTAAAACCGAGCGATGTGCTTACATTTTCCGCCGGTGCGCGCGTACGCGTGATAAAAGTTTTAAATGGCGGCACACGGCGCGGACCGGCAAGCGAAGCTCAATCACTGTACGAGGACTTGACCCCACCACTGGAACAAGCCGGTGCCAATACCGCGCAGTTAACGATACCCGGTCAGGGTGTTGGGCGGCCGACGAAGCGGGACCGGCGCGCGATCTCGGCGCTCAAAGGCCGCGACAGAGACGGCTGAGTTTTTCCATGCACACGAAAGGGTTGTTGTGTCTTTGGCGAAGTGCTACGCGTTTGGTTCGCTCGCCAATACGTGGCTTTATTCTTGAGGAGACGCAAGTTCGTCGCCATGACCTACGTTGTCACCGAAGCCTGCATTAAGTGCAAGTTGATGGACTGTATCGAAGTCTGCCCCGTGGACTGTTTTTATGAGGGGGAGAATATGCTCGTCATTCATCCCGATGAGTGTATCGATTGCGGTGTCTGCGAACCGGAGTGTCCGGTAGACGCAATCAAGCCCGACACAGAAACTGGCATGGAAAAATGGCTGGTGCTCAACAAGGACTTCTCGATCAAGTGGCCTAACATCACATTGAAAGGTGAGCCGCCTGCCGACGCCAAAGAATTCGAAACCGTGACTGACAAATACGAGAAGTTCTTTAGCGCAAAGCCTGGTCAAGGCACTTAGCGGTGAGTCGTGCGAGCCTATTGGTTAACGCCAGAAAATTGCAGTTTTCCCCACTTAGCGGTTGAGTGCGTCACTTTCTTCCATTTTAAGGTGATTCAGTTTTTTGTGATTATATCGCGCAAAATGGCCATTGTGTAGAGATTGCGACGAGTTCGAAATATAGGTTAACGGCTTGGTCTGCCTTTATTTTTCCTACTTTTCGTGTTACATTTTCATCACTTGGTAATGACGAACGAGCGCTTCAGGGCATCATAAGGTGTGGGGACTTCGCGGTCCAGCTTCCGCGAATTCGGTGTGAAACATTCATGCCGGACCGTTTGAAAGACGCGGAACACCACGAACATGCATTGCCCGGTCCGGCCCGTGTGATGGCGTACTTATGCGCGACCGCACCGCTTGTTGCATGCCCAAGTTGAGCGGGAAAGACGATGGGAATGAGCACGAAGAAGCAAGCAACTAAACCGCAAGCGAAAACCGTGAAACCAGTCGCTAAAACACAACAACAAAAGGTGGACGTGAAAGTGGTTGCGAAATCTGAGATGAAGGCTGTTGCCCCTAAAATTGTGGCGAAGAAGCCGGAACTGAAGGCCGTTCCAAAAGTGGACGCCAAGGCCCTGCCCAAAGCCGAGATCAAACCGGCTGTGGCCAAGGTTGAGCTAAAGGCAGTACCGCCAGTGATTGTTGCGGTTGCACCAAAGCCGGTGGTTGTCGTGCCGAAGCCGGAAAAGAAAAAGTCCGAGTTCCGGACCAACGATTGGGTCGTGTATCCAGCACATGGTGTCGGACGCATTGTGTCGGTGGTCGAACAGGAAATTTCCGGCATTCGCCTGGAACTTTTTGTGATCAATTTCGACAAGGAAAAAATGACACTTCGCGTACCTGTTGCCAAGGCGTCGGCGATCGGCATGCGAAAGCTGTCGTCACCGGATGTGGTCGCGTCGGCGCTGCTTACGCTCAAGGGACGGGCGCGCATCAAGCGGACGATGTGGAGCCGCCGGGCGCAGGAGTATGAAGCCAAGATCAACTCGGGCGATCTTATCTCGATCGCAGAAGTCGTGCGCGACCTGCACCGCACGAGCGGGCAGCCAGAGCAGTCCTATTCGGAGCGTCAACTCTACGAAGCCGCGTTGGCTCGTATGGCACGTGAAGTCGCGGCCGTTGAGCGGATCGACGAAGACGCGGCGGTCAAGCGGCTTGAAGTGGCTTTGCAAAGAGCGGCTTAAGATCAGACGCGCTGTGACAATTGACGAAGGGCCCGGGACATTCTCTCCGGGCCCTCTTTTTCAGGTGCCCGTCAGTTTCCTGTTGAAGCCGGTTCCAGCGTTTCAATTTGTTCGGGATGCGATACTTCAATCTCCGGACCATTGAGCAGTGATACCCAGCCACGAACCCGGATGGTCTTGCCCTGCCAAGAGGCGGGATCAATGCCGCCGGAGGTGAAGCGCCTGAGATCGCGTTTGGAAATCGTGACTGTAACATCGGTCCGATAATTTTCGCCGAAGTTCAGATAGGCGCGCTGCCGGCCAACAGAGACTTTTTTCACCAGACCTTCGAAAATTTGAAAGGTGCCTACGTCCTGGGCAAGCTCGTCCGCACGGCGCACGCGATAGCGCGCCTGTGCCCAGATGCCACGTCGCGCTGCCCGCGCCGCGCGCTCCAATTCCAGAAGCGGCGGCACGCAGCGGCGTGTGTCTGGCCATGAGTGAACGCGCGCGAGACCCTTCTCAATCAGTGATGCCTGAACCCAGGTTTTGCCTGCGCCGACGAACAGGTGCGCGACAAGGCGGCGGTGCCGGTCGGTGGCGCGTTCATCATAGCTCAACGCAACAACCTGATTTGCGGTCAGGGCCGACAGGGTCCGTGCGACGTCTGAGTTTGTGGCTGGCACCAAAATGTTGGCAAGGAGCAACGACCTTTGATCCTTGAGTGTGACCACCGCACCCTCGCGGATGGCAACAACAGTAACGTGTTCAGCCACAGCCAAGGAACAGCCTCGCCTTTCTGCGGCTTGCCCAAACGTTGAAGCGCCGCAGGAACTGGCGGCGATCATCAGAAAATGCGCGATCTTGCGCAATCCCCTTGATCGAAACGGCGTGATAAGCGATTTATGCATGCGTAACGACCCCGTAGCTCAGCAGGATAGAGCGGCAGATTCCTAATCTGTAGGCCGGACGTTCGAGTCGTCTCGGGGTCACCATTTTTCTTTCTGCCTCAAAGGTGCTCATGCGCGTCGGAGTGACTTACGATCTCAGAGCTGACTATCTCAACGATGGCTACAGCCTGGAAGAGACCGCTGAGTTCGACAAGGAAGATACGATAGACGGATTGTGTGGCGCGATTGCGGCACACGGACACGAGGTTGATCGCATCGGCAATGTGCGGGCACTGGTGGCCCGCTTGGCGAAAGGTGAGCGCTGGGAGCTGGTATTCAACATTGCCGAGGGTATGCATGGTATCGCGCGCGAGGCGCAGGTGCCCGCACTGCTTGAAGCCTACGGCATGGCCTGCACGTTTGCCGACGCTTCGGTGCTGACGTTGTGTCTGCATAAAGGCACCACCAAAGCCGTGCTGCAAGCGGCGGGAATAGCAACGGCCCCGTTTGCCGTGATCGAACGCGAGAGCGACATTGACCGCATCGCCCTGCCCTTTCCACTGTTCGTCAAGCCGGTTGCGGAAGGCACGGGTAAAGGCATTACGCCGCAATCGATCGTACGCACAGCGCCGGAGTTGCGCCCTGCTGTCAGTGACCTGCTGAAGCGTTTTGGGCAACCGGTATTGGTTGAGCCCTATCTGAGCGGGCGCGAATTTACGGTCGGCATTCTGGGCACCGGCACGTCGGCACGCGCGGTCGCGGCGATGGAAATTCACCTGGGCGAGAAAGCCGAGCCCGGGCTCTATTCGCTGTCGAACAAGGAGAACTATGAAGACCGGGTGACGTACACGATTGCCACCGACGCGATGGGCCGCGAGGCTGAACGCGTGGCGCTGGCGGCCTGGCGCGCACTTGGCTGCCGCGATGCCGGCCGCGCCGACTTGCGCACAGGCGCGGATGGGCGCGTCTATTTCCTCGAGGTCAATCCGCTCGCCGGTATCAATCCGGTGACATCCGATTTGCCGATTATGTGGCGGATGCTGGGCCGCAAATACGAGGATTTGATCGGGATCATCCTGGATGAGGCGATGACACGGGTGAAGCGTTAAGCCCGCCGCTTCACAGGCAAGATCACCGGGGCGCCGGCGTGTTCGCTGATGAAGGCGTCGATGCAGAAGGTTTTGCGGAGGTTGCCGCTGGTCAGGGTATCGGCGGGTGGACCGTCGGCGGCGACGCTGCCGTTCGCCAGCAGGACGACGCGTGAACAGTGGCGTGCGGCTATCGAAAGATCGTGCAGGACGACGATGATGAGAGCGCCCCTGACGGCTTCGGCCTGAAGCACTTCCATGGCGTGAAGCTGGTGGTTTGGATCGAGTTGCGCGAAAGGCTCGTCGGCGAGCAGTATCTTTGCCTCACTGGCCAGTGCGCGCGCCAACAATACACGGGCGCGCTCACCGCCCGACAAAGATGTCACGGGACGATCGGCGAACTGGCTTATGTCGCAGGCGTCCATTGCGCGGACGATGGCTTGATCATCCGACGCTGAACGTGCGTGCGGCAGGCGGCCCAAGGCTACGACGTTTCTGACGCTGAGCGGCCAGTGGATTTGGCCGCCTTGAGGCAGATACGACAGCGCGCGGCTGAGATCCGATCGCGGCCAGGCGGCAAGCGTCTTGCCACGAATGTAGATGGCGCCGCTATCGTGCGGGATCAAACCCGCGATAGCGCGCATCAATGTCGATTTGCCGGAGCCGTTCGGGCCAAGGATGCCGACGCACTCTGCGGCGGAGAACTCCAAATTGATGTTAGAAAGGACGGTGCGCCCTGCGAGGGACACAGAGACTTTATCCAGGGTCAACGTACTCATTGCATTTCCCGCCGCAATTTGAAGATCAGCCAGAGAAAGAACGGAACGCCTATGAGGGAGGTGAAGACGCCCAGCATGAGTTCCGGTCCCGAAGGCACGAGGCGCACGGCGACGTCTGCAACGGACACCAACAACGCGCCACCGAGGGCGCTGGGCCATAAGAGTTTTGACGGCACATGACCGAAGAAGGGGCGGCACAGATGCGGGACGATAAGGCCTACGAACGCGATCGCGCCGGTGACGGCAACGGAGGCTCCGACGGCAAGTGCAACGCCCAGGGTGACGCGGCGGCTGATCGAAGCGACTTCGATGCCGAGTGATTTTGCAGCGTCTTCGCCGAGAGTGAGCGCATCCAGGGCGCGGCCCGAGGATGCAAGCAACGCCAGACCCAAGGCCACAAAGGGCGCAGAGAGGAAGACATCGTCCAGACTACGATCCTTCAGAGAGCCCAGAAGCCAAAACACGATTTCGCTGAGCGCATATGGATTTGGTGCGAGGTTGAGGGCTAACGCCATCAACGCTGCCGCAAGGTTGGCCAGCGCCACGCCTGCGAGTATCAAGGTGAGCACGGAATTTTCGCGGCTGGCAAACAGGCTGAGCAATGCTGCGGCGATCAGGGCACCGCTCATCGCCAGGATGGGCAGCGCGAGAGAAAACGACGTCGAGATGCCGAAGTAAATCGCAATGACGGCGCCGAGCGAGGCAAAAGAGGCAATGCCCATGACGCCTGGCTCGGCGAGCGGATTGCGCAGCAAGCCTTGCAGCGCCGCACCGCTCATGCCGAGGGCGGCGCCTGCGAGAAGACCCAGGAGCATGCGCGGCAGGCGGATCTCGCGCATGATGATGCCAGTCGTGGTGCCCTGGTCCGTAAATAACCCGCCGATAATGTCGGCTGCCGGCAGCGGTGCATAGCCGATGAATAAAGACGTGAGCGCGATGGCGGCTGTGGCGGCCGCCAGCAGCGTCATGAGCGCGGCCGTGCCTAAACCTGATTTGGTGACAGTATGCTCCATTCGTCTTTCCGCCGTACGCTTCGCCATGCAGTCGCGACGGAATTTCCGCTCCACGCGCGCACCCCGGCGGCAGATGGACGACTTTGTTCTACCCGGCAGGTTTCCTGGCTTTGCGGCTGGATTGCGTGACTTGTCCGCCTTCCCAAAGCCAACGGGCTTCAGTGGCAATTCCCGACAAGGCACTCGCCGCTTACAGTTGCGGGGGCAGCTGCGGCATTGGGAGATTTCTCCCGCACCGCATTCCCTTTTTCTTCTTCCCGGTATGAACCGGGTTGAAGCACCGGATACGATGGCAGAGGTACTCTTGTTTGCGGGGCGGCGCAAGCGAAGCCCTTCACCGGAATACTACTTGCGCTTTGGGCGCACGGCGCGGGTGGTTTCGCGGCCGGCCGAGAGGGCAGCCTGTTGCAGCTCGTGACGGAAGTCATCGCGTTGCTGATGGATCGAGGCGATGGCCAGACCCGCCGGTATGCCGAGGCCGACCAGGGCCGCCTCGGACAGTTGAAGGCTTGCTTCGATGGTTTCGGGGACGGCATCTGTCACGCCTTGGGCGTAGAGGTGGCGCGCGTGCGCGGCATCGCGGGCGCGGGAGACAATGAGAATGTCAGGCCGCATTTCCCTGATCTGACGAACGATTTCATCCACGACGGAGCTTGCGTTTATCGTGACGACGACGCCGGTTGCCTGCATCAGGCCACATGCTTCAAGGAAGGCCGCATTTGCGGCATCGCCAAAGTAGACGTCATGACCGTTGCGCCGGTCCCTGGCCACGGCCAGCGCGTCATGATCGGCCGCCGTGAACGCAACGCCGTTGCGCTTCAACAGTGAGGCTACGACTTTACCGACGCGGCCATAGCCGATGACAATCGCATGTTTGTGCAGCGCAGGGGGTGAGACGGCAAGGGTTGGGTCCGTTGGCGTTGGCTTTGCCAGCAACGGGCTGAGGCGCCGAGCGATAATAGACAGTACCGGGATGAGCACCATGGTCAACGATGTTACCGCGAGCGTGAATGTCGACACCTCTGCGCCGATCAGGCCCAGCGCCGCCGCCAACCCGATGGCGACAAAAGCAAACTCGCCGCATGGTCCGAGCAGCAGGCCGGTTTCAACAGCGGCGGGCCAGGACAATTTGAAGAGTCTGGAGAGCGCGATCAGAATTGTTGCCTTGAGGGCGACAATCCCTGCGACCGCAGCCAGGAGCAAAACGGGATCGCGCGCCAGCTCTCGCACATCGATGTTCATGCCGACCGTAAAAAAGAAAATGCCCAGCAGAAGGCCCTTGAATGGTCCGATGGTGGCTTGAATGGCGCGGCGATACTCAGTTTCGGCCAAGAGCAGTCCGGCGACGAAGGCGCCCAGGGCCATCGACAATCCGGCCACTGAGGCAACGACACCGGTACCGATGATCACAAACAGGATCGCGGCAATGAACAATTCATCCGAGCGAATGCTTCCGACTAGGCGGAAAAGCGGTCGCAGCAGGGCACGGCCGACGCCGACGATGACTGCAAGAGCGATTACGGCTTGCGCCAGCGCCGTGGCGATGCCCGAGACCACCGCGCCGTGTGTGTTGGCGCCCATGATCGAGATAAACATCAGGATCGGTACGACGGCGAGATCCTGCGCCAGGAGGACGGAGAAACTACTGCGGCCGGCGCTGGTGGAGAGCCGGCCCTGATTGGAGAGCACTTCAAGGACAATCGCAGTCGATGACAGGGCGAGGCTGGCACCCACAATAATTGCCGCCGACGTGGGTTGACCCGCCAGCCCCGCAATCGCGCTGAACAACGCCATGGTGATTGCGATTTGCAGGCCACCCAATCCGGCTACAAGGCGGCGCATGGCGATCAAGCGCTCGAAAGACAGTTCGAGTCCGATGAGAAACAGCATGAACACGACGCCGAGTTCGGCGATGCCGGCCACGTTTTTGGCATCGACGATGGTGAACCAAAAAAGAATGGGGAACTCGCCGATAAACGATCCCAACCCGAGAGGACCGAGTAAGGCCCCTGCCCCAAGATATCCAAGAACTGGGCTGAGCCCCAATTGGCGGACCAGCGGTACAACGATGCCCGCCGTACCCAGCACCACAAGGGCATCGCTGTAGGCAAGGATATTGATCGATTCAGCCAATTGATGCTCCACGCGTGTTGGCCGATCACCTGGACGGCGTGTCCTGGGGCGGTTTTTTGTTCAAAGCACTGTCCTCATCACCACCAATAACGCCTGTGTCTTCGGTGTCAACTTTGCGCGCAGTTCGTGCACGTTGTCCAGGCAGCGGACGCAGCCCTTCGCTGTTCGCGCCAAAAATGCCCGCTGAAATACAGCGGCGGGTTATCGTGTCCCGGATAATTCCCATGGTCCAAGGCAAGGCGCTCACAAACACACGTAAACGCCCCGTTGGTCTGGAACTTCCAGAAGGCTGCCGCGTTGTCGATGGTGAAGTGGATCGTGGAGGCAAAAATGCATGAAGAGTCCGACGTTACCCTGACACCCGACCAGGCCCGTCAGAGTGTTATGACAGGGCATATGCGCTACGTACTTGGTATTAGCCTTACTCTTGCCATCGTGGCGATGGTGGTTTCGGTTGTTGCGGGGTAAGCCACTTGATCAGGCCGTACTTCGGAACTTCACGATCCTTGAGGCGTTGACACTTAGAGCCGCGATGTTGCGGCAGCTTATGCTTTACCGAGGAGACGCGCCGATGCTGAAGTGGGCACTGACTTTCTTTGTTGTTGCGCTTATCGCGGGCGTGCTGGGATTTGGCGGGGTCGCCTTTGTCTCCGTTGAGATCGCGAGAACCCTGTTCTTTATTTTCCTGGTCCTGTTTGCGGTCAGCTTGATCGCCGGTCTGTTTCGCGGCAGACCTACGCACTAAACCCAACTGTTTTGAAGACAGCGGGAAGGCGCGAAGAGAACAGACGAGGCGCTCATTGAGCGAACGCATTGCCGATTCGACACATCTCTCCATCGCGATCAACTGACCCCTTCATCGTTTCGGCGGTATAGGCGGCCAATGTGGTGGCGAATTTGCGAGAGGCCCGTTGAACGCTCATTAGCCGGTAAAGTTCCATCTCGTCGGGATCGCGACAAGCTGGCGCGTGGCTGGCGTACCACCGGAACGATTGCGGGATCGGAGAGTTCTCTTATTGGTACGGCGACAACCGGCCGTAGTTTGTAACAAAGGAGTATTGTGATGGCCTTGGATAGTGATTCCGACAGCGGTAGTGGCGCTCTGCTCGGTGTAATCGTTGGCGCTCTTCTGATTGGCGCCGTAGCCTTGTTTGCGTTTGGTGCATTCGACCCTGCGACCACACGGGATACGACGCCCGCGAATGTCGAAATAAATGTACCGACCCCAGATCCCGCACCGGTTAACCCGTAACGCATGAGACCGGGCGGATCGAACTTGGCGCGCCCTCAGTGACCTGAAGGCGCGCCATTTCATATTCACCTCATTGTTTGCCCATCTTGAAGGCATGCGCTAGGCTTGGCGCGTTAGCCTGCGACTGTGGGCGGGGGTGGTGCGATGATGAAATTTCAGATGATGGGCGCAGTGCTTTGCTTGCCGGTATTTGCCGGAGTTTCCCTGGACGCGGCCGTTGCGGTTGCCCAAGAGAGCGAGGAAGCAGCGGCGCTCACCCAAACAATAGCCGCGCTCGATTCGAAGGTTTTTGAAGCTTACAATCGATGCGATCTGGAAGTGTTTGGCAGCTATTTCTCGGCAAGGGTCGAGTTCTATCACGACACCGGCGGGGCGACGTTCGACCGCGCAACCGTAGTTGACAATGCGCGCAAATTTATCTGCAACAAGGTGCGCCGGGAATTGTTGCAAGCCACGCTCAAAGTGTATCCGATCAAGAACTAAGGCGCGATCGAAGAAGGCGAGCATCGCTTCTGCCAGATTGCGAGCGGTGAATGCGAAGGCAGCGCGAAATTCCTGATAATCTGGCAAAACAGAGGCGGGAAGTGGCAAATGACGCGCGTCATAAGCTATGGCCATCGGGCCTTGACGGAGGAAGAAAAGGCAAGTCTCGCACCAAAGTCCGGCGGCGGATGGGGCCGGCGGCATATTAGATCTTTCGGCTGTCGTAGGCCCAGTGCAGCAGCGCTTGCCGTTGACGGCGGCGGCAGAAAACGTCGCCATCGTCGCAGTTGCAGCGGATTTGCGCGATATGGCGGCGCATCGCTTTCCAGCGTTTGATCTGACGGTGATCCTCTTCGCCCATGCGACGCCCCATGTAATACCGGCAGTACCATTGAAACCAACCGCGCGGATCGTCCGGATGGATCCAACCCTTGGCGCGCCACACCGACAACGGCTGGCTGGCACTGACGCCGAAACAGTTGAGGCTGGGATCTGCTTTGCCCGGCGACAGTTTGGCGCGCGCGAACCAACTCTTGGGGAATTCCACCGTCGAGTCCGTCATGTACTTGCCTCCGAACACGCCCAAGTCGAGCATTTGCTTCGGCGTCAGCTCAGGCTTGAACCCGGGATCGAATGCAAATCCCGCGCGCTCGACAAGGGCGTAGCAATAGTCCGTCTGCATCCGATCGTTGACGACGACAACCTTCTGGCGCATGGCATGTCCAATCATTGAAAATTCCTCAGTTGACCGTGATTTACCCTGGAGTGGCCAGACCAAAAGCAACTCGAGGAACTGCGTTCCGGAAATTCTGGTTCAGTTCATGTTGACGGTCACCGTGGCGCGATACGGGTGCGTTGTGTTGCCAGACGCTCGACGGCTTCGGCGATCCAGGGGCCGGGGCAGAGCCACAGTCGCGAGGGGATGGCGTAGATTGTGGTGCGGCCTTTCAGGCTGAGGAAGGCGGGGTGACGCAGGATGCTTTGGGCGCGACTGGAACTTCTGGAGTAGGAATCGTCCAGGATCAGCAGCTGCGGCGCTGTCGAGACTACTTGCTCCAGCGGCACTGTTGCGTAGGCGAATGATGTGAGTTGGGGGGCAATATTGGTGAGGCCGGCTTTTGACAAAATATCATCAGTCATTGTTCCGTTGCCGGAGGTAAGTCCATTAGGTTCGTAGACGAGGGCAGTGATGGGGGCGGTTGTCAGCCGGCGCACTTTCCCGATGCGTGCGTCCATTTCGCTGATGAGCGTTGTTCCACGGGTCTCTTGGCCGAGAACTTTTGCGGTGTCACGTATGATGGTACGGACATCGTCTATCGAGGCGCCGGTGTTGATGACGTGAACAGGGACGCCGATGGTTTTGGCCAAATTGTTCGCATGTTTTCCGGTGTAGATATCGCCCAGAATCAAATCGGGCTTGAGCATGACGATTTCTTCGGCGCGCGCGTTGTTGACTGGGATCCCCTGAGCAGCCACGCCGAAGTTCGAGATTTCGGGCTGGGCCGCCAGCCTCGATACAGAAATGATGTGTTGGCGATCGGCCAAGGCCAGGGCCAACTGATCGGCACAGACATTGGTGGAGACGATTCGTTGGGGCTTTGGACGCTGGGGCTTTGCGTTCGCGGTGAGCGTTGACGCGAGCGCTACGAAAGCCAAAATGATCCAGAAGCGCATCGCTTTTGCTGCTTGTCCGATGGGTGAAGTTTCTGCCTATATCCGGTTCGTACCAAACAAGCCAGACCGGAGGATTCCCATGGCGTATGCAACGCTTTCCATTCGCAAAGAAGGGCCGGTCGATTGGGTCACTTTCAACCGGCCAGACAGCTTGAATGCGCTCAACCGGCAGATGGTCGATGATCTGCTGGATTATTTCGGACAGTTGTATTGGGACAAGAGCGTTCGCATCGTGTTGCTGAAAGGTGCAGGGCGGGCCTATTGCGCGGGGCTGGATCTGAAAGAACGCGACAACAGTCCGCGGTCGCCGTCGAACGGCCTGACCAGCCAGCGGCGGATCAGCGAAATCGTGATGCGCATGCGCCGGTGTCCGCAACCTATCGTCTCTCTTGTTCATGGGCCGGCCTGCGGCGGCGGGTTTGCGCTGGCGCTGGCGAGCGACATTCGCATCGCCGGGACAAGTGCGCGGATGAATGCCGCGTTTATCCGGATCGGGTTGTCGGCCTGCGATATTGGCGTCAGCTATTTTCTGCCGCGGCTGGTGGGGGTGGCGGTGGCGTCGGAGCTGATGTTGACGGGAAGGTTCATCAACGCGGAGAGGGCGGCGCGGGTTGGATTGGTGAGCGAGGTTGTTGCCGATGATCAGCTGGATGCCGCTGCGCTGCCCTATCTCGATGAGATGCTGACGACTTCGCCGTTGGGTTTGCGCCTTACCAAGGAATGTCTGAATATGAGTGTTGATGCAGGCAGTCTTGAGGCCGCTGTGGCGATGGAAGACCGCAACCAGATTCTTTGCTCGCAGACGGCGGACTTCTCCGAAGGCATTAGCGCCTTTCTGGCGAAGCGCCAGCCGCACTATCAGGACCGGTGAGCTGTGTCTGAACGCTGGCTCTATTTGCGCGGTGGCGATGCGGCTCTGCTGATCGACACGCAGCCGGGTGGCGAGGTTTTGCCGCGCGTGGTTCACTTCGGGGCGGACCTTGGGGCCGCGCCGGACTTCGAAATGATCTCGCGGGCGGCTCCGCGGGTGTTGTGGGGCGCGCGGCTGGACGTGCCCTGCCCGCCTTGTGTTCTGCCCGGACTGGAAAGCGGATATTTTGGTTGCGCTGCGGTTTCCACTTCGGCGCAGCAGCGATGGGTTTTCGTCCATGCCGTTGGTTCGACGCTGCACTTCAAGGCGGCGGGCGCTGCGATTGAGATCGAGTATCAGATGTCACGCCACGGTGTGCTGGCGATGCGTGCGAGGACGAAGGGCGGAGGGCCTAACTCTTCGTTGGCGTTGCCACTGCCCGCGCGGATGACGGAGGTGTTGTCGTTCGGTGGCGACTGGGCGCGGGAGTTTGCACCTCAGCGGCACCTGCTTCAGTCTGGCATGCTTGTGTTTGAGAGCCGGCGCGGACGGCCGGGGCATGACCGCTTTCCCGGGCTGTTTGTTGGCGCACCAGGATTCGGTGACGACCATGGTGACGTGTATGGGTTCACGCTGGGTTGGAGTGGCAGCCATCGCCTGAGTGTCGAGCGCCTGCGCGAAGGCGATGTTGTCGTGCTAGCGGGTGAACTTCACGTCGATGACGATGGTGTGGGTGCGCACTATGAAAGTCCCTGGGCTTACGCGACGTATTCTCCGAGCGGGTTGAACGGGGTGATGCAGGCGCAGCATGCGTTCCTGCGTGAGCGGGTCGTCCCTGCGCGGACGGCGGCCAAGCCGCGACCTGTACATTACAATACGTGGGAGGCGATCTATTTCGATCACGATGAAGCGACGTTGCGGACGCTGGCTGATCGTGCTGCGGCTGTGGGTGCGGAGCGGTTCGTGCTCGACGACGGGTGGGTCAAAGGGCGGGCGAATGATAGTGCGGGGCTTGGCGATTGGACCGTTGATGACCTGAAGTTTCCGGGCGGTCTCACGCCATTGATTGCCCATGTGCGTGGACTTGGAATGGAATTCGGGCTTTGGGTTGAGCCTGAGATGGTAAATCCCGACAGTGATCTGGCGCGAGCGCATCCAGACTGGATTCGGCGGGAGGGCGATCATCTTTTGCTGCAACGCCATCAGGCCGTTCTCGATCTGGGCAACGCCGATGTTTGCGCGCATCTGTATCAGGCGCTGGATGCGTTGCTGAGTACCCATGAAATTTCCTATCTGAAGTGGGACATGAACCGCGACCTGACCGGCGCGGGCCATGGCGCCTATGTGCGGGCGCTGTATGGATTGATTGACCGGTTGCGGAGCGCACATCCCGGTGTCGAAATCGAGGCCTGCGCCAGCGGGGGCGGGCGTTGCGATTGGGGCATGCTGGAACGAACGGAGCGCGTTTGGGTCTCTGATACGAATGATGCGCTCGACCGCTTCGACATCCAGCGCAATGCGAATTTGTTCCTGCCGCCGGAAGTTTCAGGCGTTCACGTTGGTCCTGCCGCCTGCCACGTTACGGGGCGGCGATTGAGTCTGGATCTGCGTGCCCATGTGGCGCTGTTTGGGCATATGGGGCTTGAGCTGGATCTGCGAGCGCTCAGCGACGGCGAAACTGAGCGCCTTTCGCGTCACATTGCAAACTACAAGCGATTCCGCGATCTTCTGCATACGGGCCGCTATTGGCGCTTGCCATGCGATGACGCCGACCACACCGGGGTTTGCGTTACGTCTGCCGAGAAAACCGAGGCGTTGGCGCTGGTGCTGCGCCGCGGCTCAGCGGAGCTGGGGCGTGGATGCGCGCTCCTTCTGCCGGGGCTCGCGGATGAGGGGCTGTACCGCTGTGAGGTGGTCGGCCCGGTCAGTTTGGGCGTTGAACGCTCGCTAGCGGCAGGTTTGCTGGACGGTCAACTTGTGTTGAGCGGAAAGGTGCTTTCCGGCAAAGGTCTGGACCTATTTCTGCCACGGCCGGAAACATCGTTGTTGATGCATTTCAAAGCGGTGTGAGTTGGTTGTGTTTTTGAGTGAGCCGCGCGATTATACGGATAGCAGCCCTTCCCCTTAAACGGACTTCCCCCCATGCCGAGTTACACTGCCCCCGTCGCTGATTTCGAATTCCTGATGTTCGATGTGCTGGAGATCGACAAGCACACCGACCTTGCCGGCTACGCCGATCTCGACCGCGCGACAGTGCACGACGTGCTGGAGGGCGCGGGCAAGTTCATGTCGCAAGTGCTGCAGCCGTTGAACCAGTCTGGCGACGAGGAAGGCTGTCACTTGGAAAATGGCGTTGTGCGCACGCCGAAGGGTTTCAAGGAAGCTTGGAATGCTTACTGTGAGTCCGGGTGGAACCGGCTGGGCGTGCCGGAAGAGTATGGCGGCGCGGGGTTGCCGATTATTTTGACTTTCGCCGTCGCCGAAATGGGATCGTCAGCGAACCAGGCATTCGCCATGTATCCGGGATTGACCTCAGCTGCCTATTCCGCACTGGCTGCGACCGGAGCGCCGTGGATGCGCCAACATGTGGTGACGAAAATGGTGGCCGGCGAATGGGCGGGCACGATGTGTCTGACAGAGCCGCATTGCGGAACCGATCTTAGGCTTATGAAGACGAAGGCCGTCGAACAGCCGGACGGCACGTACAAACTGTCCGGCACCAAGATCTTCATTTCCGGCGGCGATCAGGATCTGACGAAAAACATCATTCACATGGTGATTGCAAAAATTCCCGATGAGAAGGGCAAGACCCAGGACGACCTTTCGACCGTGAATTTTTTCATGGTGCCGAAATTTCTGGTCTCCGAGGACGGCAAGATGGGGGCGCGCAATGGCGTGTCGACCGGCTCGATCGAAAAGAAGATGGGGATCAAGGGCAATGCCACCGCCGTGTTGAATTTCGACGAGGCGACGGCGTGGCGTTTGGGGCCCAAGCCAAAACCAAAAATCGAAGGCGCCAAGGGTTCTTCGAGCGAAGGCATGAAAGGCATGTTTGGCATGATGAACGCGGCGCGGTTGGGCGTGGGCGTTCAAGGCGTGGCAGTGGCCGAGGTCGCCTATCAGAACGCGGTGACTTATTCCAAAGACCGTTTGGTCGGACGTTCGCTGACCGGAACAAAGTTTCCGGGGCAACCGGCCGATCCGTTGATCGTGCATCCCGATGTTCGGCGCATGCTTCTGTTTGCGCGAACGGCGGCCGAAGGCGGGCGATCGCTGGCGACGTGGATCAGTTTCCTGCTCGGCGTGGCGTCGAGCAAGCGCTCGGAGGCTGAGCGGCAAGAAGCCAGCGACCTCGCCGATCTTTTGACGCCGGTGATCAAGGCGTTTTGCACCGACATGGGCTTCGATGCGGCGAACGCGGCGATGCAGTGTTTCGGCGGGCACGGCTATATCCGCGATCACGGGATGGAGCAGTTCGTACGCGACGCACGTATCAATCAAACCTATGAGGGCGCGAACGGCGTGCAGGCGCTGGATCTCGTGGGCCGCAAGCTGGGACGCAACGGTGGCCGCGCGCCGTTTGCGTTGTTCAAGCTCATCACCGATTTCGTTGCGGCCGAGAGCGGCGAGGCGATGAAACCGTACACTACGCCTTTGAGCGTTGGACTGGCGCGGCTGCAGGACGCGACGCTATGGCTGGCACAGAATGGAATGAAAAACCCCGACAATGCGGGCGCTGGCTCGGTCGATTATTTGCGCATGTTCGGTATCGTCGTGGTGGGCTATTTGTGGGCGCGCCAGGCCAAGGCCGCGCTGGCGAAGTTGGCTGCGAAACCCGCAAATGCCTCGTTCTATGAGGCCAAGCTGATCGGCGCGCGATTCTGGATGGAGCGCCTGATGCCCGACACCGCTTCGCTCAGCGAACGCGTGAAGGCGGGCGCCGACGGACTGATGCTGCAGGAAGCGGCGAGTTTTTGAGAGAAATGGCAGGGACGCTCGAACCGCTGATTCTCGATTTCCTTGAATGGCTGGCGGCCGAGCCGCGCTCCTATCGTGACGCGTTGGACGCGTGGCGCACGTCGTGTCCTCGGCTCACGGTGTGGGAAGATGCAATCGAGGCCGGGTATGTTACACGCGTGCAGGATCCGGCCCTCGGCGAAATGGTGCGCGTGACGGCGAGCGGGTTGGCGTTTCTTGAAGCGAGCGGGCGGGTTCCTGAGTAGCGTATTTTTTTCTTGGGAGCGCGGGCATCCGAGGCTGTGAAGGAATGTCACGCGGAGGCGCGGAGAACGCGGAGAGTGACAGATTTCAAGCGCAAATCTCCGCGGCCCCGCGCCTCCGCGTGATTTCTTCACACGCTCTCCTGCCCGCTCTTTACTCAGTCCAAGAAAGAACAGGGCGGGCAGGATGCCTGCGGTCCCGGGAAGTATTGGTCTTTGACCTGATTCAAAATCTCCCGTGATGAAGACTTTTATGCGCGCCTGCGCTCGACGCCGCGCATAAATTCGATCATCGGACCAGATATCGCATGCACAGCGGGGATCGGCATGTTGTGGCCCCAGCCGGGGATGATTTTGAGCTCTGCGCCTTTGATGCAGGCGGCCGTGTGACGGCCGGCTTCGGGCTTGATGAGAATGTCGGCGTCGCCGTGGATCACCAGCGTTGGGCAATTCAGCGCCTTTAACATTTCGGTGCGCGGTGAACTTGCCATGATCGCCGCCCATTGCCGGATGGCGCCTTCGGGATAGTAGCTGCGGTCGTAGTTCATGGCAAAGCGGGCGCGGACTGCGTTCTGGTCTTCGGGGAAGCCGGGACTGGCGATAACGAGCCGCGTTTTGACAGCATGCTCGACGACGGCATCTTTGTCTTCGCTGGAGGCTTTTGACATCAGCGCTTCCTGTGCCTTGGGGTCCGAGCGTGGCAGCGAAGGATCGCTTGTCGTCGACATCAGTGAGATAAGACTTCGCGCTTTGTGCGGGTGGCGGAGGGCGACAAGCTGGGCAATCATGCCGCCCATTGAGGCGCCTGCGATGTGGGCGGACGCAATCCCCAATTCATCGAGCAGTGCCGCGGCGTCGTCGGCCATATCGTTGAGTGTGTAAAGCACGTCTGGTTTGCGGCCTTCCGCCATTGCCCTGGCGACAGCGCGCATATCGGGGATGATGCCGTCGAATTTTTGCGTGAGCCCAACATCGCGGTTGTCGAAGCGGATGACACGGAATGCCTGAGACGAGAACGCCTGGTGGAATTCATCGGGCCATGAGGTCATTTGCGAGGCGTAACCATTTATGATGAGTATCGGGACACCTTCGGTCGGACTCGTTACTTCGACCTCTAACTCAACGCCGTTCGCGCGCACTCTTGCCATCGGGCTCAGACCTTCTTGCCATGGGAATCGACTTCGCAAACGAAGTCGGCAATTTCGCGAAGATACACCGGCACGAGTTTGGAGGTGAAGTCATGGCCCATGCCTGGAACTATTTTGAGACGGGCGCCCGGGATTGACGCGGCTGTGTCCTTGCCGCCTTCGACCGGCACCAGCGGATCGTCGCCGCCGTGAATGACCAGAGTAGGCGCTTTGATGTCCTTCAGCATGTCGTGGCGCGGCGGGGATGCCAGGATGCCCACGAGCTGACGGGCAATACCGGCGGCGTTGTACGGCGTGCGATCGATTTCGCGCTCGGCTGAGGCGCGAAGTTCGGCGTCGTCTGCGGCGTAGCTTGGTTGGCTGCCGATGATGCGCCAAACTTTCATCGCGTGCGCAATGCGGGTTTCGCGTTCGAGGTTCGCTGGCGGTTGAGTGAGGGCGGCCATCGCTTCCGGTTTTGCGGGCGGCAATCCCGGGCGGCCCGTGGTCGACATGATTGATGTGAGACTGCGTGTCTTTGCGGGATGGTTGACCGCCACAAGTTGGGCGATCATGCCACCCATCGAGGCGCCGACGATGTGCGCGTCCTTGATGTGGAGGCCATCAAGTATGCCGGCGGCGTCTGCGGCCATATCGTTCAGTTGGTAAGGACTTGTGAGTGGCTGTCCGCTTGCCACTTTGGCAAAGGCTTCCATCACGTTTGCCTGGCCCAACCGGTCAAGTTTTTCCGACAGGCCAACGTCGCGATTGTCAAACCGGATCACCCGGTAGCCGCGCGAGGCCAGCCCGGTACACAGTTCGACCGGCCACTGCGTCATCTGCGCGGAGAAGCCCATAATGAACAAAATTGCGGGGTCCGGTTCGTGGCCGAATGATTCGTATTCGAATGAGAGGCCATTGGCCTTGATCTGGGGCATCGTGTCACGTCCATGTTAATAGCGGCTGGCTTAAGCCTAGCAGGACAACGGGCGAAGGCAAACAGGACCCACATGCAGCGCAAGTTCGAGTCTCTGGGATCGGGCACTTTTGATGTTGCCATTGTCGGCGGCGGGATCACCGGATCGTGTATCGCGCGGGACGCGACGCGGCGGGGTTTGAGCGTTGCATTGATCGAGAAGCGCGATTTCTCATGCGGGACGAGTGCGGGATCGACCAAGCTTGTGCATGGCGGTTTGCGCTATCTGAAGACGATGGAGTTCGGGCTGATCCGCGAGTCGCTCAAGGAGCGGCTGGTGTGGGAGAAAATCGCACCGCACATGGTCTATCCGATGCCGTTTATCCTGCCGCTGAAAAAGCCGGCAGAGAAATGGGTCGTTGGCGCGGGACTGACACTTTATGACTGGTTGTCTTACGACCGGAACTGGATTGACGATCCGGATCAACGCATGCCCGGGCATCGTTCGATCTCTGCCGATGAGGCGCGCGCGTTGGAACCGGCGCTGGGCGGCGCGACCTTCGATAGTGCGATGCTATATTATGATTGTCAGATGTACTCACCCGAACGGTTGGGACTTGAATGCCTGATCGATGCGGCGAAGCACGGTGCCGTTGTGGCCAACTATGCCGAAGCGGTTTCGTTTGAGAAAACTGGAGAGGGTGTTGGCAGCATCCGCGTTCGCGACGCGCTGAATGGAAATGAAGCGACGCTGCGCGCGCGCGTGGTGGTAAACGCGGCGGGACCGTGGGCCGACAGGATGCTCGAAATGATTGAGGGTGGCGAGGCTTCGCACAAATTGATCAGATCCAAGGGTATCCACGCCGTCACCCGCAGCTTGACGAACGGCCACGCCTTGGCCGTGGGCTCTAAAGGTGGTCACTTCTTCATTGTGCCCTGGCGCGGCCATTCGATCATCGGAACTACGGACACCGTCTTCACCGGCAAACCCGACGATTTGCTTGTGACAGCTGACGAAGTTCATGAGTTCCTGGCTTATGTGAATGAAGGTCTGCCGGGGTTGAATGTTTCGATGGACGACGTTCGCTATGCCTATGCGGGCTTGCGTCCTTTGATTGATGACGGGTCGAAGAATAGTTACTCGGCAAGCCGAAAGGCTGAGATTGTCGATCATGGCGCGGAGGGTGGTCCGGCGAATTTGCTTTCCGCCATCGGCGGCAAATGGACAACGTCGCGCGAAGTTGCCGAGAAATGTGTCGATCTGATCGGGCACAAGTTGAAGGCCAAGCACCGCGCTTGCGACACCGGGAAGGCACCGTTGCCTGGTGCTGCCGGACGGTACAAACTTACGGTGGACGCATTGACCGCAAAGCATCCGGAATTGGCGGCGTCCACGGTTTCGAATCTTGCGCGCAACTATGGGGCGATGGCGGACGAACTTTTGGCGGGGGCAAACGATGACAAGGCTCTGCTGCGCTGCGTGTCGCAATGCTTGCCGGATATTGCAGCACAGGTGGTCTTCGCCGTACGATCGGAAATGGCGTTGACTCTGGAAGATGTGGTATTTCGCAGAACGGGACTGGGGACGCTGGGCCCGCTGGAGCCAAATGCCGTGAACGACATTGCGCAGATCATGGGTGGCGAACTTCAATGGAGCGAGGTCGAGCGGCAACGCCAGATCGCTTCGTTGAATTGGCGCTACGACGCGCTGTCAACGCCGCGATGAAAACCCTCGCAGTCATCAATCCCCGCTCGGCGGGAGGCAAGACGGGCCGGGATGTGCAGGCGATTGCGCGCAAGCTCGCCGATGTGACCGGCCCGCTGACCGTTTCGCTGACTCACGGTCCGATGGATGCAGCCCGCATTACTTCGCATGCGCTTCTGGATGGGTATGAGCGGATTGTGGCCGTTGGCGGTGACGGCACAATTAACGAGGTCGTGAACGGATTTTTTCATGAGGGAGAAGCGATAAACCCGGAGGCGGAGTTCGCGCTGCTGAACCTGGGGACGGGTGGCGACTTCCGCAAAACTTTCGGAATAGAGGCCGGGGTTGATGCCTCATTGGCCCGCATTTCTGATGGCCGCGTGCGGCATATTGATATTGGCCGGTTGAGTTTTGTCACGGCGGACGGCAAGTCGGGGACACGTCATTTTGCCAACATCGCAAGCTTTGGCCTGAGTGGCGATGTTGTCGACCGGGTCAATCGCGCGGTGCTGATGAAACGATTATCGGGACGCTTTGTTTACAGCTGGGCTAGCCTCGCCGCTGTGTTGCGCTATAAAGCCAAACCGGTGCGGTTGAAGGTTGACAATGTCTTTGACGAAGTGATCACGATCTCGACGTGCGCGGTGTGTAACGGGCAGTTTTTTGGCGGCGGGATGCGGATCGCCCCCGATGCTTCTCCCGATGACGGCTGGTTTGATGTTGTGGTGCTTGGTGCCGGACCGCTGCGCGAGACGATGAAATCAATGAACCAGATTTATTCGGGCGAGCACGTCAACAACCCGAATGTGAAAGTGTTTCGGGGCAAGTCGATAATCGCGACACCTGTCGAGGCGACGGCCGGCGCGCCGGTTCTGATCGAAGCCGATGGTGAAGCGCCGGGCCGGTTGCCGGCTCACTTTGAAATATTGCCCAAAGCATTGAAATTCAGAGCTTGAGGTTTTTATGCCAATCAATCGAGAAGACACACGCTGGAACGGGTGGGGCTGGGTGAAGGCCCATAGTCCGGTCGAAGGGCGTGACGCGGTATGGGAATGGATTGCGGCGGCACTCCAAGTTCCGGCGTTACCGCACACGCCGGCCAAGGCACTTGACGAGGTCCGGTTCGCCGACAGCCGGCTCGTGGGCGCGGCCCGCGATGAACTGGGCGAGGGCATTGGTGGGGCGAATGTCCGCGACAGTGCCTATGAACGCGCGGCGCACGCGCGGGGCAAGAGCTATCTCGATCTGTTGCACCTGCGCGCCGGAAATTTGAGCGACGCGCCGGATGCGGTCGTCTATCCGCACTCCAGCGACGACGTGGTGCGTCTGCTGCGCTGGGCCGAGCAGCATCGCGTGGCGGTGGTGCCGTTCGCGGGAGGGTCGAGTGTTGTCGGCGGATTGACCGGTTCCGCGCCGGAGTTTTCTGCCTCAATCGCGCTTGATCTGACGGAGATGAACCGGTTCATCGGTCTTGATGAGGTGTCTCTGCTGGCGACGGCTGAGGCTGGAATTTACGGCGTTGATTTCGAAGCGGCTTTGGCGGCCAAGGGCTTCAAGCACGGGCATCATCCGCAATCGTTTGAGTTTTCGACCCTGGGCGGCTGGATTGCGGCGCGGGGAGCTGGTCAGCAATCAAACCGTTATGGCCGGGCTGAAGACTGGTTTGCGGGCGGTGAAGTGGCAACGTCGAAGGGCGTTTGGACTTTGCCTGCCTTGCCCGCTTCGGCGGCAGGACCTGACTTACGGGCGCTGATCGCGGGAAGCGAGGGCGCTTTCGGCGTGATTACTTCGGCGACGGTGCGCGTGCACCGGCAGCCGGAAGCCAGCGACTATCGCGCCTTTCTGTTTGCGGATTTCGCCAGCGGTGCGAGTGCGTTGCGCCGCATGATCCAGGCCGACGTTCCCGTCGCGACGATGCGCTTGTCCAATCCGGACGAAACATTTTTCTATCAGGCGCTGGCCAAAGCCGGCCAAGTGCCGGGGTTCAAAGACAGGTTGCAGGCGCAGTACCTGAAGACGATGGGCATGGGTGAGCGGCCGTGCGCGTTGATCCTTGGCTTTGAGGGCGAGCGCGAACTGGTTTCGTATGGCAGCAAAGCCGCACAGCGCGTTCTGCGGTCCTGTGGCGGAATTTCGGTTGGCCGTGGGCCCGCGAAACGCTGGTATCAGGGACGGTTTCACGGACCCTATTCGCGCGACCCGATGATGGATCGCGGCCTTGGTGTCGATACGCTGGAGACGGCAACGACATGGTCGAATGTTGAGCGGCTGTGCACGGATGTGCGCGGCGCGCTGTTGGGCGCGATGCAGGCGTCAGCACCCGTGAAGGGCGCGCGCGGGTTGGTGTTTGCGCATATCAGTCATTCCTATGTGGATGGGGCGAGCCTCTATTTCACCTATATCTTCCCACGAAATTTGAATGACGAGATCGGCCAGTGGCGCGCGATCAAAACGGCCGCGTCCGATGCAATCGTTCGCGCGGGCGGCACCATCAGCCATCACCACGGCGTGGGTGAAGATCACATGGCATGGCTCGAAGCGGAGAAGGGCGCGCAAGGCATGTCGCTCTTGCGCGCGATCAAACGCGAGATGGATCCAGCCGGTGTGCTCAATCCGGGGAAGTTGGTGAGCACGAGTACTGGACCTATCGCGCGCGACTGACATTGAGTGATTCGATGGCGTGGGCACTACCCCCCATCCCCAGCAGCAGCTATCGCTGCGCAGGGACTTGCCCCCGCAAGCGGGGGAAGACACCAGATTTCATGTCTGCCCCCGCTTGCGGGGGAAGTGGCTGCGCCGCGTTGGCGGCTGCAGACGATGGGGGCTTTGCTGCGCAGTGCAATGCCTACTCCGCCGCTTTTGTTCCGGCCTTGATTGTGTCGTCGACGTATTTGCGGCGGGCGTCGAAGTCTTTGGCGATTTGGTCGTCGGATTGTTGCAGGGCTTCAACGTCGGTGTCGGCGTAATTGAGGACTCCCATTTTCGCGTAAGCATCGCGAACCTTCGGGCTCCACAGACCGATGTCTTTGACGATCGGCACGATGCGGGTGAAGAGGAAGGAACGGAAGTTCGACATCGCACCGGAATCGGCCATATGCTGCATGCAGGCGTCGACCGGCAGATCAAGCGCTTCCCATAATTCGCGATTGTCGAAGCGATCGCGCATGTGCCAGCAGGCGTCGATGAGGAACTCTTCGCGCTCGTTGCGTTCGCCTTGGGTCAATTGCGGATAATAGTCGCGCAGCGTCAGGCGGCCGAAGGCGACGTGGCGGGCTTCATCTTGCATCACATAGGCGTTGACCAGAAGCCGCGAGCGGGTTCTGGGCATAGTCGCGCATTTGCTGAAAGGCTGCGAGGGCCAGGCCTTCGATCACGACCTGCATGCCGAGATAGGTGAAGTCCCACCGCTGGTCGCGCAGCGTCTGGTCGATCAGCTCGGCCAGCGGTTTTGTCATCGGATAGACGACGCCGAATTTTTCCAAGAGCATCTTGTAGGCCTCGACGTGGCGGGCTTCGTCGATGACCTGGGTCGAGGCGTAGAATTTCGCGTCCATGTCGGGAACTTGGGTAACGATCTTGGCGGCACAGATCAGCGCGCCTTGTTCGCCCTGCATGAACTGCGATAGGCCGAATGCCTGTTGGTGAAGGCGGATGTTTGCTTTTTCCTTCGCCGACATTTTTTGTTAGAGCGGCATGTCCCAGATGGGCAACATTTCTTCGGGAAGCTGTTGCGGATTTTCCGGATCGAGTTCCTGGCTCCAGTCGATGCGCGTAGTGGCGTCCCACTGGTATTCCTTGCCCTTCTGGTAGAACCCCATCATCGCCTTGCGGCTGTCGTCGTATTTCCAGTCGAAGCAGACGTTGAAATTCTGTGGGATGGTCCAGTTGGAGTCCTTGAGGGCGATGCCGTAGATGTCCTGGAATTTCATGGTGACGTTTCCCGATGGGTTGACCGTACAGGCATTCTGACCCGATTCCCTTGCAGGTCAAATGGCGGCGGCGAAAGTCCATATGGGGCCTCGCCAGCGGACGTCGTCGAGTTCCTGGCACCGCTGGCCTGTGACGTTGGGCACGGCGGCAATGGCTTTCGGCCAGAAGGCTTTGGCGGGGGCATTGCGTCCGGCGATGGCGACTTCCCATACTCCAGGGTAGGCTGCCAGTATCTGGCGCAAGGCCTCGCTGGCGACGCCGCTGCGGCGAAACTTCCGGGCCACGAAGAACTCGCCCATGTTCCAGTCGACTGGGGCGCCGCTGTGGGCGTGCTTGTTCAACAGGGCAAAGCCTGAGAGGCGTCCGCCCGAACGGATTAGCAAGGGCCTGCAACCGGCATCTGTCCAATAGGCGTCCATGAGAGGAGAGGGTGCGAACTGGCCGTTCTCAGCGAATTCGAATTCCGGCGTTGCCGCACGGGAAAATTCTGAGAAATCGTAGACGTAGAACTGAAACAGGTTTTCGACAAGCCTGCGCTCGGCCGCGCTGACGAGGCTAACGGTAATGTCAGGCAACGCGCACCATGCGCTTTCCGATGTTGTCGCCCGCAAGCAGGCCGATGAGGGCTTGCGGTGTATTTTCGATGCCATCGATGATGTCTTCGGGGACTTTGAGTTGCCCGCTTTTGACCCAGTTTTGCAAATCGGCGAGAGCCTTGTCGCGCTGATCCTGGAAGTCCATGACGATGAAGCCTTGCATTTTCAAACGCTTGGTGACGAGGAGACCTGGGATGCCGCGCGGGCCGTGGGCGGGCGCCGCGCCATCATATTGCGAGACGGCGCCGCAGCACGAGACGCGGCCGTGCATGTTCATGCGGAAGAGGCAGGCCTCCAGGATGTCGCCGCCGACATTGTCGAAATAGACATCGATGCCTTTGGGTGCGGCCAGCTTCAGGGCGCCGCCAACGGCCTGGGCTTTGTAGTCGATGGTGGCGTCGAAACCGAGTTCACTTTTCAGCCAGGCGCATTTCTTTTCACCGCCCGCAATGCCGACAACGCGGCAGCCGACGATCTTGGCGATCTGACCGACGAAAGCGCCCACCGAACCTGCGGCGGCAGAGACCACGACTGTTTCGCCGGGCTTTGGTTCGCCGACATTGAGCAGGCCGTGATAGGCGGTGAGGCCCGCAATGCCGTAAACGCTAAGCAGATGCGAGAGCGGTTCGACTTTCGGCAATTTTTGAGCAACGCGCGCGGCGAGAGTTGCGTATTCCTGCCAGCCGGTGTCGGCGAAAACGAGGTCGCCTTTTCTGAAACCCGGCGCCTTTGCCTCAAGGACTTCAGCGACCGCACCGCCGGCCATGACCTGGCCCGCTTCAATGGCGGCGCGGTAGGTGGCGCCTTGCATCCAAGCGCGGTTGGCGGCGTCGAGCGAGATCAATTTGGTCTTGAGCAGGAGTTCTCCGTCTTTGGGCTGAGGCATTGACGCTTCGGCGAGACGGAAGTGCTGGGGACCCAATTTGTCTTTGGGAAGTTCGACGATGTGGATCTGGCGGTTGACGGTCATTTGGTTTGGTCCGGTTGCTCGGGGGAAGGCAAAATTTCACCCGAAGATTCAAAGAGCCGAAGACGCGAAGAAGATGAATGGCGCTGCGCGTCGCTGGCCTTTCCTTAGTGTCGTTGGCTCTTTGCGTCTTCGTGTGAAATTCTTTCTTTCTGGAACTTCTGCTATTCAGTTTCCAAACGCCTGGCGCAGGGCTTTGGTGGCGTCGGTTATGGCTTCGCGGGCTGTCGGCAGAACGCCAGACATGTTGAAGAAGCCGTGCACCATGGTTGGGTATTCGATGTGAAAAGCGGCGACACCGGCAAGATTGAGTTTGTCGGCATAGGCTTTGCCCTCGTCCTTCAACGGATCGAAGCCCGCCGTCACGATGTAGGCGCGCGGGAGGCCCGAAACATCTTTAGCCGCAAGCGGTGAGATGCGCCAATCCGATATGTCTATGTCTGAGGGAACATATTGATCGAAAAACCAATCCATCGTCTGCTTTTCGAGGAAATAGCCTTCAGCGAGCGCCGTCATCGAAACGGTGTTGGCCCGTAACTGGGTGACAGGATAGATCAGCAACTGAATGACGATCTGCGGTCCACCCTTTTGCTTGGCCATCTGGCAGACAACGGCGGCAAGATTTCCGCCGGCCGAGTCGCCTGCGACCGCGATGCAATTTGGATCGATGCCAAGTGTCGTGGCATTCGCTTCGATCCATTGTGTTGCCGCGAAGGCGTCCTCGGCGGCTGCGGGAAATTTGTGCTCGGGTGCGAGGCGGTAATCGACGGCGACGACACGGGCGCTCGCCTCGTTGGCGATACGGCGGCAGAGTGCATCGTGGGTGTCAAGATCACCGATGACCCAGCCACCACCATGAAAAAACACGACAGCGGGAAGCGCATCGCCACCCCCGGCGACCGGCGAATAGATGCGCAACTTGATTTGTCCGCCGGGGCCCGGGATCGACAGATTTTCGCATTTGCCGATGGCGATGTCCGGCGGCTCAAGCATCTGCGCCATGGCGCGGTAGACTTCGCGGCCTTGCGCTGCCGGCAATTCCCAGAGCTTGGGCGCGGGATCGGCCGCCATCTGGTCAAGCAAGCCTTTGACGATTGCGTCAAGCGCCATTGTCATTTCACCTTTTCGAGTTCTGATCGTGCCCGCATCAAACAGCGGCCGCGCCACTTGTGCAAGAGGTTCGGATTCAACCTGCCCTGCTCTCAACAACTTCGACGCGATTGCCGTGTGCAATGCTGCCTAGCGTTAATACATTTCGCAACTGCGGCCTGCTCATACAACAATCACGTCACCCGGTGGTACTTTGGCGTAGAGCGCTTCGACCAGTTTGGCGCGGCGGTTGAGGGTGGCGCTTTGATTGACGTAGCCTTTGTCGGTGATTTCGTGGCCGTCGATTGAGGGTGGTTCGCTCATGAGCATGAGGCGTTGGATCCTGCTCGACGAGCCGCCTGCGCCCTTATTGTGTTTGGCCAGGCGTTCACGAACGAACTCGACGATGGCAGGCGAGCGGAGGAGTTCGTCGGGCGTGGTCAGGTTGGCGTCGGCACAGATTTCGCGCGCTGCCGCCATGTTGGGCCAGGCGAGGACGGAAATGAATTCCTTGTCGAGACCGGCGACGACGCAGTCCTGGATCAGCGGCGAGACGGCGGCGATAACTTCGGCGCGCAGAGTGCCAACCGAGACCCAGGTGCCGGACGAGAGTTTGAAGTCCTCGGTGACACGACCATCAAAGACGAGGCCCTTCGCAGGTTCGAGCGGATCGACGAACTTTGCGGCGTCGCCCAGTTTGTAGAAGCCTTCTTCGTCGAAGGCAGCCTCTGTCAGGTCGGGGCGATTAAGATAGCCCGGCGTCACCGTCGGACCCTTGACGCGAACTTCGAGTTTCTGGCCGTTCGGCACCAGCTTCAGCGTGACGCCGGGTAGCGGCAGGCCGATCAGGCCTACGCGTTCGGTTAGCCAATGGACCACGGTGATGCCTTGGGTTTCGGTGGCGCCGTACATGGTGGTGAGGGCGATGCGCTGGCCGGTCGACTTGATCGCGAGCGCTTGCATGCGATCGTAGAGGTCGTCGGAGAGCGTCGCGCCGCCGTAGCCCATGTAGCGGAGCTTGGCGAAGAACCTGTCGCGAAGCGCGTCGTCGCGTTCCATTGCGCCGGCGAGCATCGCGAAGGCGATAGGTGCCGAACCGAAGACGAGCGGCGAGATTTCGCGAAGGTTCCTGATGGTCTCGTCGAACATGCCGGGAATGGGCTTGCCGCTGTCGAGGTAGATCGTGCCGCCGGAATTCAAGTTTCCGTTGAAACCGATATTGCCGGCGGAAATATGGCTCCACGGCATCCACTCGAGGCTTTCGGGGATCTCGTTCGGATCGGGCGGCTCGGCGCGCAACGACTCGCCGCCGGCGACGACGGCGCACATCATGCCGTGGGTTTGGATCACGCCTTTCGGCATGCCGGTCGAGCCGGAGGTGAAGAGGTATTTCGCGACGGTCGCGTGGTCGATCTTGTGCATCGAGGCGCGCACGGCGGGACCGGCGTTTGTTTCCAACAGGCTGTCGTATGACGTCGAAGTGAGATCGGGCGAGGGAATCAACGTCACGACTTCGACGCCAGCGAGATCCAGCGCTTTGATGGCTTTCGCGTAGAGCGGGCCATTGTCGACGAAGATCATCCTGGGCTTCGTCAACGCCGCCACGTGGCGGAGCTTGCCGTGATCCTGGCTGAACAGCGCATAGGCCACGGAGACAGGTGCCACCGGAACGCGCGCTTTCATCGCGCCCAGCATCATCACCGCGTGCTCGATCGAGTTGCTGGAGAGAATGACAAGCGGTGTACCGGGCCCGAGGTTGCGGTCGTGGAGTGCCTGCGCAATGGCGCTCGCCTGCTGGTTCGCCTCGCCATAGGTAATAAAGCGCCATGGCCCTTCAGGCGTGCGCTGGGCGAGGAGGTTGCGCGCGGGATGCTGATGGGCGCGCTCCTCAAACAGGTGCGCGATCGAACGGTGCTGCGGTCCCAGATCGTAGAGCGAGCGAATGATGTACGAGCCATCGCCCCGGCGCTGCGAATAGATTTTTGGCGGCAGCATGGGCAGAGGCTTGAAGGGCGGCAGGGCTTTGGCCGACGCGGTCATGGCAGTTTCTCTGGTTTTTGAATTGCGTGTGTGGCTCGTTATTGCATGGATGCCCCGCGTTTGTCGCGCGCGACGGCGCTTGAGGACGTGCACTCCTGGGAGCGCGGGCTTCCAGCTCGCTCTTGCGGAGTTTCATCGCAGTTCCATCGGCTCAATCCTCCTCGAGTTCAAGTTTCAAACGCGGGAGCCTTCGGCCGGGTATTGAGCCGGACATCGCGAAACCTTCGTCGCGAGCACCCATGCGCCGATAGAAGTCGGCGGCGCCCGGGTCAGATTCGATCACCATTTCCCGTGCACCCAGCGCGCGTGCCTTTCGTGCCGCCCACTCGAACAGGCGGCGACCGAGACCGCAGCGCATTGCGCTGGGCTCTATGAAGAGTTTTTCGAGCGATGCGACTGTTCCCGAAGTCGAGATCTGGACGATGCCGACGATTGCACCCCCGCGATCCGCGACCCAGACGTTGTCGCCGGCAAGGTCGTCTGGATGCAGCGACAATTCCGCGCGGCAGGCCTCCAGGGACACGGCGTCGTAGCCCCACACCGATTTCGAGCGCAGACAAAGGCCGCTCAGTTCATCGAGTTCCTCTGCATGCGCCGGGCGTAAGCGTAGTTTGTTGCTCTCGACCGCCATGCGCTCAAATGAACATGTCACGGTCAAAACTGCAAGAGAGACAGCAGTTCGCGCGCGACGGTACGCGGCGCAAAATTGAAGATCACCACGTCGTTGGTGTTTTCGCGCAGGCGACCTGGTTGGGGTTGCTGCGCGACGCCGGATTTCGCGCGCGAATTGTCGTCAAACGCGCTCACCTTCCAGCGACGCGACCGCTGGGAAGGCTGTCGTAAAACACATTTTTACTTCAGGTGGTGCCTTTGCTGGTACGCGAATGATTTAAGTTGCCGATTTTGCATATGCTCTCTACAGACCACGTTCTTGATGTTTCAAGGATTTTGGTGATGGCAGGCGTTGAAGATATTTACCGTGACGAGTTTCGTGCACGCGTTCTGGCTGGCCGGCCGCGCTCGCTCCTGGAAGTGGGATGCGGTAGTGGCACCTTTCTGCGGTCGCTGAAGGGCGGGATCGACAGGCTTGCCGGAATTGATCCGAACCCGGACGACGTCGAGGCGCTGCGTGCGGAAGGCTTTGAGGTTGTCCTGGGGAAGGCAGAAGCGCTTCCCTTTCAGAACGGAGAGTTTGATGTGGTGGTGTTTTCCTTCACACCGCATCATATGAGTGACTGGTCGCTCGCCCTCAAGGAAGCAATGCGCGTGGCGCGGCATTCCATTGAAATTCTGGATGTCTGGTTCGACGACGGGGTGGCCGATCAACGTGTCGCCCATGATTTTGACCGCTGGTGCAAGGAGATCGACCGGCGCGCAGAAAAGATGGTGCACAACGACACGCTTCCACCCGGCGCTTTGCTGCAGCCGATCATCGACAGGCGCGGGTTGACGTATGACTATGTTTGCCGGCGCGTGAGTTCGATGTGCAATGTGGACGAGATCTTGTCGACCGGGCGCGCGCGTCTTGCGGAAGCGGGCGATGACGCGGTATTGAAGCAGGGCTTCGAACAAATCATCGAGGACGCCCGGCGCCATGGCATGAGCGAAGCAGGCTGCGTGCAGATGACGATCGAGCTCGGGCGTTAGGTTGCGCTGGGCCGTTTGCCGACGCGGGCGTACCAGGCGCGGAGGTTCGTGCAGTCTTCCGGAATGCTGACGCCGATGAATTTGGCGAAGTCGATGGTGGTTTGGGCTGCGATGTCGGCCATGGTGTAGCGGGGGCCTGCGAGAAAATCTCTGTCCTTTAATTCGCCGTCGAAGAGTGTGCAGGCGCTGGCTGCGATCTTGCGGTTGGCTTCGCCGAATTCCTTGAACTGCTGGCCGAACGCGACGGTTGCAACCTTGGCGGTGAGGGGATGGGTGTGGACCCAGATTTGGCCGACGGGCATCATCAGGCGGAATTCGATTCGGCGGATCCACATGTCGATGGTGGCGCGCTCCAGCGCCGAGCGTCCAAAGAAGTTGGGCTCGGGGTAAAGCTCTTCCAGATAGCGGCAGATCGAAACGCTTTCCGATAGATGCGTACCGTCGTCGAGCTCGAGCACCGGCACCTGGCCGAGCGGATTGCGGGCGAGGTGCTCGGGCGATTTGTGGGCGCGCTGGGCGAGCGGGGTGGGCACCAGCTCGATGTCGATGCCCTTCTCTTTCATGAAAATGCGGACGCGGCGCGGGTTTGGTGCGGGGTCGGCTTCGTTGTAGAGGCGCACCTAATTCACGCGCCTTGTCTTGCCGGCCCAATACGGTTCGCGCAGTTCGCGCCTGAGAATCTTTCCGCTGGGGTTGCGTGGCAGGGCTTCGATGAAATCGACGGTTTTGGGGATTTTGAAACCGGCGATGCGCTGCCTCGTAAAGGCGATGATGTCTTCGGCTGTCGCGGTTTGACCGGCTTTGAGGACGACGATGGCCTTGACGGCCTCGCCCCATTTGTCGTCGGGGACGCCGATGACGGCGACATCGGCGATGGCGGCGTGACCGAAGACGGCGTTTTCGACTTCGGCGGGATAGATGTTTTCACCACCCGAGACGATCATGTCTTTGACGCGGTCGTGAATGAATAGGAAGCCGTCCTTGTCGAAATAGCCGGCGTCGCCGGTGTAGAACCAGCCGTTCTTGATCGACCGGGCGGTCGCGTCCGCCTGGTTCCAGTAGCCCTTCATGACGGTGCCGCCCTTGATGAGGATTTCACCGACGTCGCCCAATTTCACTTCGCGGCCGCTTTCGTCGACAACTTTGATGTCGATGCCGGGATAAGGTTTGCCGCAGGAGCGCAAAAGATTGTCGCGATGGTCTTCGGGGGCAAGCGCCGTGCCCGAGCCCACGGTCTCGGTCAAGCCGTAGAGTTGGTAGAAGCTGCAGGTCTTGAAGATCGACTGCGCTGTCTTCAAGAGTTCCTCTGTGATGGGCGAGGCGCCGTAGAATATTTTTTTGACCGGTGTGATGTCAGTCGTCTTGATGCGCGGATGCTGGACCAGCATCAGAATGACGGCCGGGACCAGAAACATCGCTTTGATCTTGAACTTTTCGATCAAGTCGAAAATCTCGTCGGGAACGACGGTCTTCATGACGATGCCTTTGCAGCCTTGCGCCAGCGAGGTCAGGCCCATGTTGGCGCCAGCGACGTGGAAGTTCGGCATGGCGATCAGGTTTGGTTCTCCGGCACCGAAGTCGGCCCAATTCGCGTCCTGGCTCGATTTGAAAAACGCCATGTAGTTGCCGTTGGTCAGCTGCACGCCTTTGGGATGGCCAGTGGTGCCGGAGGTGTAGAGCTGGATTGCGTCATCGTCGGCCGTGATTTTTAGGTTGGGGTCTTTGTTGCTTTGTTTGTCGCGCCATTCGCCGTAGGCAGGCCAACTCGCGTGGCCGCCGTCGATAGCGATGATGTGTTTGAGTTTCGGGCAGTTTTTCTTGATGGCCTCGATCATCGGCACGAATTCGGCGCCGACAAAGATGGTTTCGCAGCCCGCGTCGTTCAAGACATAGACGACTTCCGGACCGGCGAGGCGCCAGTTGATACCGACAAGGACCGTGTTGGCCTTGCAGGCGCCGAGCAGGACTTCGAAATAGCGGTCCGAGTTCATCCCCATGTAGCCGATGCGGGCGTAGGGTTTCTGGCCGAGCGCGATCAGGCCGTTAGCGACCTGGCTGGTGTAATTGTCGAAGGCTGAGAAAGTGGTTTCGCGGCCCTGGAACCAGAAGGCGGTTGAGTTGCCGCGCTGGCGCGCCTGCTGGCGCGAGATGTCGGCGAGCGTGTTCAGCCCGTTAAAGTCGTACATTCAGTCCTCCCACGGCGTCTTTCGTATTTTGGCGCACTCTAACGTTTGGTGCCGTAGAGGCAATGGGGATTGATCAAATCCCTTCCCAGATGCGCGGGGTTGGGTAAGGTGGCGGCAGCCGCAACCGGAGTTTGCCCCTCATGGCCCGTGTCCCCTATCCCGATCCGACATCGCTCTCGAACGATACCCAGACAGTGCTGGGGAAAATGCCGCCGCTTAATATTTTCCGCATGATGGCGGGGGGCGAAGGGTTGCTGCAGGCATTCACCCGGATGGGCAACTACATCCTGTTCAAATCGAAGTTGAACCCGATTTTGCGCGAGATTGCGATCATCCGCGCCGGCGTCTTGTCTAAGGCAAAGTACGAAGTTCATCAGCATGAGCGGATCGGGCGCGATCTGGGGATGAGCGAGGCGTTGATTACGGCGATCCATGCGGGTCCGGATGCGGCTGTGTTTGACGAGCTGCAACGGATGGTCATGCGCTATACGGATGACATCGTGAAAAATGTGCGGGCCAGTGACGCGACGTTTAAACCGCTTACGGAGCGTCTGTCGTTGCAGGAGATGCAAGAGCTGACCGTGACCATTGGTTATTACATGATGGTGAGCCGGTTCCTGGAGACGTTCGATGTCGATATCGAGGCGCCCGGCGGCAAGGGTGTGACATTTCCCGATTCACAAAAGGTGAAGTCGTGAACCTGCCACCGGAGTCTGCCGGAGAAGCACCGGGACGCAGGCGGATGAAGGGCCGGCGGGTTCTAGTCGTCGGCGGGGGGCAGGATACGCGTGGACTTGACGATCCGCCGATCGGCAATGGGCGGGCGATGTCGGTGTTGTTCTCGCGCGAGGGTGCGAGGGTAGCGGTCGTAGATCGTAACGCAGAAGCGGCTCAAGGAACATTCGACCACGTCATCAGCGACCCCTTATGTGAAGGCACTATGTACTTGATGACCGGCGATGTTTCGCAACCTGCTCAGGTTGAAGACTTTGTCAGAGAAGCCCGCGAAAACATGCAAGGCCTTGATGGCCTCGTCTACAACGTCGGCATCGGCGTTGGTGATCCGTGGCTTGCAGGAGCGACCGCAGAATCTTGGGACAAAGTCTTTGCGGTCAATCTTCGCGGCGCCATGTTGACGTTGAAGGCGGCGCTGCCGGTGATGGAGGAAGGGTCGTCGATTGTCCTGATTTCGTCGATTGCTTCGATGAAGCCGGGGAGCCGCCTGCCCGCCTATGATGCGTCGAAGGCTGCTCTTGGCGGCTTGATGCGTCATGCGGGGATCGAGGGCGAGCGGCGCGGGATACGGGTGAACATTGTGGCGCCGGGGTTGATGGATACGTCTATCGGGCGGGCGGCCACACAAGGCCGGCCGGGGCGCGCGAAGACGCCGGTGCCGCTTGGGCGGCAGGGAACGGGCTGGGAGACGGCGTATGCGGCGCTCTTTCTTCTGAGCGATGAAGCAGCTTACATTACCGGACAGACATTGGCCGTCGATGGCGGCATGACTGCACTTAGATAAGGACGCATGACGTGGACAACAGAGAGACTTGGGTGGCAGGTTCGAAGGCGCAGTTGCCGGATGCGGTGATTTTGCGGCGGAAGATACATGAGTTTCCGGAGCTTGGGCTGCATTTGCCCAAGACGACGGCCGCCGTGCGCGAGGCGCTTTCGGGACTGGACGTCAAGATTGAACAGGGCCCTTCAACATCGGGCATGATCGTGACTCTGGCCGGGCCGACGCAGGGGCGCACGGTTTTGCTGCGCGGCGACATGGATGCTCTGCCGATGCCGGAAGACACGGACTTGCCGTTCAAGTCGAAAGAACCGGGGCGCATGCACGCTTGCGGGCACGATGCGCATACGGCGATGCTGACGGGGGCGGTGAAGCTGTTGCATCAGAACCGCGCCAAGCTTTCGGGCACTGTGAAGTTCATGTTCCAGACAGGCGAGGAGGGGCATTTTGGCGCGCTGCGGATGATCGAGGATGGTCTGATCGACCGGCATCCGAAACCCGATGGGGCGTTTGCGATGCACATCACGCCAAATGTTCCCAGCGGCATGTTCACCTGCCGCGAAGGTGCGTTCATGGCCTCGGCCGATGTGATTTCGATCAAGGTGATGGGCAAAGGCGGGCACGCCTCGATGCCGCATATGGCGGTCGATCCAATGCCGATTGCGTGCGAGATCGTCATGGCGCTGCAGGCTTACGTGACGCGCCGGATCAATGCTTTTGATCCGGTAATCCTGACCATCGCCAAGATCGATGGCGGCACGACGAATAATGTCATCCCTGAAAAGGTGACGATGCTGGGCACGCTACGCTCGGTGTCGGAGGCGTCGCGCAAGGCGGCGAAAGAGGGGCTGACGCTTGTGGCGCAGAAAATTGCCGAGGCGCATGGGGCGAAGGCCATTGTCGATATTGACGAGGGTTATCCTGTCACCGTGAATGATGGACGGATGGTTTCGCTGGCGGCGGATGTGACGCGCCAGCTGTTTGGCGAGCGCGGCTATATCCCCTCGCCTGCTCCGGTCATGGGGGCGGAAGACTGGTCCTATGTGCTGCAGCGCATTCCCGGCTGCATGGTGTTTCTGGGTGTGGCGCCGGAAGGCTGCGACCATCATCACGCCGCACCGTGCCATTCAAACCGGATGATGCTGGACGAGAACGCGATGGCGAACGGCATCGCGCTTTACGCGGCGGTGGCGGAGCGGTTCCTGGACCAAGGGTTGCCCGCGAAATGACGGTATCGCTCGCCAAGACAGGGTTTGGTTACAGGCGCGGTCTTGCCGAACTTGGGAATGGGGCGTTCGCGTGGATGCAGCCCGACGGATCGTGGGGGTGGTCGAATGCGGGGCTTATCACGGATGGGGATCAGTCGTTGTTGGTCGATACATTGTTCGACCTGAAACTGACGCGCGAGATGCTCAACGCCATGCGCGATGCGGTGCCGCGGGCGGCGACGAAGATCGGCACGCTGGTCAATACGCATCACAATGGCGACCATTGTTATGGCAACGAGCTGGTGCACGGCGCCGAGATTGTGGCGTCAGTGCATGCGGCAGAAGAAATGAAGCGCGAGCAGCCTTCGATGCTGGCGAATTTCATGAAAGCGGCGCCGGGACTTGGACTAACGGGAGAGTATTTGAAGCATTGCTTCGGTGCGTTTGAATTCAACGGCATAACACCGGCACTGCCGACGACGACGTTTACGGGCCATCTTACGCGCAAGGTCGGTAACAAGGCGGTGGAGCTGATTGAGGTTGGACCGGCGCATACCGGCGGCGATGTGCTGGTGCATGTGCCGGGGGATCGCACGGTCTTTACAGGCGACATTCTGTTCATTGAGGGAACGCCGATCATGTGGGCGGGACCGGTGGGCAACTGGATCGAGGCGTGTGAACGCATTCTGGCGCTTGACTGCGAGACCATTGTGCCGGGACACGGGCCGGTAACTGACAAGCGCGGCGTACGCGCGGTGCAGAACTATCTGCGCTACATCCATGATGAGGCGCACAAACGCTTTGACGCGGGATTGAGCGCGCGCGATGCGGCGCATGACATTGCGCTGGGCGATTACGACAGCTGGGGTGACGCCGAGCGGATCTCGGTCAATGTGGCGACGCTCTATCGCGAGTTTTCAGGGGATGCGGCGGCGCCCAATGCCGGTGAACTCTTCGCACTTATGGGCGAAATCTGGAAGAAAAGACGCAAATAGTTTCCAAATCTGATCCGGTTTACGAAGACTGGCGTATTGCTTTGCGCGTTGCGGTGACTAAACCTATTCAGGATGTTGAGTTTTTGAATGGTTCAGGGGTGTGATGACTGACGGATCAGGGCAACGGGAATTGCTGAAACGCCTGCGGATCAACCGTGATGAAGATGACGAGGACGGCGGAAACCGCTCGCTGATCGTTGCGCTCGTCGCTGTTTGTGCCGTGCTGGTGGCTGGCGCGCTGTTTGCGTTCTGGCCTGCGTCTTCGAAACCGGAAAGCGCAGCGTCAGAGCCGGATGCCGTGGCGGCAAACATTGCGAACCCTGCAACCGTTCCAACGAACAGTACTTCTTCAGCAAGTGGCATATTGTCGGCGTCCGGCTATGTGACCGCACGGCGGCTGGCGACTGTGTCGGCGGAGATCACAGGGCGCGTGCTGGAGGTGCTGGTTGAAGAAGGCATGAGCGTTGCTGCCGGACAGGTGCTGGCGCGGCTTGATCCGTCGCTCGCCAGAATTGAAGTCGATGATGCCGCTGCGGGCGTGAAGTTTGCGCGAGGCGCTGTCAGCGCAGCAGAAAACGATCTGGCCGAAGCAGAACGTGTGCTCGAACGCATTCGCGCGATCAAAAGCGAATTCGCAAGCAAGGCCGACACCACGCGAACGGAGGCCGCAGCAAAGGGCGCGGCAGCGCGCCTTATCCAGGCCCAGGGCAGTCTGGGGTCGGCTGAACAGAACCTTATGCGGGCGCGCACCGTTCTCAACAAGCACGAGATAAGGGCGCCGTTCGCGGGAGTGGTGACCACCAAGGACGCGCAACCCGGTGAAATTGTATCGCCCTCGGCTGCCGGCGGCGGGTTTACGCGCACGGGTATCTGCACAATCGTTGACATGAATTCGCTTGAAGTCGAGGTTGAAGTGAACGAATCTTTTATCAGCCGGGTCAAACCGGCGCAGAAGGCGAGTGCAACGCTCGACGCCTATCCGGAGTGGGAGATTCCAGCATCGGTGACAGCGATAATTCCAACCGCCAACCGTGACAAGGCGACTGTCAAAGTGCGCGTCGCCATTCAGACTGGCGACCCGCGTATCTTGCCGGAGATGGCCGCAAAGGTGATTTTCTACGACGCCGCAAATCCACCGGCATCCAGCCCGCAAGGAACCGCTCCATGACAGACGCGCTCATCGTCATAAAAGATGCCGGCAAGCGCTATATGCGCGGCAAGCAGAGCGTGCAGATTTTCGATCATCTCGACATGACCATCCCGCGGCAGGATTTTGTCGCGATCATGGGGCCGTCGGGTTCGGGCAAGACGACGCTGCTCAATCTGTTGGGCGGGATCGACCGGCCAAGCGGCGGTGTGATCGAGTTCGACGGCAAGCGCATGGACGATCTGAATGAGAGCAAACTCGCGGCGTTTCGCGCGGGCAATGTCGGGTTCATTTTCCAATTCTACAACCTGATGCCGATGTTGACGGCGACGCAGAACGTGGAACTGCCGCTGTTATTGACCAAACTCGGACCCAAAGCGCGGCGCGAGCGCGTGAATACCGCGCTTGAGATCGTAGGGCTTTCAGACCGGGCGCGGCACAAGCCGTCCGAGCTTTCGGGCGGTCAGCAGCAACGCGTCGCCATCGCGCGGGCCATCGTGTCGGACCCGAAGCTGCTGCTCTGCGACGAGCCCACCGGCGACCTCGATCGCGAGACGGCGGGCGAGATCCTGTCGATGCTGCAAACTTTGAACCGCGACTTCGGCAAGACGATCGTGATGGTGACGCACGACCCGGAAGCCGCGCGCTACGCCAAGCGCGTTCTGCATCTGGACAAGGGTCATTTCAGCGAGAAGGATCTGCGCCAATGACCTTTCTCGACCTCGTCCGCAAAAATTTGTTTCGCAAGAAGCTGCGCACGATTTTGACGGTGGTCGCGATTGTCATTGCGTTCGCCATTTTTGGCGTGCTGGCGACGTTTCAAAACGCGCTCAACGCCGGTGTCGATACGGCCGGCGCCGACCGGTTGATGGTCACAAACAAGATCAACTTCACGCTGCAAATGCCAGTGGCTTATGTGCAGCGCACCCGAAGCGTCGAAGGCGTCAAGCTGGTGTCGCACGCCGACTGGTTCGGCGGGTATTTTCGCGATCCGCGCATCTTTTTCGCGGCCATCGCGGTCGACCCTCCAACCTATCTTGACATCTATCCAGAATACCAGCTGCCGCCCAAGCATCGTCAAGCGTTCCTGAGCAATCGCACCGCCCTGGTCGCGGGTAAGGCCGTCGCCGACCAATTCGGCTGGAAGGTGGGCGACCGGATTCCTCTGAAGAGCAACATCTTTCAGCAAATGGACGGCTCCGATTCCTGGGACTTTACTTTGGCCGGGATCATCAAAGGCGAGAGCGCGCGGATCGACACGAACTTTGTGCTCTTCCACTACGACTACTTCAAGGGCACACGAAGCTTTGGCGGTGACACGATCGGGTGGATGATCATCCAGACGCGGAGCGCGAAAGACAACGCCCGCGTCATGAAAGAGGTCGACAGTCTGTTTGCGAATTCGCCATTCGAAACGGAGACGCAAACGGAGCAGGCCTTTGCCAAAGCCTTCATTGAGCAGGCGGGCGACCTTGGGTTCATCATCACGGCCGTTGTCGGCTCCGCATTCGCGACGATCCTGCTTATCGCAGGCAATACGATGATGCTGACCGTGCGCGAGCGCACGAACGAGATTGCGGTGATGAAGACGTTGGGTTTTGCGTCGGAGCGCATCTTTGCGTTGGTGATCGGCGAGTCGCTGCTGCTCGCCGTCATCGGCGGGGCGCTGGGCGTTTTCATCGCGTGGCTTTCGAGCTTCGCACTGCAGAATGCCACGGGCGGGACGTTCGGGCCAATGACGTTTACACCTGGGATCGCGATATGGAGTGTCGTGTTGATGGGGCTGCTCGGTTTGCTTACCGGCTGGCTACCGGCAGTACGCGCGATGCGTATCAACGTTGTCGCGGCACTCGGAGGCAAATGAGCCATGGGACGAACGTTGAACCAGATTGCCGCCGTGACGATGATGAATTTGCGCTCCATCCCCGGGCGGCTTTGGATATCGTTGTCGACCGTCGTGGCGGTTGCCCTGGTCACTAGTGTGTTGCTTGCCTTTCTCGCGATGGCGAATGGCTTTCAATCCACCGTGCAAGGGACGGGAGCGGCCGACGTCGCGGTCATGTTGCGCAAAGGCAGCGGCAGCGAGCTCAACTCGACCATCTCCCGCGAGCAAGCGCTGCTGCTTGAAGACGCGCCGGGCATCGCTAGAGGCGCCGACGGGAAGGCGCTCGTCTCACCGGAGCTTTACGTCGTCGTTGACGGGATAAAGAAGTCGAGCCGTACGAAGGCGAATTTGCCGTTGCGTGGCCTGAGCGCGCGCGCCGATCAGGTGCGCCGCGGTGTCAAGGTTTCGGCCGGGCGCATGTTCCGTTCCGGCACGAACGAGCTGGTCGTCGGGCGCGCCGTGTCACGGCAGTTCGAAGGGTTCGAACTTGGGCGGACCATCAAGCTTGCATCACAGAAATGGACGGTTGTTGGCGAGTTCGAGGCCGGGGGCTCGGTGTTCGAATCCGAGATTTGGGCGGACGTCGCTCTGCTTCAGGGTCTCTATCAGCGCGGCAGTACGGTGCAGACCGTGCGCGCCAGGTTGCGGGACCCGACGAGCTTGGCTGAGCTTAAGAAATTCTCGGAAAGCGATCCGCGGTTGAAGCTCGATGTGCAGGCAGAGAACGCCTATTACGCCGAGCAAGGCAAGGGCATGAGCGACATCATATTGTATCTGGGATGGCCGCTTGCGATTGCGATGTCCTTAGGGGCACTCGCGGGGGCGCTGAATACGATGTACGCGTCGGTCGATGCGCGGATGCGCGAGATCGCGACGCTGCGCGCCATTGGCTTCGGCGGAGCGCCCGCGTTCGTGGGGACGATGGCGGAGTCGCTTCTGCTTTCGGTTATCGGTGGCGTGGTGGGCGCGATTGCCACGTTCCTGCTGTTCGACGGGATCAGCGCGGCGACACTTGGAAGTAATTTCACGCAGGTCGTGTTTTCGCTGAAGCTGACACCGGCGCTGGTGTTGCAGGGCGTGATCCTGTCCCTCGTGATCGGGTTTGCGGGCGGTGTGTTCCCGGCCTGGCGCGCGGCGCGGGCGCCGTTGCTGGCGGCGTTCAAGGAGCGGTGATCAAGGCTGCTTGACGTATTGGATGAAGCCCGCATTCGTCGCGAGGCGGTCATAGAGGTGGCGGGCGGTGGTGTTGGTTTCGTGGGTCAGCCAGTGCACGTTGGTGCCGCCTGATTTCTTCACGACGTGATAGACATGCTCGATCAGGGCGCGGCCCATGCGTGTGCCGCGCGCTTGCGGTTCGACGTAGAGATCCTGCAAGTAACAAGACGGGTCATCGAGCCAGCCTGAGCGATGCAAGATGATGTGAACGAGGCCTTTGGGCTTGCCTTCGTGCACGGCGAGAAATGCAAACATGGGCTCGTCCCGGTCGAGGAAGCGGCTGAAGGTCAGGTCGTATTGCGACTTGGGCAGGCTGGTTTTGTAGAATTCCAGATAACCGGTCCACAGACGGTCCCAATCGGCGCGGTCACCTGAGGCCAAGGGACGAAGTGTCAGCGGGCCGGTGTCGCGGGTTTCGGCGAATGCCTTAGCGTCAAGACCGTAATGCGATGTCATGGGTTGGCTCCATCTGGACGACCGGGTCAGTTGTGGTATGGCAGTCCTATCAAGTCTCACCACTGAGGCCAAATCCCATGTCGAAACTGACTTTGTACGAGCATCCACTGTCTCCCTATGCGCAGAAGTGCAAAATCTCGCTTTACGAAAAGGGCGTTTTGTTTGATCTGAAGACGCCGGCTGCCATCGGCACCGGGCAAGTCGATGCGGCGTTTCTGGCCGCGAGCCCGCGCGGGGAAGTTCCGGCGCTGGTGGATGGCGATTTTACCGTGTTCGATTCCACCGTCATTCTGGAATACATCGAAGACCTTCACCCAACTCCTTCGATGTTACCGCGCGATCCCAAGCTGCGCGCCAAGGCGCGGATGATCGAAGATGCGATGGACACGCACTACGAGCCGATCAACTGGGGCATGGGCGAGTTGCGCTGGTTCAAGCGCGCGGAGGGTGAGCAGGCGCGGGTGATCGAGGTCAGGGCCGCCGCGCAAGCACGCGACTTCTATCGGTGGCTTGAGCGGCAACTGGGCGATGGTCCGTGGTTTTGTGGTGACAGTTTCGGCTGGGCGGACCTTTCGGTTATTCCCTATATCAATGGATCGTCGGGGCTTGGAATTGGCCCGGCGGTGGCTTCGAAGCTTGGTCAGTGGCAGGCGCGGGCCAATGCGCGGCCATCGGTTGCCAAAACGGCGCAGGCGGCGGCTGACTCCATCAAGGGCATGGCGATGGTGGGTGAAGCCGTGAAGCAGCGCCTGTTCAAGCGCGAATATCGCGACCACAGGCTTGAATGGATGATCAGGTCCGGTGGGCTTGACGTGGTGCTGGAAGGCATCAAGGCCGACACGATCCGCTTCTCCAACGAATTCAGGTGAGACATATGCACGAGATCATTTTTCATCATTATGCCAGCTCCCCGTTTTCGGAGAAGGTCCGCGTCGTTTTCGGCATGAAGGGCCTTTCGTGGCGCTCGATTGAAATTCCCAACATGATGCCCAAGCCCGATTTGATGCCGCTGACCGGCGGGTATCGAAAAACTCCGGTGATGCAGATTGGTGCAGATATTTTTTGCGATACGCAGATCATCATCCGCGAGCTGGAGCGCCGCTTTCCCGACAGGCCGGTGGTGCATCATGGTGGCCTATCTTACGCGATGGCGTTCTGGTCGGACCGGCCGTTTTTCCAGGCCACCGTGCCCATCATCTTTGGCGAAGTCGGGCCGATGATCCCAGAAGCCTTCAAGAAGGACCGCGAGATGATGTTTCCCGAGCGGCCGTTCAACTATGAGCAGATGAAGTCTGCCTCGCCGATGTTTCGCGATCAGTGGCGCGCGCATGTGGCGATGATTGCGGATTCGCTTGCGCCCGGCTGCCGGTTTCTGGCCGGCAATGAGCCGACGATCGCGGATGCGCATTGTCACATGAATATCTGGTTTCTGCGGAATACGCTGGCGCCGGTTGCCGATGCGCTTCTGAAGGAGTTTCCGGCGGTCAGTGCCTGGTATGAGAATGTGAAAGCGCTCGGGCATGGTTCTTTAACGCCGATGGATTCCAAAGAGGCGCTGGCGGTGGCAAAGACTGCAACTTCCACGGCGATGGCTGTTGGCGATCCGCATGATCCCAATGGCCGCAAACCGGGTGATCGCGTCAGCGTCATGCCGGACGACTATGGGCGCGACGCAGTCGTGGGGGAACTTGTGTTTTCCAATGCACACGAGATTGCAATCAAGCGAAACGATGCTGCGGTGGCCGATGTCGTAGTGCATTTCCCGCGCGCGGGATTTCTGGTTATGCCGGCCTAAAGGGGAATGCGAGATGAATGTAGCTGAGAAAATTCCGGTGATCGTTGACACCGCGAGCGGGAAACTTGAAGGCGTGAAGCGCCTTGGCGTGAGTGCGTTCAAAGGCATTGTCTATGCGACTGCCAGACGCTGGCAGGCGCCGCAACGCGAGAAGGCCTGGGCGGGCGTGCGGGCCGCAACCCGCGCGGGCAACATGGCGCCCCAGAATCCGACCGCCTTGCAGGGTCTTATCGGAACTTCCGGGGGCGAGATTGGCGAGGATTGCCTGTCGCTGAATGTCTGGACGCCCGCGTGTGACGGGGCGAAGCGGCCGGTGATGGTGTGGATCCATGGCGGCGCATTCGTGACGGGCGCGGGAAGCCTCGGGCTCTACAACGGAACGCCACTGGCCACGACCGGCGACGTTGTGGTGGTGACGATCAATTATCGTCTGGGCGCTTTTGGTTTCCTGCGGCTGGCAGAAATTGGCGGCGGGCGCATTGCGTCGACCGGCAGCGAAGGCCTGCAGGATGCAATCATGGCACTGGAATGGGTACGGGATCACGTCGGTGCCTTCGGTGGCGATGCCGCCAATGTCACGATCTTTGGCGAAAGCGCGGGTGGCATGGCGGTTGCGGCGTTGCTGGCAAGCCCGCATGCGCATGGGCTTTATCACAAGGCGATCTGCCAAAGCGGCGGGGGACATATTGGGCATACGCCTGCGCACGCTAGCAGGATCGCCGATGTGCTTCTGAGACATCTGGGCGTGGGGGTGGCTGAACTTGAAAGCGTGCCGGTTGCGGCGTTGCTGAAAGCGCAGCTTGACCTGCTGGGTGAAATCGACTCGCAGCAGGATCCGCATCAGCTTGGAACGCTCGCCTTTCAACCGGCCATCGACGGCAGTGTGCTGACCCAGCGACCCATCGATGCAGTGCGCGGCGGGTCGGCGAAGGCTGTGCCGCTGATCGCCGGTACAACGACCGAGGAGTGGAAATTGTGGACGGCGCTTGACTCGAACATTCAGGCAATGGACGAGGCCAAGCTTGAGCGTTGGGCTGAACGCATGTTTGGCAATCACGCCGCGAGCCTGCTTGCGGCAGATCGGGACGGTTCGCCCTATGAGCGTTATGTGTCGATGCAGACTGATCGCGCGTTTCGCGAACCGACCTTGCGCCTGTTGACAGCACAAGCGGTGCAAGCGCCGGTCTATGAATATGTGTTCGACTGGCGCTCGCCCGCGCTTGATGGCGCGTTCGGTGCCTGCCATGCGCTGGAGCTGGGGTTTGTTTTCGGATCGCACAGCGCCAACGGGCCCGACAAATTTTTCGGAACCGGCGCAGAAGCGGATGCGCTGAACCTCGCCATGATGCAGGCCTGGACGTCGTTCGCGCATACGGGCGTGCCGCGTGCCGATGGTGCCGAGGCGTGGCCGAAATGGTCGAAAGCGGCACCCGCCGCCATGTTGTTTGGCGCCGATTCGCGCTCCGCGCATGTGAGCCGGTTTGAATTGCCTGCCGCGTGGGCGGTTTTGCCCGACCAGTTAGTGGGGTCGTAAGAGCGTCCATACAATTTGTATATACGAAGGACGAGGGTCTAGGCCGCTTTCGCTTGGGCCGCTTTATCGTTGCGCAAAAGAAGCTTTTGCGCGAGGTCGAGGCCGATGACGCGGTGGAAAACGCCGGCGACGAGGTCGTCGGTTTGGACCAATTTGCGCAGTTTTTCCATGTCGAAGACGAAGGCGCGGGTCGTGTGTTCGACCGTAACGCTGGCCGAGGCCGGGTTGCCGGAGACGAATGCCATCTCGCCGACGAAGGCGCCGCCGCGCAGATGCGCCACGATGTTGCCCTGCGCCTCCACGACGGCTTGGCCGTTGCAAAGCAGCACGAGTTCGCCGACCGGCTCGCCTTCGCGGGTCAGTACGGTGCCGTGTTCGAAGATGCGCCCGGCGCCCGCGGCAACCAATCGGGACAAATGCGCGTCGCTGAACCCGGCAAAGACGCCTTGGCGCAAGAGGTGGGCGTGCTCCATGCGCTTGAACTTGCGGCCCTCGGCGACGAGCCAATAGATTTGATAGGCGTTGATGGCGATGAAGACGATGTCCCAGCCGATACCGGCGTGCATCGCACCGCCCGACATCTGGAAGTAGACGATCTCAAGCGACAAGCCGAAAACCGCTGTCACGCGCAGCCAGTAGATGTTCGTGAGATAGTACGAAATCGCGATGAGGACATAGGAAACGTGGCCGGGCACGTCCGCCCAGATAAAGGGTATGTCGTTCATCTCTGCCCCATTTCGTTAGTTCTCCAGCATCACCTTACACTGGTACATCGGTTTGCGCAGCGCGTCAAAGGCCGCGGGAAGCTGGTCGAGGCTGACCACGTCGGTGATCATGTGTTCGACGTCGACCCGGTCTTTGGCGATCATGTCGATGACGAAATCGAAATCGGCGGGGCGGTAGCCGAGCACGAATTGCAGGCAGAGTTCTTTGACCACGCCGATCAGCGGCAGGATCGTGTCCATCTGCTGGCAGACGCCCGCGACCACAATCTTACAGTTGCGCGGGGCCATCATCATGACCTCGTTGATGAGGCCGGGCGCGCCGACACATTCAAAGATGATGTCGGGGGATTTACCCGCGATGGCTTCGACCTGGGGCATTAGCGCTTTTGCGGGATCGACAGAGTCGGTGGCACCGAAACGGGCTGCCATCTTGGCGCGGGTTTCCGCCTTGTCACTGACAATGACGTGGCGAGCGCCAAGGAATTTTGCCCAGAGCATCACCGACAAGCCGACGGGCCCCGCGCCAATGACGAGCACAGTCGCTCCGCGCGGCATCTGTGCCTTGTCGACGGCATGCAAGCCGACAGCGAGCGGTTCGATCATTGCGCCTTCCTGAAAACTCAGAACGTCAGGCAAGAGGTGCGCGCCTGTCGCTCCAATGCGGACATACTCCGCATAGGCGCCATGGCTTTGGCCCAAGCCGACGCCGACGCCTTTTTCGCAAACGCCAAACCCCACTCCGGCGTTGCGGCAACCGGCGCATTCTCCGCAGTAGATGTAGGGGAAGCCTGCGACGCGCTGGCCGGTTTTCCATTTGCCCTTGATCGCCGAACCCACCTCGATGATCTCGCCTGCGAATTCGTGGCCCATGACCGAGCCCGATGGCAGCGGCTGAATGGATGTTGCCTCGGTCATGTGGAGGTCAGAGCCGCAAACGCCGCAGTTTTTGACCTTGAGGATCAGGTCCGAAGGTCCGCATTCGGGGTTGGCGACTTGCTCGATCACCAGGGGTTTTCCGACTTCTTTGAAGACTGCTGCACGCATGGGTCACCCGTGTGTTGTCAATGCCGCGATGGACTGACACTATGCGAGACATTCGACATTGCCAACGCATCTCACAGGATTCCTTTCATGACCATCAAGCTTCGTAACGGTACGTTTCTGGCGCCATTTCATCCCATCGACGAAGACCCCACGCTGTGCATCCACCGCGATCTCGAGTTGATGGAGCATCTGGACCGGTTGGGCTACGACGAGGCGTGGATCGGCGAGCACCATTCGGCGGGCTATGAGATTATTGCCTCGCCCGAGCTTTTTATCGCGGCGGCGGCGGAGCGGACGAAGCGCATTCGCTTGGGGACGGGTGTTGTTTCCCTGCCCTATCACAATCCGTTGACGGTTGCGAACCGGATGATCCAGCTTGATCACCAAACGCGGGGCCGCGTGATGTTCGGCGTTGGGCCGGGCCTGCTACCGTCCGACGCCTTTCAGATGGGGATCGATCCGGCGA
>JAWXBO010000092.1:0-25493 GCA_034440175.1 Alphaproteobacteria bacterium
CTCCTGGCCCCGTTATTCGAACTGTTCGAGCAAACCAACCCCAAAACCCGCGACGCCAAAATCGTCGACGAACAGATCACGGCGCTTGCCAAAGCCCTGAGCGGCCTCGATCACTTCATCTCCGGCAACAAATACGCCATCGGCACAACCGCCACATTGGCCGACTGCGCCCTGGTCCCGTCGCTCTTCTTCGTCAACGCCATAGGCCCAGCCTTCGGCCAAACCACCCTGATGGGCCCAAAGACAAAAGCCTACTGGACCGCCATCCAAACAGACCCCAGCGCCGCCAAAATAGTGGGCGAACTCAGCACCGCCCTGGCCGACTACATGAAGCAAAACGCATAAGGCTCCCTGGGAGCGCCGGCATCTTGTCGGCCCTTTAAAAAAGTAAGTGCCGGCAAGATGCCGGCGCTCCCAGGAATCTTCCCCTTCACGCCCCGCTTTGCGTTCCTCTAGAACGCCGATCTCGGCGAGCCGTTTCAGATAAACCGACGCCGATTGGCGTTGCGCCGACCCGGCATCTCACGGGACGCGTGAATGAAGCTTCACAGAGCCGGGCAGGATGCCAACGCTCAAGCCGTTCGCTATTTCCTGCGCTACCGGAAGATCCTGTTGAGGTCCAAGGGCGGTCCTCCAGCCCCGAAGCTGGAAAATGTGCCGTGCCCGGCCAGCTCTTGGGCGGCCGCAGCGAACCCTGCCCAAGCGGTACGCGCCAGCGCCCCGCCGATGCTGATCCGGCGCACACCCAGTTCAGCCGCCTCTGCGACCGTGATGAAGTTACCGCTTACGATCAGGTTGACGGGCTTGGGCGCCACGGCTTTGACCACCGCCGCAATGTCATCTTTGGATTTGATCCCCGGCGCAAACAGACAGTCCGCACCGGCCAGTGCAAACGCCTCAAGCCGGCGGATCGTCTCCTTGATGTCGGGACGCCCAGCGATAAAGCCTTCAGACCGGCCCGTCAGCAAGACACCCGTCTTCGATGTGTCGATTGCCGCCCGCGCTGCCTTGATGCGCTCAACCGCAAGTGCAAACTCGAACAACGGTGCACTCTTGTCGCCCGTCGAGTCCTCAATCGAAAGGCCCGCGATGCCGGTCGCGACCGCGCGTCTGACATTTGCAGCTACGCCTTCAGGTTCAACCGCAAACCCGCCTTCGAAGTCGGCGTTCACCGGAATGGCCACCGCACCGGCCAGATCCCTGATGTGCGCCAGCACCTCATCAACCGTCACGCCGTTGTCCGGCCGCCCGATCGACCAGGCAAACCCCGCACTCGAACTGGCGACGGCCTTAAAGCCAAGCGTCTCAAGATATCGTGCACTGCCGCGATCCCAAGGATTGGGAATGACGAAGCAGCCTGTTTCATGCAGACGGTGAAACTGCGCAATTTTGGATGTCATGTGGTGTCTCGGGCGAGGGGTGGCCAGGCACCACACTACCCCAACTGACCGGGCATCACATCCCCAAATCAGCGTCCCTATTGCTGAACCTCTTGATCGATGTATCGCAGAATGGATGTCGCTTCCTGTGCCAGCGCCGTTACCTCAACCGGCACATCTTCCGGTTCAAGTTTAACCTGGTTGATCAGCGTGCGCAGCAAGGCCGCCATCTTCGGCGCATTGACCAGCAGCCGCGCCTGATATTCCACGCGCTCGGGATAAAGATCATACTCTGCTCCCGGCACCCGCCAGCCGCCCCAGTCCGTTTCACCCGTCACGATATGGGGATGTGTTCCTGGATAGGGATGATGCGAGCACTCCTCGGCCGACTTCCATTTGTTGCGCGCCCGCACCAACCGCCATTGTTCGGCAGTGCTGGCCACGGGTGTGTGCTCAATATTCTCACCCTGCAACTCTTCGGCGCCGAAGTCGCGCCCCAGTCCGACATCATAGAAAATTCGCAGCGGCTCGTCGATGCCCTTTGCCCAGTGCGGCAAGACTTTGTCGACGAGCGACCATGTTCCCACAGTCTTCACGTAGACGCGCTGATTTTTATGGAATTGAGCCTTCGCCATGCCTGAACCCCTGACGCACTTTTGGCGTCTTCATTTTCAGGGGCGATGGTGCAGCAGCGCCTGTTAAAGCTCGGTTAAATCCCTACTCGGCCGGGGCAGAATGAGGGCGGAAATAGTTGGAAACCCGCAATTTGAACTGGCCAAACCGGCCGTAGAAATCAGCCATTAAGGTATATGCAACCGGAACAATCAGCAGGGTCAACAGCGTCGACGAGAGAATTCCGCCGATCATCAGAACGCCCATCCCGCTGCGGAACTCGGCACCCTGGCTCGTCGAGATCGCGACCGGAATCATGCCGAACACCGTTGCAAGCTGCGTCATCAACACTGGCCGCATCCGCCGGGCCCCGGCTTCCTCGATGGCTTCGCGGGCCCCCAGACCTCGCGTCTCGCGCGCGACGTTTGCATAGTCGACGAGCAAAATGCCGTTCTTCATCACCAACCCCATCAGCGCCACCATGCCGATCTGGGCGAACATGGTCAGCGACATGCCGGTGAACGACAACGCCGCGAACGCGCCCACAAACGACAACGGCGCGGTCAGCATGATGATCGCCGGTTGCGAGAAGCTGTTGAATTGGCTTCCAAGAACCATGTACAGCGCCACGAGCGCGAGCAGGAATGCAAACCCGATCGCCGCTGCAGACTCTTTCATACGCTCGGCCTGTCCGACATAGGTGCCGAAATAGCCGGGAGGGAGTTGCACCTCATCCACGATTTTCTGCATCGCATCGGTCGCGGTCCCCAGTGCTACCCCCGGTGGCGTGTTGCCGAAAATCGTAATAGTCCGCGCGCGATTACGACGGTCGATCTGCGCCGGTCCCTCTTCGATCTTGAATTCGGCAATGTTTGCAAGCTCGACCAGCGTCGCGTTTTGGCCGCGCACCTGTATCTGGTTCAGTTTCAGGGGGTCGTTGCGTTGCGCTTCTTCCAAGCGAACGCGAATGTCGTAGCGATCACCCATTTCCTCATAGGTCCCCGCGTCGATGCCGCCCACAAGCGCGCGCACGGTGGTGGCGAGTGGCCTGACGGCGACCCCCAGATCGGCGGCGCGGGCCCGGTCGATAATGATTTGCACTTCGGGCTTGCCTTCCTCGAAGCTCGTGCGCGCATCGGCGAAGACGGCGGTGTTTGCCTGCATCCGGGCGACGATTTCATCCGATTTTTTCTGCAAAACGTCCAGAGAGTTTCCCTGCAGGGAATAACTGATGGCTGAATTGAAACTTGAGTTCCCGCCCACCATTGGGACGTCCACCGCTTCGACATGTTTGGCTTCGGGCGCGGTTTTCACGATCAGATTGCGCGCGTCGTGCATGATTTGGAATTGACTCACCGCCCGGCCTTGCTTGGGCGTCAGGCCAACATAATAATTGATGCGATTGATGCGCGCCTGATTGCCCGAGCCGATCGTCATGAACACGGTGCGAACTTCCGGAGCCTTCAAAAGCGCCTTTGTCACCCGCTCGCCGATCGCTTTGGTCTCGGCAATGCCGGCGCCGAACGGAAGATCGACGACCGCCAAAAATTCCGAGCGGTCGGCCCGCGACTGAAAATCGAACGGAATCGTGCGCGCCAGCATAATGCCGCCAACGATAGTCGCAAAGCCGAACCCCAAAACCTTCCAGCGATTGGCAAGCGCCCAATGCAGCACGTTGCGGTAAAACGTCTCGAGCCCGTGATGGAACGAATTGAACCGTTGCGCGACGAAGCCGAGCTTCAATTTCGAGAGAAACCTGGCGCACAGGGCAGGGGTCAACGTCAGCGACACCAGCAAAGACACCAGCACCGAAAACACAATCGCCAAACCGAACTGATAGAAGAAGCGCCCAACCACGCCGTCCATGAACGCGATGGGCACAAACACGGCCACCACCGCCCAAGTTCCCGACATGACGGCGACGGCCACTTCCTTGGTGCCCTCGGACGCCGCCTGTGCGGCAGGCATGCCCCCTTCGAGTTTGTGATGAATGCTTTCGAGCACCACGATTGCGTCATCGACCAGCAAGCCCACCGCAACTGAAAACGCCATCAGCGTTAAAACATTGATCGTAAACCCGGCCCAATAGAATGCAAAAAAGGTCGCAATAAGCGAGGTCGGCATCGCAATCGCCACAATGATGGTGGCACGGAAATCAAGCAGGAAAGCCGATACGATGACGACGACCAGAAATATGCCGACACCGATATCGAAGCTGACATCGTTCACAGAGTCTTCGATAAACAGCGAGATGTCCTTGGCAACCGTGACCCTGACGCCAGGCGGCAAAAGCGGCCGCAGTTTTTCAAACTCGGCCTTCACGGCCTTGGCGACCTCGAGGGTGTTCTGTCCAGACTGCCGGCGCACCTCAAGCGAAACCCCTTGCACGCCATCAAGGGCGGCATAGCTGCGCTCGTCTTCGACCCCGTCTTCGACGCGGGCGACGTCGCCCAGCAATGTGGGCAACCCGCCGGGCCGGAAAGCCACAACGAGTTTATTGAACGCCGGTACGGACTTGACTTCGCCCTTCGTCTTGACGCCGTACTCGCTACGCGCATCGGCCGATTGCATATTGCCGCCTGGAATGTCGGCATTCTCGCGTCGCAGCGCCGAGGCAACATCGTCTGCCGTCACACCATAAGCGCGCATCCGGTCCGCATCGAGCCAAACGCGCACTTGGCGTTCGCGCCCGCCAAGGATCGTCACGGCGCCGACGCCCGACACGCGCTGCAGCCTTTCTTTGATCGTCTTGTCCGCCATATGGGTCAGATCGCGGGCAGACATGTTTCCCGACAGCATGACCGACAGGATCGGTTCGGCATCCGGATCCATCTTTTGAATGACAGGTTGATCTGAATCTTGCGGCAGGTCGCGAAGTGCGATGTTTATCTTGTCGCGCACGTCCTGCGCCTTGACGTCGGCGTTTTCACTCAGGCCGAATTCGATCATCACCTGAGAGGTGCCGTCGAAGCTCTGCGACGACAGCGACTTAATCCCCGAAATCGTGTTGACCTGCGATTCGATGATGTCGGTAACCTGGGTTTCCATCGCTTCAGGACTCGCGCCCTCCAGCATGGTGTTGACCATGACAAATGGAAATTCCACCCGCGGAAACAGATCAACGCCGATCCGCGACAGCGAAACCAGGCCGAGCAACACCAGTGCGCCGATCACCATGACGGCCAGAACCGGACGGCGGATCGAAAGGTCTGAAATCCACATCGGGTTAGAGGCTCACGGCTTTGGGCGCAGACACAGGTTCGGACTTCGACTTCTCGTCCGCAACGCTAACCGCCATGCCGTCAACCAGTTGCGCAAGTTGAGGGCCGGTGAGAAATATCGTGCCTTCGGGTACGTTCGAAGTAATTTCCAGACGTTCGCCGTCCAGGTCGCGCGCCGTCAAAAAAATCTTCTTGGCCCGTCCATTTTCCGCGACGAACGCATAGCGAGAGCCTTCGCTGCCCAACACCGCTTTACGCGCGACCACCAGAACTTTGCGCGCCTTCGGCATTATGTCTACACGGCAATACAGGCCCGGTTTGATCTTGAGATCGTCGTTCTTAACCCCAAGCCGCACTTCAACCGAACGCGTACGATCATCCACACGGTGGTTGAGAATGGCAATCTTTGAGTCGAAGACGTTTGATATTCCGCTGATCGTGACTTTGGCAGGCAACCCCACCTCGATTTGCTCGAGATAAGTCTCGGGCAGATTGACGATGGCGGCCACCGTGGAGATTTCCATGATCTGCACGACGCCGGATGGCCCGCCGGGCATACTGCCGCCGCGGGTAGCCATGTAGCGTCCTTCATAAATGTCCTTGCGCGTGATCACACCATCATAGGGGGCGCGGACGACGGAATCTTTGAGCGCCTGGCGGGCGGTCGCAAGCCGGGCTTCCCACACGCCAAGTTGCGCGGTCGCTACCGCGACATTCGTCTGCGTCGTGTCCATGCGAGCCTGACTGGCCCAGCCGCCGGCTTTTAGAGTTTCTTGCCGGCGCAATTCATTGTTGGCATTGGTAAGTTGAGCCCGCGCCAGAGCCGCCTGCTGTTCCAGTTCGCGAATTTGCAATTTGATATCCACATCGCGCGTACGGAACAGTACGTCGCCCTTCTTCACGACGCTGCCAACTCCGACTTTCACCTCCGCGATGATGCCATCGACCGACGGACCGATGTCGGTTTGCTTGACAGGGGCGATAGTGCCGGTGGCCACGATGGGAATGGCAATGTCGGCGAACTCGACTTTCGCGGTCGAAACGGCGATCGCTTCCGCGACAGCTTTGGTCGTGTCTTTCTTTGCGTCCGCCGATTTTCCGCACCCGGCGGCCATCAGAGAGAGCATCGCAAGAACGACAATGTAACCAGGCCGCAAGTCACGCATGCTAAGGACACCGCTTGAAAAAAAATAAGATGGAGATAATTAGTATACTAGAATACTATATACGTCTATATTAACACCCTTCGATGGGAAACACCGCGTTGACGCAGGTATATTCGCCCGCAGATCGGCCCAAACCGGCCCGGCGCAAGGCCCCGGCCGCGAATGGCGCGCGCCAGGACGACAAGCAACGCTTTCTGGCCGAGCTGGAAGCCGAAATTGCTCTCGGCTGGCTGTTGCACGACGTGCATCGCCTGTTCGGCAAGGATTTCGAAGAGCGCATCAAGGGCTTGGGTCTGACGCGTGCGCAGTGGCGGGTTTTGAGGACGCTTCAGCGTACCAAAGGCGGCCAAACGCAAACCGAACTCGCTGACCTCACAGAAATCGAAAAAGCGCCGCTCGGCAAAACACTCGACCGTCTGGAGCAGGGCGGTTGGATTATTCGAAAGGACGACCCAAAGGACCGCCGTGCCCGAAGGGTTTACGCTACGGCAAAGATCGACAAGTTTTTTCCCCAACTCGCCGCCGCCGCGAAGGGAACATTTGCGCGAACCCTAAAAGGTGTGCCACAGAGTGAGGTGAAGGAATTGATTGCGCGACTGCGGAAGCTGAAGCGCAATCTAGGCGGCGGCGAAGATTAGGCTGCGCGCGTCGCCAACAAGGTTCAACTTTGAGGGCGACGATGAATTTCGATTTCTCCGACGACCAAAAACTTCTCAAGGACCAGGCGCAGAAGTTCCTGACCGAGAAATGTCCAACCAAAGCCGTTCGCAAGATTCTCGAAAGCGACGAGCCCTACGACAAGGCACTGTGGAAGCAGATCGGCGAAATGGGCTGGCTCGGCACCGCCATCCCCGAGGAGTTCGGCGGTTTGGGCCTCGGCCATCTGGAACTTTGCGTGATCGCCGAAGAACTCGGCCGCGCTTTGGCGCCTGTGCCGTTCTCTTCGTCTGTCTATCTGGCGACCGAAGCGCTCCTGCTCGCCGGGAGCGACGCACAGAAGAAAAAATATTTGCCCAAGCTCGCCTCGGGCGAAATCATCGGCACCTTTGCGCTGGCCGAAGGCCCCCAACCGCCGAGCCCCAAGACAGTCAAGGCCGCGTTCAAGTCCGGCAAGCTCGACGGCGTCAAGTCGCCGGTTCCTGATGGCGACATCGCCGATTTCACGATCGTTCTGGCGCGCTCGCCGGACGGGCAGGGCGAGCGTGCGCTGTCGCTCGCCATCGTCGATCTGAAATCGCCCGGCGTCTCGCGTCGGGAAGTCAAAACCATCGACGCTTCGCGCAGCCAGGCCGAGTTGACATTCAAGGGCGCTGCCGCCGAAGCGCTTGGCCCTGCCGGCGAAGGCTGGGATTTGGCCCGGCGCGTGCTTGATCGCGCCGCAATCCTGATGGCGTTCGAACAGGTCGGAGGCGCGGATGCATGCCTCGTCATGGCCAAGGACTACGCAATCAATCGCTATGCCTTCGGCCGCCAGATCGGCTCGTTCCAGGCGATCAAGCACAAGCTCGCCGATATGTATGTCATGAACGAACTCGCCCGCTCGAACGCCTATTTCGGCGCCTGGGCTCTGTCGACCAATGCCCCCGATCTTCCCGAAGCCGCCGCCGGCGCGCGCATCAGCGCCACCGACGCCTTCTCGAACGCCGCCCAGGAAAACGTGCAGACGCACGGCGGCATGGGCTTCACCTGGGAACTGGATTGCCACCTTTTCTACCGGCGCTCGAAAGTCCTCAGCCTCGCGCTTGGCGCGACCCGTGTGTGGAAGGATCGTTTGATCAGCCACCTGGAAAAAAAGAACGTCGCGTAATTCAACATCCTTCGAAAGACCACGTCCATGGATTTCAACGACACGCCCGCCGAAGCCAAGTTCCGCACCGAAGTGCGCGCATGGCTTGATGCCAACGCCAAACCGAAGAGCGCGACCGGTTTCTCCGCCGAGAACCCGCGCTTTCAACGCAACGAGGCTGAGGCACTGAAAATTGCCAAGGCCTGGCAGGCCAAGAAAGCGGCCAAGGGTTACGCCCGCGTCACGTGGCCGAAGGAAAACGGCGGCCTCGGCGGCACGCCGATGCAACAGGTCGTCTACAGCCAAGAGGAATCGAAGTTCGACGTGCCATCGGGCTTTTTCGAAATCGGTCTTGGCATGTGCATCCCGACGGTCACGCACTACGCTTCAAAAGAAGTCGCCGCACGCTATGTGAAGCCCGCCCTCAACGGCGAGGAAATCTGGTGCCAACTCTTCTCCGAACCGTCGGCCGGTTCCGACGTGGCGGGATTGCGCACCCGCGCCGAACGCGACGGCGACGATTGGATCGTCAATGGTCAAAAAGTCTGGACGAGCGGCGCGCATTATTCCGACTACGGCATCGTGCTCACGCGCACCGACCCGGCGGCGCAAAAGCACAAGGGCTTGACGATGTTCTACTTGTCGATGAAGTCGCCGGGCGTCGAAGTCAAACCGATCAAGCAAATGTCTGGCGGCGCCAACTTCAACGAAGTCTATTTCACCAACGTGCGCATTCCCGATTCCCAACGCCTGGGCGAAGTCGGCGCGGGTTGGGGCGTGGCGCTCACCACACTAATGCATGAGCGTCTGGCGGTTGGAGGCGGGCAGGGCGGTGCGGGACCCGACATCAAGGAACTCATCGCACTCGCGCGCGAGACCGAACTCGAAGACGGCCCCGCGATCCGCAATGCCGCCGTGCGCGAGAAGATCGCCGAATGGTACGTGCGCGGCCAAGGCCTGAAGTACACGACCTACCGCACGCTGACCGCGCTCAGCCAGGGCAAGGTGCCGGGCCCCGAAGCCTCGATCGCCAAGATTGTCGTCGCGCCCAAAATGCAAATCCTCTCGTCGTTCGCCATGGACCTGGAAGACATGGGTGGTGTGATGACGGGCGAGGACGCGGCGCAGAACGGTGCCTTCCAACAATCGTACATGTGGGCGCCGGGCCTTCGCATCGCCGGCGGCACGGATGAAATCCTGAAGAACATCATCGCCGAGCGCGTGCTGGGCCTGCCGGCGGACATTCGCGTCGATAAGGACATCCCCTTCAACAAACTGCCGACGGGACGCTAGACCATGACAGCACCGCGACTGCCGTCAGATCTCGCTGTGGCAATTGTTGATCCGCTTTCCCACGCTGACAACAGTCGCATTCATGATGCCTTCACCAAGATGCGCGCCCAATACCCGCTCGCCATTGCCGAGGTTGAAGGCTGCGAGCCATTTTGGGCCGTTTCGAAACATGCCGATATCCTCGAAATCAGCAAACAGAATGCGTTGTTCCCGAGCGGGGTGAAGTCGACGACGTTCACGACGATCGCCGCGACCGAGCAGGTGAAGAAGATCACCGGCACCCCGCACCTCGTGAAGTCGCTGGTTCAGATGGACCCGCCTGAGCATCCGAAATACCGCGTGCTGACCCAGTCATGGTTCCTGCCGCAAAACCTGCGCAAGCTCGAACCGCGGTTGCGCCAGCTCGCGAAAATCTACGTCGACCGCATGGCGGAGAAGGGCGGCAGATGCGATTTCGTGGGCGACGTCGCAGTCTGGTATCCGCTGCGCGTCATCATGGACATTCTAGGCGTTCCCGAAGCCGACGAACCGCGGATGCTAAAGCTCACTCAAGAACTATTCGGTGCCACTGACTCAGAGCTCGGCCGCGAAGGCGGCGCGCCCGGCGGCTTCAGCGCGCTGATGAGCGACGACGCCGTCGCCTCACTGCAAGCCGTGGTGATGGACTTCTTCCAATACTTCAACGCCATCACCGAGGACCGTCGCGCCAACCCGCGCGACGACGTCGCCAGCGTCATCGCCAACGGTAAGATCGACGGTCAACCGCTCGATCCCTTCAACGCCATGTCCTATTACGTCATCTTGGCGGCAGCAGGGCATGATACCACCAGCGCCTCGACCGCAGGCGGCATGTGGGCCTTGATCGACAATCCGGCAGAATTCAAGAAACTGAAAGACAACCCGGCCCTGATGCCAAGCTTCGTCGACGAGGCGATCCGCTGGACCACGCCTGTGCGCCACTTCATGCGCTCAGCGACCCAGGACTACGAACTGCGCGGCCAGACAATCAGGAAAGACGACTGGCTGATGCTGCTCTATCCATCGGGCAACCGCGACGAGGAAGTCTTCGACGAACCGTTCAAGTTCAAAGTCGACCGCAGCCCGAACAAGCTGCTCTCTTTCGGCTTCGGTGCCCATGTTTGTATCGGTCAGCATCTGGCAAAAATGGAAATGCGCGCACTGTTCGACGAACTGATCCCACGGCTCGAGTCGATCGAATTCGACGGCGAGCCGCGCCTTTCCGCCGCCAACTTCGTCAACGGCCCGAAAAAGATGCCGGTGCGATACAAGATCAACTGACAACAAGCGACAATGGGCCCGCAAAGCCCGGGAGGACCGCACATGAAGTTCACCTGGTTCAATCTGATGCCGTGGCCGTATTTGCCCGACGACTTTCGCGAGAAACACCGCTCGGTCTGGGTTGACATTGACTCGCGCCTCTTCGACGCCGAAAAAAGCCATGAGGTCTACAACACCTATATGGACTTGCTGGAATATGCCGGCACACTCGGCTTCGACGGCATCGGCGTCAACGAGCATCATCAAAACGGTTACGGCATCATGCCCTCGCCCAACATCATCGCGGCAGGCCTCGCGCGGCGCACAAAGGACGTCGGCATTGTCGTCCTTGGGAATTCGATCGCGCTCTACAATCCGCCCGTCCGCGTTGCCGAGGAATTCGCCATGCTCGATTGCATCTCGGGCGGCAGGCTGGTGGCGGGCTTTCCCGTCGGCACCTCGATGGACACGAACTATTGCTACGGCCAGATCCCGGCACTGACCCGCGAGAAATATCTCGAAGCGCACGATCTCATCATGAAGGCCTGGCACAATCCCGATCCGTTCGCCTTCAACGGCCGCTATAACAAACTGCGCCACGTCAACATCTGGCCGAGGCCCATCCAAAAGCCGAACCCGCCAATCCACATCCCTGGCGGCGGCTCGGTCGAGACCTACGATTTCTGTATCGACAACACCTACTCGTATTCGTACCTGTCGTTCTCCGGCTACATCCGCGGCAAGGCGTTGATGCAGGGCTATTGGGACCGCGTGGCTGAGCGCAACGCCCCCGACACCTCGCCCCATCGCGCGGGCTTCGCGCAAACGATCTGCGTCGCAGACACCGACGAAGAGGCCGAACGTCTCTACAGCGAACACGTGCTCTATTTCTACAATCGTTGTCTGCACGTTTACGCGGGCTTCGCCGACGCGCCCGGCTATCGCACGATCAAGACGATTCAAACCGGCGCCCTGTCGCAATACGCGCCGCCGATCGACGGTTACGCGCACCTGACCTGGAAGGACCTCATCGAAGGCGGCCACGTCATCGCCGGCAGCCCCGAAACGGTTCGCCAACGCATGGAAGAACTGATCAAGGGCCTGCGCGTCGGCAATATCTTCTGCCTCATGCATGTCGGAAACATGCCGAAGGAAAAGGCGATGTACTCGACCCAACTCTTCGCCGAAAAAGTGATGCCGAAACTGCGCCACCTCTATCCCGAATACGCCGATGACGGCCGCTTCTGGTGCAAACCGATGAAAGCTCAAGTCACACCCGGAAGCCTGCCGCGCGCCGAAGACGCCGCGCGCTTGGCCCGCGGTTAAAGGGGAGGACGATACTCATGGAACTCAAAACCATCCAAACCCCGCGCGTCCCCGTCCGCTATTACGAAGGCGGCAACGGAAAACCGCTTGTCTTCTTGCACGGCGCCGGCGGCATCATTCCCACCGACCCGTTCCTGGACAAGCTCGCTAAAAGGTTTCACGTCTACGCGCCTCTGTTGCCGGGTTACGGCGACAGTCAGGAATGCTCAACGCTGCGCGACATGCTCGACTTTACGCTGCACACGCTCGACGTCGTCGAATCGCTAGGCCTGAAGGACCCGATCCTCACCGGCCACTCGATGGGCGGCATGATCGCGGCCGAAATGGCGGCCGTCGCGCACAACGATTTCACCAGACTGGGGCTCATTTGTCCGGCGGGCCTGTGGATCGACAAACACCCCATCGCCGACTTGTTTGCGATGCTGCCCTACGAAATGCCAGCTTACCTCTTTCACGATGTCGAGATGGGCACGAAGTTGATGACGGCGGGCGTCGCTCTCGACAATCCCGAGTGGCTCAAAGGCTTCCTGGTGATGAACGCGCGCCAAATGGGCACGGCCGGAAAGCTCCTTTTCCCGGTCCCCGACCGCGGCCTCAGCGAACGACTCTATCGGATCAAGGCGAAAACACTTCTCGTCTGGGGCGCCAGCGACAAGCTGATCCCGCCCGTCTACGGCGAAGCCTTCAAAAAGGCAATCAAAGGGGCACAACTTGCCATCATTCCGAAGGCGGGGCATTTGATCAATCTGGAACAGCCGGACGAATTGGTGTCTGCACTCGGTCAGCTCAATTGAAAACCTGATAGAGCAGAGGCATCGATAGTCTCATGATCATTCTCCCTGAAGCCGCAACGCCACCTCGCAGAGGATGGACTCGATGCCAAGCAAGAGTTGTCTTTCGTTGAGCACGGACCCGCATTCGATACTGTGCCCGGCCGCCTTCAGGCGCTGGGCTTGGCGTTCGAGGTAAGGGACATGAACGAACCCAGCCACCTTCGGTCCGCTCACCTCCGCCGCCGCCATCAATTTGTAGAACAACATATTGCAGACGTAGTCGCCGGCATCGTCGGACCGCACCATGGGAACGCCCGACTGTTGCAAGCGCCCTGCAATCTCCTTCAACGGCAATCGCGACGGATAAATTGCCGGCCCATGCTGGTTGACGCAACCCGTACCGGAGTAAGCACCGGTAAAGTCCGGCCGGTTCGTGGCAACGCAATTGCGGGCGGTCGACTCGAGCGTGACACCCATAGCCTTGGCGCTGAGCCCGAATGACACCACGGCCTCGGGCTGCAACGCCGATAATAACGGAAACATGGTGGTGCTCCACATCTCGAACGTGACCGGCAAAGTCCGCACCACCAAGCGCGCACCGGCTGGCTGCCAACCCGTTCGTTCAAGCTCCTCCATCGCCCAAGCCGTCGGGTTTTCGGGTGCACCGGGAAAAGCAGAAAACCCTGTGGCGAGGATGAGCGGCGCTTTCATCTACCCTTTGCCTTTCGCGCTGGCGCCTTGGTGAGCAGGTTGGCATGCGCAGTCTTGATCGCACTCTCAGCCGTCCTTGCGTCCACGAACTTCAGGTGCAGCCACGTCGCGCCCTTATCGCCCCAGGCATTCGGGATGCGCTGAAACATCTTTGGTTCGGCTCCGGTCATCATCTCCTGTTGCTCGGGCGTCAACTTCACCATCGCCCGCCCGTCTTTCTCGGACAGTGTCGAAAAAATCTTTCCTCCCGCACGGAACGACGCCAGCTCGAAATGCGGCGCCTCAAGCGCATCGGGCATGGACAGCGCCAGTTTGCGAAAGGCTGCGACCGATAACATGCTACGGCGTGACCACATTGAAGTTCGGCTGCACCGGATCGATCAGCGCGACCAGCTCGGCATAGGCGTCGCTCTTGCCCGAGACCTTCACCGCACCCGTCGCCGTCTTTAGCGTCAGCGGCACGCCAGCAAGCAACGTCTCCAGCAGATCCGAGCGCTTCATCGTCGCCGTCGCGTCCGCCTTGTCGTCGACGATCCCTTCCTCGTGAATGAGGACGCCATTCTCGACCGTCAGCAAATGCTTCTCGCGTACGTCGCTCAGCACAAGATTGATCTTGAATGCCTTGCCGGCCGAGCGTTCCGAATTGAATCGGACCGCGGCAAAGTCGAGCATCATCGTCGTCGGCGTCGCCCGCACCAGAGCGGCGCTGAAGCGCTGAATGCCGGCATCGACCACGCCATGACGGAGTTCCTGCGCGCCGGTCAGATAGATGTTGCGCCACGTACCGGCCTCGGCGCGATAGCCGAGCTGCGTGTATACGTCGGCCAGCATCTCCTTCGCCTTCGTATTGCCGGCATCGGCGAAGACGACGTGATTGAGCAGCATCGCGGCCCAGCGATACTCGCCCGTCTTCGCCGCCGCATCGGCCTTCCCGATCACTGCGTCAGGGCCGCCCATCGCCTCCACATAATGCGTGCCCGCCGCGACCGGCGGCAGCGCGTTCAGCGACGACGGATTGGCGTCGTACCACCCCATGTAGCGCTGATACACCGCCTTCGAGTTATGGCTCATCGTGCCGTAATAGCCGCGATTGTACCACTCGTGCGCCAGCACGTCGGGCAGCTGCAACTGCTCGGCAATCTCGACGCCGGTCAGCCCGTTATTCATCAACCGCACTGTCTGATCGTGCAGGTACTTGTACGCGTCGCGATGTTTGGACAAAAAGTCCATGATCACGCCCGTCCCGAAACGCGGTATGCCGTGCGCGGCGAACAGCACGTCGCTCGTGTCGCCGTAGAGCCGGATCGCTTGCGTCAGATAATCCGCCCAATCCTTCGCATTGCGCACGAGTGCGCCACGCGCCGGCAGCAGATTGTGCATCGTCGCATTCGCGTTCTCCGCCATGAATAGCGCGCGCATCTGCGGCAGATGAAAGTTCATCTCCGCCGGCGCTTCCGTTCCCGGCGTCACCTGGAAGACCATCGTGACGCCATCGACCGTCATCTGGGTGCCGGTCCTGGAAATGATGTCCGTCGGCGCGATCAGCGAAATGGCGCCGCTCGAAATCCCGGGCCCAAGCCCCGACGTCATCTCGCCCTCGACGCCGCGCGGCAACGTGGTTCCGAACTGGAATCGCGCGCGGCGCGTCATTGCTGGCCCCGCGATCACGTTCTCTGAGATCGAATGCTCCATAAAGCCTTCCGGCGCGATGATCTTCACGCGGCCCGCTTTCACGGCCTCCTCGGTCGTGACGCCCATGACGCCGCCGAAATGGTCCGCGTGGCTGTGCGAGTAGACGACGGCGACAACCGGCTTGTCGCCCACGTGCTTCTTGACCAGCGCCAACGCTGCCTTTGCCACCTCAACGGTCGTCAACGGATCGACGACAATGTATCCTTTGCCGGTCTGGATGAACGACACAGTCGACACGTCGAATCCGCGCACCTGATAGATGCGCTCGGCCACTTTGAAGAGGCCGCTCTTCGTCACCAGCTGCGCCTGCCGCCACAGGCTTGGGTTTGCGCTCTCCGGTGCCTCGCCCTTCAGGAAGTCGTAGGACGCGAGATCGAACACGACCTTGCCGCTCTCGTCCTTGATCTTCGGCTCATCCAGCGTCGCCACAAACCCGCGCGCCGCAAAGTCGAAGTCTTGCTTGTTGGAGAACGGCAGCTCTTTCAGGATATTCTCGCGCGCCTCCTTCGTGGAGGTCGTCGCCTCCGCCACCACGTCTTGCGGAATACTGGGCGCCGGCGCACCCAGGATCATCGGCAGCACGCCGCGAAATATGAAGGCAAACCCGATCAGAAGCGCGGCTGTAACTGCCACCCCTACTCCAAGCCCCCGCGCAAACGATCCCATCGTGCAGTCCCCTTTTTTCCTCAACAGACTTTAAAAGCTTTACCTCTGGCGCACCATCCAAAAGATCACATTGTCCAGCGCAAATGCCACTCCCCCTGAGTCCCGTTTCTTCACCATTCCCGGTTTCTCAATTTATTGGCAAACACACGCTTGGCCATGCGGCCAAATTTCCTGTTGCGTTCATGAGCCACGGCAACACTTTCCGAATTGCGCCGCTCCTCACGCTGCAGCTTGCCGAAACGCTTTACCCGCCCGGCGTCCAGCGTCCCCGCATCCAGTGCCGCTTGCACCGCACAACCGGGCTCGCCTTCATGGCCGCAATCGCTGAACCGGCAGGCGGCCGCCAACTCAGCGACGTCGGAGAACACTTCGGCCAACCCCTCCGCCGCGTCGACGATCTGCAACTCGCGCATACCGGGCGTGTCCATCAGCCATGCACCGCATTTCAGCCGGTGGAGCGAGCGCCCTGTCGTCGTGTGCCGCCCACGCGCATCGTCCTCGCGAATGCCTTGCGTATGCAGAAGCGCCTCACCGCGCATGCTATTGACAATCGTTGACTTGCCCACGCCCGACGATCCCAGCAGCGCCAAGGTCTGCCCGCGTCCAAACCAGGGCTCCAGACATTCAAGGCTCAGCGGCTCGCGTGCATCGAACGCCTCGACCACCAATCCCCGCATCAACCGGCGGGCCGCAGTCAAGAAGGGCTCAACGTCATTGGAAAGATCAGCCTTGGTAATCACCACCACCGGCGCCACCTCGGCCTCCGCCGCCAGCGCCAAATAGCGCTCAAGCCTTGCCACATTGAAATCCTGGTTCGCCGACGTAACCAGCAGCAGCGTATCCACATTCGAAGCGATCAGCTGCACCCGCCGCCCGCTGCCTGCATTTTTGCGCTTGAACACGCTGCGCCGCTCAAGCCGGCGTGCCGGACGCCGGCTTTCCACATCAAACAATAGCCAGTCACCAACCGTCGCCTGCACCTCGTCATCATCTGAAGGCGCAAACGGCAACACGCGGCCCTCATACCCTGGCCCCGCAACATCAAGCGCGTCGCGATGCACCGCCAACACACGCACAGCCAGGAAAGCCGCATCGTCGTCCGTCAACTGCGCTTGAAAATGAGCGCCCCATCCATAATCTTTCAATGTCAATTGCTTCACAGTGCTATCATCCAGTTTGCAGGCAAGCCTGCGCAAGTTCATAAGCTCGCGAATCACGCGAACGGCGAATTTGGACTGGACGAGAAAAGGGTTAGCGACGACCGCTAGGCGCGCAACTCTTGCGCAAGGCCAGCCCCGGGGGAGATGGATACAATGGTCATAACTTCCTCCTTCAGCTTGGCAACAAGGATGCGCCCCTTATGCCATCCGGCGATGCCACACGCCAGAAAATCTTGAAGGCACCCCGCGCTGGTGCCGTAGTTGAGATTTTCTCCACGGCCCGTCACACCGTAACATCGGCGAAGAACTGCGGAAATCTTCGTCACATGACCCCTCACCTTTTTTTTGCAAGGGCAAAAAAGGGTGAGGGGACCAGCACCGTCAGGTTTGTATTTGCCCTAACGATCCTGCTCCCTCCGCTTCTCGTTGAAAATGCGCCTGGGCATTCTCCCCGCCACCTTCGCCCGTGTTTTGGAACCCGAGATCGCCTGCGAATTGGATTGCTCCTCGCCCTGCAGCTTTTGATAGCGCATCAGACGCAGATCATCGACCACTCCTGCCGTCACCGCCTCTTGCACCGCGCAGCCCGGCTCATTCAAATGCGTACAATTGGAGAATTTGCACGTCGCGGCCAGCGCCACCAGATCGTCGAACACCTCGTCAACACCCTGCGCCACATCCAGCAGCTGCAACTCACGGATACCGGGCGTATCCATCAACCACGCACCGTTCGCAAGCCGGTGCAGCGAGCGCGCCGATGTCGTGTGGCGGCCCTTGTCACCGCCCACGCGGCTCCCCTGGGTTGCCTGCAACAGTTGGCCCATCAAGCTGTTGACCAGCGTAGATTTTCCAACCCCCGACGAACCCAGTAACGCCAGCGTTTTTCCGCTCCCCAACCAAGGATCAAGTTGCTTACCCACGTCGGATTTCTTGGCATTGATCGCCTGGACCGCAAGCCCCGGCTGCATCTCCTGCACCGCCTCGACAAAGGGTGTGACGTCTTCCGACAAATCGGCTTTGGTGATCAGTACCACCGGCGTAGCACCCGCTTCCGCCGCCAGCGCCAAATAGCGTTCAATGCGCGCCAGGTTGAATTCCTGATTGGCGGAAGTGACCACGAACAGCACGTCCACGTTTGCTGCGATCATCTGCACGCTGCGCCCCCGCCCGGCGCTCTTGCGTTTAAATACGCTGTGGCGGTCAAGCAATCGCAGCGCGCGCCGCGACCCATCGACCAGCATCCAGTCGCCGGTCGTCGCCGTGTTGCCTCTGTCGCGCTGCGTAAACCCTGCAATGCGTCCTTCAAACGACGGACCCGCCACATCAAGCGCGTCGCGATGCACCATGACCACGCGCACCGGCAGGGCGTCGCCATCTTCGGGCGTCAGCTGCTGCTGAAAATGCGGGCCCCAGCCATAGTCCTCCAATGTCAGTCTGTGAGGAAGTGGCGTACTTTCCAAGGTAATATCAATCCCGGTCGGCGAGGAATATCCCGCATCGCACAGGGTAAGACGAACCGCCATGGCGGTCAACGCCAGAGCAGTCAACTATTGTGAAATGGACTCACAGCAGTCGTTGCCACCAACCGACATCGTGCCAAGCATCGAATTTTCGTCCGACCTCGCGGTAAATGCCTAACGGTTCAAATCCCATTGCTTGGTGCAGCCCGACACTCGCTTCGTTTGGTAGCGCGATGCCAGCAAAGGCAGCGTGAAAGCCGAGACTTGCTGCGGCAGGCAAAAGTCGAGAGTACAGACAACGCGCCACGCCGCGCCGTTGAGCGACTGGAGCAACATAGACGGCTACGTCGATGGAGTTTCGGTATGCCGAGCGAGTCCGATGCTGACTGGCATAAGCATATCCAACCACCCGCCCATCTATTTCGGCAACCAGATAAGGGTATTGCGGCAGAAGGGCTGCAATGCGCCTTTCGACCTCGATTGTGTCAGGCGGCACTTCCTCGAAGGAGATAGTGCTGTCGGTTACGTACGGCGCGTATATCGCCTGAATCTCTGCCGCATCCGCTGCAACAGCTGGACGTACATTCATATTCGAACCGCACAAGGATAGAGACAGAAATACACTGCCCGGACACTCCTGCTGAAGCAAGCATCTATGTCCGCTATCCCATTTAGAGTACCCGCAAGCGGCGCTTTGGTCCCCACGACAAACCAGCCATTTAGGAATTTTGCTGAGCCACCCTACACCTGACACGTGAAGCAGTTTGCAAGACACATTTGTATGTGAATAAACACCACCAAGCCCCGCCCGAGATAGTCGCGGCCTTCCTTGGAGATTTCTGCCAGCACGCGCAGGTCTCGGCCTTTGCCACGAACATCCGGTGCGAGGGGTGCGTTTTCCTACCAATTCCACCACTGGGGCACGGCGTCGTCATCGAAACACGCAACGGCAAAAGCAAATAGTGTAACTTTACTTCACCGCTTTTGCGGCCTTCCTTTGGGCGGCGATTGGCATGGGCCGCGCTTTGCGACGTCCGTATAGTTCTTCAAATGCCACCCGTAATATTTCTCGATCCTTTCGACGCTAGTGCGGCAGTTCTTGGCGACCTGATAAATGTCTGCGCCTTCGAGCGTCGACACACTGATTAAGCCTACGGAGAACGCGCTGGAAACGCTGGGCCCAACCCAAGGCAGTTACAGACGCCTTTGAGCGCAAGGTGGGTTCGGTGAAAGTCTGCATTTCTCAAATCGATATTGGTGCGAAGCCCGGCGGGCGCGACATCGTGCGCAAATTGGCGGTGGCCCTCGCGTGCCGCTGTCAGTGCCGACCGAGGAGTAAAACCCACGGCCAGAAGTTTGGACCTTTGACAACATCCCCCAACGCCCGTCATAGTCGGGCTCTTGTCCCGGCTACCCAGCCGCCGCGCGTCTGCGCGACGAAAGACGAAAGCGTTACCGGACTCAAAGAAGTTTATACGTCGCTGACGCGCGGCGGCTGGGTGGCCGGGAGCCCGGCCATGACGAACGTGTGAGTGTACTGCCGCCGTTGGTGTGAAAGCCGGGCGCTCACGCTCCACGACAATCCCGTCACCGAAGTGACCGCCATTACTGCGCACCATCAATCCGCCGCATTCGGCACGACAACGCCCAATTCGCATCGTAATCGCGTCGTTATCGGCGCGCATTGGTGTCCCCACAAGCGGCACAGGACCGTCGCTTAGAGGACCCCACCCATGACATCGTTGAGTTTCACCAGCGGGAGCCCGCACCGGCACCCCCGCATTCTCTTGCGCCGAATCTTGATCTCAGGCGTAGCTCTATTCACTGCCTTGGCCGTAGGCCCCGCCATCCGGGCCGACGTCGCACCACCCCAAGCCGAGCCAGCCGTCCTGGTCACGCCCGATGACATGGGCACCGGCTCGCTACTGCTCAAAACCACCGACGGAGGTAAATATCTCGAAGCCCCGCGCCTCAAGACCGACGTCTCGATCGCAGTCACTGGCCCCATCGCCCGTACCCGCATCACCCAACGCTTCGAAAACCCGTCGGATAAATGGGTCGAAGGTGTTTACGTCTATCCAATGCCGCAAAACGCCGCCGTAGACACGCTGAAAATGCAAGTCGGCGACCGCTTCCTGGAAGGCCAGGTCAAGGAGCGCGTCGAAGCCCGCCAGATCTACGAGAAGGCCGCGGCCGCAGGCATCAAGACCACCCTTATCGAACAGCAGCGCCCCAACATCTTCACTAACTCGGTCGCAAACATCGGCCCGCATGAAACCATCATCGTGCAGATCGAATACCAGGAGGCAGTGCGCCTCGATGGCAGCAAATTCGAGTTGCGGGTGCCGCTGGTGGTGGGTCCGCGCTACATCCCGAAGCCGGAAGTGGCGATGGTCAATGTCTCGACCGAAAGCCCCTCGCTCCTCGTGATCGACTCTGTCCCCGACGCGCACGCGATTGCGCCCCCGGTGTTTCACCCCAAATTCGGCAAGATCAACCCGGTCTCGCTCCGCGTGACGCTGAAGTCCGGCGTCTCACTCGCCGCCATCAACAGCCTCTATCACCAAGCCAGAATCGAAAAATCCGGCGGCAAAACGGCAACCATCACCCTTGATGGCAATGTGCCGGCCGACCGCGACTTTGTTCTGAACTGGAAATTGGCCGCTCAAGCCCAGCCGCAAGCAACCCTTTTCCGCGAAACTATCGGCGGACAAAACTACTACCTCGCCATGGTCGTGCCGCCGTTGGACGCATCCAGCAAGCACCGCCAGCCGCGCGAAGCCATCTTCGTCATCGACAATTCCGGCTCCATGTCGGGCGAGTCGATGAAGCAGGCGAAGGCCGCACTGCTGACGGCGCTCAAAAAGTTGAAACCCGAAGACCGCTTCAACGTCATCCGCTTTGACGACACCTTCGATGTGCTGTTCAAAGACGCGGTTTCTGCGGACAAAGTTAACGTCACCATCGCCGAACGCTTCGTCGGCAATCTGGAAGCTAACGGCGGCACCGAAATCTACTCTGCACTGAAAGCCGCCCTCTACGACACCCATCCAACTGACACGTCGCGCCTGCGCCAGGTGATATTCCTGACCGACGGCGCGGTCGGCAACGAGGATCAGGTGCTGGCGGAGATCGGCAAGTCGCTCGGCCGCTCACGCCTGTTCACCATCGGCATCGGATCGGCGCCGAACTCCTATCTGATGGAGCACATCGCGCGCCAGGGCAGGGGCTGGTTCACTCACATTGGTTCGGAAACCGAGGTCGAAACCGGCGTCGTCGAACTCTTCAACAAGCTCGAAAGCCCATTGATGACCGATCTCAAAGTCGTCACCGATGGCGTAACGCTCGAGACTTGGCCAAACCCGTTGCCCGACCTCTACGCGGGCGAACCCGTGCTTATGACGTCTGTGACCAACGCCGCGTCGGGCACGATCAAACTAGAAGGCCGCATGGGAACGACACCGTGGAGCACGACACTTGACCTGAGCGCCGCCGAAACCGGCAGCGGCGTTTCGAAAAGCTGGGCGCGCTCTAAAATCGCCGCGGTAGAAGCCCTGCGGTACAAGGGCGCCAACGAAGGCGACATCGATGTGCAGGTGTTGAAGGTGGCGCTCGATCATCATCTGGTCTCAAGACTGACCAGCCTGGTCGCTGTCGATATCACGCCAAGCCGTCCCACCGGCGATGCACTGTCGAGCCACGAAATGCCGACCAACCTGCCGCAGGGCTGGAACTTCGAGAAAGTCTTCGGTGAAGACCCATCGAACCCCGCGATCAAAGCCTCGATCAACCCATTACTGATGTTGAAGCTGGCAATGTCGGACAAGGCACCGTCAGCAAACGACGGGCAGGGCGTCGCTCTCCCGCAAACCGACGCCGGAACTGACCTTATGCTTTTCCTCGGGTGCTTACTGCTCTTGTCGGGAAGCGCCATGCTGCTCATGCTCCGCGTACGGAAGGTATAAGTGTAGTAAGAAAATGCTCACACGAAGAAACGAAGAAACGAAGACAAGCAAAAGAGGAAACTTCCTCTTCGTTCCTTCGTTGCTTCGTGTGAGTCATCTTTCGGGCTTCGCCATTGTCTCTGTCATCTTGGGGCTGGCGTTCACAGGCAACGCACTCTTCATCAGAGCCAAGGCTGTGCTCGCACAAGTCCTCCTCGAACAAGCCTGGCAAAACACGATCTCCACGGGCAAAGCAACAAAGGCCTGGAGTTGGGCCGACACCCACCCCGTCGCCCGCATCGAGTTCCCGCGATTGAACCAGTCCGCAGTCGTCCTCGCCGAAGCTGGCGGCGAAGCGCTCGCCTTCGGCCCGGCACACGTCGCCGCCTCACCCTTTCCCGGCGCCAACGGCACCAGCGTCATCGGCGGCCACCGCGACACCCATTTCAACTTCATCAAAGACCTCAAACCCGGCGACGCGATCACCGTCACAACGCAAAGCGGAGTCCGGATCAACTACCGCATGACCGGCGCCACCATCGTTCACGCCCAGTCCTCCGGCATAGCGACCGCAGGCCAAACCCCGCGCCTGGCGCTGGTCACATGCTACCCCTTCGACGGCCTGCAACGCGGCAAATTACGTTACGTAGTGATCGCCCGCGCCATCGACTAAGTCCGTACGATTGTCACTATCCAATCTCCCGGCTTTGCATAGAATAGAGCGCTTCAACGGACAGAGGTCACCATTACGACTAAATCGCGTTCGAACATCTGCGGCACTGTTTGTATGGCTCTGATGTATTCGCTGGTGGTTTCCACGCCTGCTGGCTCTCACAGTGCCGTTGCTGGAGGGCAGGACAGCAATCTTTCAGCGCTTGTAGATGGTTCGCAACTCATCGCGTTGACAACGGTCGAGGAAGTCCAGTACCGCACCGCCACGTTCTCCGATGGTAACGGCATGATGCCTGTATCATTTGTCACTGTGCGCATCGACAAAGTCTTTCGCGGTAAGCAAACCACGCAACGCCTGACACTCAGATTTATGGGTGGTCCCGATGGTATGGGCGGGGTCATGGGGATATCAGGCGTCCCGACGCTGCAAAAAGGCGACCGTGATATTCTCTTCATAACCGGCAACGGCGAGACACGATGCGCCCTGGTACACTGCGAGTGGGGCCGCTACCGGATTCTGAAAGACCGCGTGTACAACACCCATGGCTTTCCTGTTCTTTCGCTGGCAAAAAACTATGCACTGGCGCGTGGTATTCCGCCCATTGAGTTTCGAGTTGTCCGCTTTCCTTCGCCAAAATTCGACGACTTGTTCAAGAATCCATTTCTCAAAGGCGAGTTGCCGCAAATGATTCAATCTCGCGGCCTGACCATAGAGCAAGCACGTGCCCAATACGAAAAGGCGGCGCCGAAATTTATCGAACTCAAGAAGGAGTACGATGCAAGAGATTTTGCACTGGAAGTGCCGATACCGCCCGAAACTGCACCACCCCAGCAGGGACCAGCGTTAAAAAAACTGCCTACACTTAAGGCTCCGGTTCGTTTGCAGCGTCCGGCATTCAACGGGCCAATCCAAATCAATGAGTTCATCGGTCTGATTGGAAAATTGTCGCGCACATCAACCAGCGTCGTGCGCGTCATTGCCAGCATCGACCCTGCAATGCCCTTGGTATTTAAGCCAATCCCCAGGAGTGGTCCGCCAAAAATAACAAGGACCAACCGGCCGGCACTCGAGGAATCCGATGCTGACCGCGCCTGGCGTGAAGCCGAGGAGCGCGATCCCTTCAATCCCGGTCAGAAACCTTTAGGCGCAAAGTGAGGACTCCCCCGATGCGTACACATTCACTTGTTGTTGCTTTGGCGCTAGTTGTTATGTTGCCAATGTCATCTCCGGCCTTTGCCTTCAGTAGTTCCAGCTGCGGGTGGCATCCGATCAAGTTTCGAGGTGACGCCGGATTATTTCGCTTTGACAACGGCGGTTTTTCCGGACCGTGGCGTGCAGCCGCGACAGAAATGATTGCGGAAGCCAATAAGCATCCCGGCGATTTCCGCTTTGACATGCAGTTCGATACCTTCCATGTCAGTCCAGGAAACGGCGAGGCCGAGGTTTGGTGGACGATTGATGATTTATGGCTCAACAACAGTCCGGCAGTCGCCCTTTACTATGTCATTTGCTTCTCGCTCGGGTTCGGCGACCTGACTGTCTACATGAACGAAAACGATATACTTTTCGACAGGAACACGCAGTACACGCCATTCCATACGCGCAGCGCTCTGAGCGGGTATGGAGGCGGCGACCGTTTGGTGCAGGGCACCGGCCTGCATGAACTCGGTCACGGCATGCAGCTGAATCACGTCAACACAATCTACAACATCATGGGTCAAGACTGGACGCATGCCCACGCAAACGGAAACCGGGTGGACGTGTATTGGGGCGCCGACGCTAGCAACGGCATCAAAACGCTTTATGGCGCGCGAGCCTACGAAGACGTCAGTGTCTCGAATTGGAAATACCTGGGGGTATCGGGGGAATACAGCACTCATTGGCGGACCGATGTCATCGGGTTACGGGGCGGCGTCAAGCCCCTTCACGCCGGCAACATCAACGGCGAAATAGGGTATGACGTTTCGCCGGGCGAAACTGTACTTGTCGAATTCACGCTCGAGAACAATGGCGCCAGTTGCCAGACTCCCGCAGCATCATTTTTCATTTCGTCCAACAATTCAATTTCCGTTTCCGACCGGCGATTGCCGGGACGGCGCCTCGGCATATGTCCAGGGCGCTCGCGCACCATGCTGCAGTTTGTCACCATCCCCAGTGATTTGCCCCTCGATACGCCGCAATGGGTTGGCATTATGCTCAACGAGGGCCGGACTATCACCGAAGCGCAGACGAACAACAACACGGCCTACATCCCGCAGGGCAATCGGGTGAAGGATTGTCGTGACAAAGGACTGCAGTGCTGAATCTGTTGTCATCCACTGAGTCGCAATCGGAGGACGATGATGGATTCGAA
>JAWXBO010000093.1:0-5819 GCA_034440175.1 Alphaproteobacteria bacterium
GCTTTGTGTGCCGCTTCGACGCCCGGCAAGTTTTTGCTGGTGATGAGTACGTCTTGGGCGGCATTGAAGCCGCGCTGCACCGAACGCGTACGTCCGCCCGGCAATTCTTCATCGACCATATTCGGGGTGACGCTCTCTTTGCCGCTCTTCATCGCGTCCGCCGCAAAACCCTGGGTCCCGAGGAAGGTGTCGAGCGCCGGGCGCTCCTTGCGCAGCTTTGCCAGCGCGTCGGCGAATGTGGTCCCTTGCACGCGCAGGCCGACGCTCCATTCGGCGTAGTCCGCCGTTACCGGCTTCTCTGCCAGGCCTTTGACGGCGATGCTTTGCTTGCCTGAGCCGATGTGCTTGGCCTGAATGCCGAAAATGAACGCCGCCGACGACATGCCGAGCGCCAGCAACACACCCAATATCACCACGGCTTTAGAAGTATCGAGCGTCATGCGGTTTCCTTTTGGTTCAAGTCTGAGCGTCGAAAGTGATGCCAAGAACACGGGCGAATTATGAAAACATTGTGGCGAAAATCAGAGAGAATGATTCTCAGCCTGCTTGGTGTGCTACACTTCACGCGACTCGTAAACGGGAGACTTGAGATGCGCGCGCTTACGCTCACGCTTTATCCTGACCCGTCCCGGGTGCCCGATGAACACGTCTTCCGCGCGAATTGCAGACGTTCGCAAGACTATGTGCTGCGGCAGGGCGAGCAGCACTGCAACGGGTTGTTCCGCACAGAGGGAAGCCGGCTGTTACGAACGCGTGAGTTAATGCACGCGCCTGATTTCGGCCACTAAACTACGTGCGTCCAGTGGCTTGCCGAGCAGCGTCGCATCCCGCATGCCTGCAGGCTGCTGTTCACGCGAGTATCCGGAAACGACCACGAACGGAATCCCCGCAGCGCGAAGCTGGAGGGCGACCGGCTCGGCGGTCTCGGTTCCGAGGTTGGTGTCGAGCACGGCGAAAGTGCAGCCGGTATTCTTGATCAAGGCGAGCGCCTGTTGGACTGTACTGACCGGCCCCAGAACTGCGAAGCCCGCGTCCGACACGATCGCGGCAATTTCCATCGCGATCAACGCTTCGTCCTCGACGACAAGCACGCGCGAACGGCCAGGAGCGGGCCGCTTGACCGGCTTCGCACCTTTGCTGCCCGTCGCTGCCTGATGTTCGCCTTCAAGCAGCCCACCGGCTGGACAAACGATGCGCCACTGAAAACCGGCCGGCGCGAACTTGATCGTGACATCGCAGCCAAAGCTCGCTTTGACCATGCGGTCGATCACCGTCGATCCGAAGCCGCTTTGCGCCGGCTTGACAACTTTCGGCCCGTCTGTTTCGACCCAGCTCATCGTGAACTGCGCCGGTTTCCCTTCGCTCGCGTATACATTCCACGCAATCTCGAGGCGCCCTTTGTCGTTCGATAGTGCGCCATACTTGGCCGCGTTGGTGGCAAGCTCGTGCAAGGCCATGCTGATCGCTTGCGACGCGGAGGTCGTGATCTTCAACGCTGGACCCATGAGCGAGACACGCGCGTTCCCCGGTTCGACGAATGGCGCAAGCTGGGTACGGACGAGGTCCTCGATTGGCACGGCATTCCAATCGTTTTTGACCAGCAGGTCCTGGTTTGAAGCCAATGACTGCACGCGACTGCTGAAGTGCTCGAAAAAGTCCTCGGGCTTCGCGACTGCGGTTTGCCGCGCAATGGCCTGGACGACGGTTAGCATATTCTTGGCCCGGTGGTTGACCTCCTTCATGAGCAGGTGTGTGTTCACTTCCTGTCTCTTGCGTTCGGTGATGTCGAGATTGATACCGGACAATGCGAGCGGTTTTCCGTCTGCATCGCGCTGAACGTTTCCGACCGCGAGCAGCCATCGCTCCTGACCGTCCGCACCAATGATTCGAAACTCTTCCCGATACTCGGGCGATGTCCCCTCTACCGTCGCTTCGACGGCGTTGATCACGGCCGTCGCGTCATCGGGATGCAGCATCTTTTGCCAAGCGGCAACGGTGGGCTGCTTGACAGCCGGGTCGAGTCCGTAAAGCACAAAACACTCCGGCGACCAGACGAGTTTTCCGGTATCGCATGTCCATGACCAGACGCCCGCATGGGCGGACGCCAGCGCCACACGAAGCTGCGCCTCGCGTTCCGCCAGCGCCTTCTCGGCCCGCTTTGTTTCTGTAATGTCGAGGTTTGTGCCCAGCACCCACTCCACTTTTCCAGCGGCGTTTGTACGGACAGTCTCTACGGCGCGAAGGTATCGCACCTGATTATCATCGACCCTTCGGATGTGGAATTCGCGATGGCCGACCCCGCCGTTGCGAATGACGTCGTCCATCATCGCTTCCTGCGCAGACAACTCTTCCGGCAATACAGCCCCGCTCCAGGCCTCGTAGGGGACAATTCCATCCGGAGCCGGCTCGACGCCATAAAGGCGGAACATCTGAGCGTCCCAACGAATCCGGTTGGTAAGGATATTCCATTCCCATATGCCTACGCCCGTCGCCTCAGTGGCGAGGCGCATGCGCTGTTCGATCTCACGCAGCGCCACTTCGGCCAGCTTGCGCTCGGTGGTGTCGCGCTCGCCCGAACCGCCGATGCGTATCGTGTTTTCCGCCTCAGCCAGCCGGGCGCGGAGCAACGCCAGCTCGTCCGCCGAAATCGGCGCCTCAAGGTTCCCGTCACGGCTCTGAGACAATTTCTGCGCTCCGGTCATGCCAACTGATTTGTGGGTACAGCTGCAGTTCGTCGGAAAGGTCGCCGATAATAAGGCGCTTTTTTGGGGTGCAAGCAAGCAATAATATTTTTTGGGACGCACGGCCTATCAGCTTTGATCCATCACCCACCCCTGCTCCGCAAGCTGTCGGCGAGGGCCGAAAGAGCGTTGGCAAGCTGTCTGGCGGTTTCCGGCGGTGGCAGTGGCACTTTGAGGTTTTGCGCCCCGGTGGCCGGATCGCGCTCGATCCATGGATGCGCCGGAGCGCCGGGATGGTCAGCCGACGCGAGTGCGGCGACGAACTGTGAACCAATTTGCAGCAAGGTTTGCCACGGATCGGAACCGGAGTCGCGTGGCGCGGTCGCCATCCCTCCAGAGCCGATGTTCGCAACCGTATCTTCCGCAGATCCGGCACCGTTCGCGGCCACAATATTCCCCGCTTCCTCGGCAGGCGCCATTGCTTCGCCCTCGCCCATGCTGCCGGTGACGTTTTCCACGTCCTTCATGAAGCGGTTGAGACGCGACCCGCCAAACGATATCTCGCCTGTACCGCCGTCAAGAATTCCTGCCGACAAGGAGCGCTTGAACGCCAGCACCGAAAGCATGCCCTCTTCGATGGTGCCTTTTGACACGAAATTGATGACCTGCACCGGTCGCTTCTGGCCCATACGATGAATGCGCGCGATGCGCTGCTCGAGGATTGCGGGATTCCAAGGCAAGTCCATGTTGATCAGGGTCGAAGCGTGTTGAAGATTGAGACCCGTGCTGCCCGCATCGGTGGACAGGAACACGCGGCAGTCCGGGTCGTCACGAAACCGCTCAACCAGTGCCAGCCGTTTTTCCGACGGCACGCCGCCATGGAAGCTGACGTAACCGACGTCGCGTGCGTCGAGACGACGGATGACAATGTCTTGCGTTCGCGTCCATTGCGAAAATACCACCGCCTTGGCCTCAGGCTGCACAAACAAGTCGTCGAACAACGAGGCCAACTCGTCGGCCTTGACGCCGTGGTCGGTTTCCTGGTCAAGCAGATATGTGCTGTTGCACGACATACGCATGTTTTGCAGCGCACATGTAAGCCGCCGCTGATCCATGTCGGAAATAAATCCGGTCCTGCGCCAGCGTTTCACGATACTCGCCACTATGTCGGCGTTTTCTTGATGATACAGCATCTGCATTTCAGTCATGGGCACCAGCAGATTCTGGTCGGTCCGGCTGGGCAGTTGCTTCAGAACTTCAGACTTGCGGCGGCGGATCATAACCGGCGCCAGCGTTTGGCCAATCTTTTCAAGCCCGGTATAACCGGTGACGCGCCCCGCTTCGTCCTTGACCTGATGTTCGTGCAGGAGTTTCCAGGTTGGCCCCAGCCGGTGCTGATCGACGAACTGGACAATGGAAATCAATTCCTCCAGCTTGTTTTCCAGTGGCGTTCCTGTGAGCACAATCGCGTAGGGACTATCGATGCGCTTCAAAGCCCGCGCGGCAATGGTGTTCCAGTTTTTCACCCGTTGCGCTTCATCGACGATCACCAGATCGGGCGCCCAGGCGGTGATCAAGTCGAGATCGGGTTTGAGTTTTTCGTAGTTGGTAATCTTGCAAAAGTCTTCCTGGGCATAGTCCTTCTGCCGCTGCGCCCGGCCACCCGCGAGAACCCGCGGGGCCTTTTCACCTTGCCGGCCTGAGAAACGCGTAATCTCGCTCTGCCACTGGTACTTGAGCGAAGTCGGGCAGATCACCAGCACCTTCGAAACGCCAAAATGCCGTGCCAATATCTCCGCCGCAGCAATGGCCTGGATAGTTTTACCCAAGCCCATATCGTCGCCGATCAGCGCACGGCCAGCACGCACGGCAAACAAGGCGCCCTCAGCCTGATACGGATACATTGGTACCTTGAGAAGATTGGTCAACTTGGGATCGGCGGCGCCGCGCGGGAACACTTTGCCCAGCAAAAGCGCCCGCTGTTCTGCGTCGCGCCGCCCAGCGACAAAATCGAGCGCGTCGTCATAGGCGCGCAGCTCATGACCACTCTTGTGTACCCCGGAAAGAAAATGCTCCAGATTGCCCAATCGTTCCTCCGGCAGCATTCCATTGCGTTTCACATCGAATAACTGCGCTGCAGACTTGCGGACCGCCGGTGGGCAATCGGTGCCGGCGCGGAAATGCACGCTGCGCTTGCCGTCGTTGCGCAGATACAGTTCGGAAAATGCCGGCTGGTAGCCCCGCGCAAATACCGCCTTCGCGCCTCTCTTTTTCTCAAGGCGGCCGAGCGTGAATTCGATGTGCTTGCAGGTGCCCAGTTCGCTGGTTGCGTAATCGGGACATGAACAAAAATTGCCGCCCGGGCCCAAGCCGCGGATCGCCACGCGATAACTGGAATTCGAAACGGGATTGCTGATCCGGAACTCGGAGAAAAACGGTTCGCCGGTCAGATTTTCAAGCCCGAAGTCCTGCTCGCGGCCGAATTGGCGGCGCAAGCCGCGTTGCCAGTCCAGCGGCGAAAGATCAGCCGGCGCATGGGTACGCGAGAGCCTGGTTTCCTTGTGCGGCGTGGTCGCGGATTTCCGGTTTCGGCGCCTGGATTTCATCGAAATGCGTTCCGTTCAGCAAAGTTTTCCCGAGAGGCGTCGTGTCAGCTTGCAGCCCCTTGCCGTCGTGCCGGCAAATTCCCTCATGTCACACGATAGGCACTTTTCGGAACGCGCGCTACGCTAGCCTGGCGACCCCCGCCCCCAATACGCCGCACTACCTCCGCAAGATCTTTTCCATCGATTTCCCTTTTGCGAGTTCGTCGATCAATTTGTCTAGGTAGCGTATTTCCCGCATCGTGGGTTCTTCGACATCTTCCACGCGCACACCACAGACCACCCCGGTTATCAGACCTCGCGCGGGATTGAGCTGCGGCGCCTGCGCAAAGAAGTCCTCGAAATTCGACTTCTTCTTTAGCTGCGCCTCGAGCGATTTTTGCGTATGCCCGGTCAGCCAGCGAATGATCTCATCGACTTCCGCTTTCGCGCGCCCCTTCTTCTCCGCCTTGGCGACGTAGTGGGGATAGACGCTGACAACGCTGACTGAGTAGATCCGGTGCTTCGCCATCTGCTGCCTCGCTACTCCCACTCA
>JAWXBO010000094.1:0-18940 GCA_034440175.1 Alphaproteobacteria bacterium
ACGCTCAACTCACATTAAACATGAGTAACCCGCCTGATACCGGAACCATTGGATGCAGGCCCGCGTTTTCATTGTGTCGAAGCTCCTCATACGGAGTTAAGTCAAGGAGATTTGAGAGATCCAGTGAAATTACTGGGAGTCGCATCGGTTGCCGCGATCATTGCGAATGAAACGCAGATGAATTCCGCCGGCTAGATGAATACGATTCCGCTCGACCCGGCGAGAAATCCGGAAACACCGCCCAAAGTCTAATGCGGGGCGGAAACGACTGTCGCCCCGGAAATATTCCTCCGGGGCGACAGACGGAACTATTATGGCCTGTAGAAGACGTGCGACCCGATTTGCGCGACCTTGTTCATGCTGGAAGCCCAATAAGGCTTTACATTGCTGGCGTGAAAGAACGTGGCGCCTTTCGCGACCGCTCTGGCACCCCGGTCATTCAAGACCGTGTCGGCAACGCGCTGGGCATGGTCCCACGCGTTCCCGTCGCGAACGCGATCGGCGATGCGGTCGCAGGTGAACGAGAACTGGCACCCGGTTTTGCGCTGCGAACCTTCGTATACGACACCGCAAATCGTGTTGGGACGGCCACGTGACTTCGAACGCGACACGATCACCTCGGCGACTGCCTGTTGACCCTTGGCAGATTCCCCGCGGGCTTCGAAGTAAATCGCAGTGGTCAGGCATTGCTTCTCGCCTTGAGACTTGACGACTGGCATACCACTATCGGTGACAACTTTTTCGCCAAGAGAATGTTTCTCAGGCGTGAAGGCAATTTCAGCGCTTTCACCTGGATTGGGAATAGGCAACATCGTCCCCGCAACGCGCTCTGCTGTATCAGCCGCTGTCAAAGCCGGCGCCGTTGCGTCAACCGCAGCTGCTGCATCCAAAGTTGAAGTTGCGACTGCCAAAGTGCAAAGCACTCCAAGGAACATCGCTTTCATCGCGCGACCATCGACGCGAACAGTTGTCATGACCTTCATCTTTTAACCACCTCAGTTGTTGTGAGTTTTGCTGATGCCCGTATCAGCTTGGGCTCCGGTGCCGCGCCAATTGCGCCTTCACCAGAAACGGCTTGCTGCAGCCGATAGTCGAAAGATGGGACCTCGGCCAAGTGAAACAACCGTTATGGACAAGCTTTAATAAAATTCCAGGGAACTTCCGCAAAGTTCCCTGCGGCTGTAAATAAAGGAAGTGACGGTATGAGCCACGTTTTCGTCAGTACGCGGACTAGAGCGAGTTTTATCCGGTGAACCAAAAGTCATGACTCAGTCGCCACGAAGCGGCAAAAAAGCATCCCCTCACCCCGGCCAGTAAATATATTCGTCCTCTTTGGTCGACGGCTCCTCCAGTGTCTTGTCGATGGTCACCGGCATTTCGCCCGCCGCCGGAAACAACGGCTCGCGCTGTGTTGCATTGTGTTTTGTGATCAGCGCTTTCAACTCAACGACCTTGTCCGGCAACTCTGCTGAAAGGTTTTTTTGTTCTGTCGGATCGTCATTCAGATTAAACAGCCAGGCCTTGTTCGGCCGGTCGGCAATCTGCAATTTCCATCCCGCGGTCTGAACGGCCTGATAGTGTCCGTCGCGCCAGAATATCACACGCGGCAGCGCCGGTGCTGCTTCCAGCAGCGGCAAAAGATTGACGCCATCTATGACCCGGTCCGAAGGCAAGTCCGCCCCGGCCGCCGCCGCTGCCGTTGGCAGCAAGTCCAAATGGGACACCATCGTTTCGCTCTTTGAACCGGGCTTGATATGTCCCGGCCACTTCACAAACATCGGCACCCGAATGCCGCCTTCGAAAAACGTCAGCTTCCAGCCGCGATAAGGCTTGTTCACCTCGGGCAAACCGATATAGCCCGGCGCCCCGTTGTCGCTGGAGAATACAACGACGGTGTTTTCCGCAAGGCCATTGTCTTCAAGCGCCTTCAACACACGCCCGACGCTGCGATCAAGCGCACGCACCATCGCCGCGTACACGCGCATCCGGTGATCCTTGATCTCAGACAGCGCGTCGTAGTCGGCTTTGGAAGCCTGCAACGGCGAATGAATGCCCCAATGCGCGAGGTAAAGCAGAAACGGCCGTTTGCGGTTAGCACCAATCGCCTTGATAGCCTCATCGGTGTAATAGTCAGCGAGATAGCCCTTCGGCGCGAATTTTTCCCCGCCGTTGAACGAGGCCGCGTATTGACCGCGCGCCCACAAAAACTGGTCGATCGGATCGAATTCCAACTTCGCGTTCACCGCTTGCGGGTCGTCCTTGGGCAGATGCAGCAACCCTTCCAGATTGATGCTCTCGTCGAACCCTTGTGCGTTCGGCGCGAATTCCTTGGAGCCACCCAAGTGCCACTTGCCGATATGCATCGTATGATACCCGGCGGGCTTCAACACCTCGGCGAGCGTGATCTCCGACGACGGCAAGCCTTGATCCTTGAACGGCACCTGTTTGCCGGCAGCGACCTCCGTCCTCAGCAATTCATGCGGCCGCGTTCCGTCGTTGTAGAACAGATCGAGCATCCCGCCCATACCATCGGGCGTGGGCGTAAACTCGAAACCGGTGCGCGTGCCGTAACGCCCGGTCATCAGCATCGCCCGCGACGGCGCGCACGCTGCCGTACCCGAATAGGCCTTCACGAAGGCTGCACCATCCTTGGCGATGGAGTCGATATGAGGCGTCGATACCGCGCCGCCCGCCACGCCGCCGCCGAAATAACTGATGTCGTTGATGCCCAGATCGTCGGCGACAATAACGACAATATTCGGCGGCCTCTCAGCGATTGGCATTGCCGCAACGTCAGGCCCTCTGTCCCACACAACCTCGCGATTGGGAGCGACCGGTTCCAGTCCCCGCGTCGCCACGAAATAGAGGATCAGAGGCTTGCGAAACAAGTAAGCCGTCCCCGCAAGTCCCAGAACGGCCACCAGCGCAATCAGCGCGTATCTCTTCCAGCCCATCTGTCTCTCCCAAAATGTCTCAATCGTGCCCACTCAAAACACCGTTCAGCAATCGCAGCACGACCCGGCGCGCCTCCACAACCGTCAAGGCCTGGTCCCGCCGCAAGCGGCGCCAGGCTTGAAAGCTGCTGACCATCTCCAGGGCGCGAAGAAGGGTTTGATCCTTTCGCACGCCGATTGGCAGAACAGCCTCCAGCGTCTTTCGCTCCAAGCGAAGATGATTGGTATAGTCGTCCATCAAAAACGCCGAGCGAAAGCGCAGGACGCTGGCTGCGATTTTCAATGGCATGATGTCTTCATGAATTTGAATCCTGCGTTCCGCCATTTCCAAAAGCCGGTCTCGCCACGCCGTTTGCGTGTATGGTTTTTCGATGATCGGCAATATTCTAGCCTGCGTCACCTCAGCCATTTCCCGGTAGAGCACTTCCATTTCTTCGAAATGCCGGAACACAGTGCGCAGTCCTACCCCCGCGCGTTCGGCCACTTGTGCGGCGCTCGGACTCATGTTTCCGCCTCGAACCAGCACCAGCATCGCTTCAACGATTTGCTGACGGCTTTGATCGCCGCGACGGCGCCTGCCATCCTCGATGCGAGAAACATTCGCTATCACGAGGATGCCACGGCTTCCAGCTCCGGCTGCATCACCGTTTCGATGTTGAGCTGTCCCTTCAACCCGGCATCCCGATGCACCGATATCTCGCGCCATTCCGCCGACATCGACATCTTCAGCATCGCCCCGCGATTGGGATACATTGCAATGGCCACTTCGTCCCACAATTCTTCGACTTGCCCCAACGTCAGGAAGCTCACGTCAGCCGCGAAAATGGCCCGGCCTCCAAATTTTTTCAGCAACTGTGAGACCGCCTTGCCATAAATCATATAGGCATCCCGCCCGCTCAACGCTGTCGCCCGTCCATCTTTGTATTCGGCTTTGTCTTTGAACTTCAGTAGGTTGACCATGTAGATCGGCTTCGCGGGTCCAGGCTCCATGATTTGCCGGATGCGCTCAGGATCGGTGGGCATCATTTCGTTCACGACTTGCATATAAGAAATCCTCTCAAATTGCGTTCATCAAACTATTGACATTCATCGTGCCACTTTTCAAGATGGGCGCCGGAAAATAATTCGAAGGGCACTGAACACATGACGGCCGTAAGCCTTTTTATGGCCTTTCTGACTGCGGTGCTGCTTTCCGGCATAGCGTCCGCACGCCCCAATGTCGTGGTGATCCTGGTCGATGACGCAGCGCTCATGGACTTCGGCGCCTATGGCGGCGAGGCGCGAACCCCCAACATCGACGCTCTCGCGGGCAACGGCGCGCTGTTCACGAACTATCACACCTCGCCCCTGTGCTCACCGTCGCGCGCGATGCTGCTCACCGGCATCGACAACCACCGCAATGGTGTTGCCACCATCGAAGAAGTTCTGCCACCCGAGCAACACAACAAGCCCGGCTATAGTCTGCATCTCGAACCCGGTGTGCTGACGGTGGCAGGGCGCCTGAAGGCCACCGGCTATCGCACCTACATGACCGGCAAATGGCATCTGGGTCACGAGCCGGAACACTTGCCAGGTGCACACGGTTTTGACCGCTCCTTCGTCCTCGATGCTTCAGGGGCCGACAACTGGGAACAAAAGCCCTACATGCCCTACTACCTGACGGCACCCTGGTATGAGGACGGCAAACCCGCGACATTACCCAAAGATTTCTACTCGTCGAAATTCATGATCGATCAAATGATCACCTACCTCGACACTGCCGGCAAAGACCCCGCCCCCTTCTTCGCTTACATCGCGTTTCAAGCCGTTCACATTCCCGTGCAGGCGCCGCGCGAATTCACCGCGCATTACGAGGGCAAGTTCGACGAAGGCTGGCAAAAACTGCGCGAAGCGCGCTGGTCCCGCGCAAAGGATCTGGGCCTGATCCCCAAGGATGCACCGCTCGCCGCCCTGCCCGAAACAATGCGCAAATGGGAAAGCCTTTCGACGGCAGAACAGAAAATTTACGCCAAAAGCATGGCCGTCTATTCCGGCATGCTGGAAGCGATGGACCACCACATCGGCCGCCTGATCAGCCACCTGAAAGACAGCGGCCAATTCGACAACACACTATTTGTCGTCACGTCGGACAACGGCCCTGAACCCAGCGACCCTGTCCACGCACCGGGCATGAACATCTGGATGCCGCTGAACGGCTATAGCTGGGACATCGACACCCTCGGCGAAAAGGGCAGCCTGAATTTTATCGGTCCCGAATGGGCCGCATCGGTGTCAGCACCAGGGAAGCTGTTCAAATTCTACACAACCCAAGGCGGAATTCATGTGCCTTTCATTATCTCCGGTGCCGGTATCCCCGCCACGCAGAAGCCGGTCGCGCCGGTGTTTGTCACCGATGTGACACCTACAATCCTGGACTTCGCCGGCGTTAGCGTGGCCCCCGTCAAAGGCACAATGACGATCACCGGACAAAGCCTGCGCCCGCTCCTGGAAGGCAAAGCTGAACGCGCCCACGCCAGCGATGCCACGATTGGCGTCGAAGTCGCAGGCAACGCAGCACTCTTCAAGGGCGATCACAAGATCTCTCGCAACGCCGGGCCGCATGGTGACGGCAAATGGCACCTCTATGATCTCGCCAAGGATCCCGGCGAAGTCAACGATCTCGTGACAACTGAGCCTGAACGTCTCGCGGCCATGATCGAAGACTACAAAGCCTATGTGAAAAACGTGGGCGTCCTCGAACTCCCGCCCGGCTACAACGTGCAACGCCAGATCGCCAAAAACATCATCGCCCGCCAACTCGCTGCCTATTGGTGGGTGCTCGCCCTCATGGCGCTGACACTCTTGGGCCTCGGCGTGATGCTATGGAGGGTCATGCGCCGGCGTCGGCCTGAAACAACATCACAAATCCGGATGCAGTAACGAAAACCCGCTCGCGGCCTCATACGCGGCACCCGCCGACAGCAGCGCGGCTTCACCCAGCTCTGGTCCGATCAGCTGGAATCCCAGCGGCGCGCCCTCGGATGAGCGCCCCATCGGCAAAGTCAGCGACGGCACGCCGGCCAGATTGAAGGGAATCGTGAACCGCATGAACGGTGCCGAAGCCAGGGGCGGCGCACTTTCGAACCCCTTCAGCAGTTCAACCGGCGCAGGAGAAGCGGACGTGACCGGCGCGACAAGCATGTCGACAGAACTGAACAACCGACTCAGCTGTCCCCGGAACTCCCGCCTCCAGATGGAGACCGCAGCATAGTCCCTCGCCGTTGTCGCGTGGCCAACATCAAGCAACGCACTGTAGACGGCACTGTACCTCGTACGCTCCGACGGATAGGTCCTGGCATGCGATACTGCGGCCTCAACCATCGCGGCAGCCGCTGCACGCTCGAGGATCACATCGACATCGGGAACCCTGACTTCAGTAATGCTCGCACCGGCCGCCATCAGCAGCTCAATCGCAGAATGCAGAGCCGCCGCCATCTCCCGATCAATTCCGTCGCGCGAGTACGCGGGGTCAACGCCAACCCTGACGCCCTTCAGGGTAGCCTTTCCGGCTGCCCCCACCCAATCTTCAACCGGCTCGTCGCGCGATGTCGGATCGAGAGGGTCAGCCCCCGCAATCGCCGCAAACATGAGGGCCGCATCCAGCACCGTACGTGTCATGGGACCAACATGATCAAACGTGTCGGACAATGGGAAAACACCGTAGCGGCTGACCCGTCCCCATGTAGGCTTCAGCCCGACAAGATGGTTACACGCCGAAGGGAAACGGATGGAACCCGCTGTGTCGGTGCCGATCGCGCCATAGGCCAACCCCGCCGCAACCGATACACCCGATCCGCTTGACGACGAGCCTGACCACCGGTCCGCCACCCACGGGTTGACCGGTGCAGGAATGTCTGGGTGATGCGTTCCCCATGCGCCTTCGGTCAGTTGGGCTTTGCCAATGACAATCGCACCCGCTTGCTGCAGCCGCGAAACGACGGTCGCGGTGTCACCGGGCTTGAACCCCGTCGAAAAGAATCCGCCAGCCCGCGTCGGCGTCCCCGCCATCGCGCACAAGTCTTTCACGGCTATCGGCACGCCATGCAGTGGTCGCAGCGCCTCGCCGCGTGCCCTGCGGGCATCAGCCGCCTTTGCTTCGCTCAGGGCTTCATCGGCGCGCAGATGCGCAAAGGCATGAAGGCGCGGCTCCAACCGCCCAATGCGCTCGATCGTGTGGCGTGTGACCTCTTCAGATGACAGTGCGCCCGACGCAATATCCGAAGCGACACCGGCAAGACTGCGATAGTGCAGGTCCGGAAGGTTCATGCCGCGCCTCACCCGAACCGAGCCAGGCGGCCGTGAATAATCTCGTGGGCCTCAGCCATAATCCGGTCTATGAGCTCCTTGCAGGTTGGGATGTCGTTGATCAGCCCCACCACCATGCCGCACGACCACGCGCCGGCCTCCATTTCGCCGTCGGTCATGACTTTGGGATAGACGCCGGCCACTTCACCAAAAATGTCTTCGAATTTGATATTCGCACCTAAGGCCTTCTCTTTCTCAAGCAGCCGTTCCACCGCGGAGTTCTTCAGCACGCGCTCGGTATTGCGCAATGGACGCATGATCAGCCGCGTATCGAGCTCAGACGCGGCCACAATCGCATCCTTTACATTCTGATGCACTGGCGCCTCTTTCGTCGCCATGAACCGTGTCCCCATGTTCATGCCTTCCGCGCCCATGGCCAGCGCCGCCACCAGCGAGCGGCCATCCGCCATGCCGCCTGAAGCGACGAACGGAATCTTGAGCTCATCTGCGGCGCGCGGCAGCAGGATCATGTTGGGAATATCGTCTTCGCCGGGATGCCCGCCACACTCAAAACCGTCCACTGACACCGCGTCGCAACCCACGGCTTCTGCTTTGAGCGAGTGGCGCACCGACGTACATTTGTGGATGACCTTGATGCCGTTCTCTTTCAAGGCCGGAAGATATTTTTGCGGATTGTTACCTGCCGTCTCAACAATCTTCACCCCGCCTTCGATGATGGCGCGGATATAGGCGGGATAGTCCGGTGGCGACACTGACGGCAGAAATGTCAAGTTCACGCCAAAGGGCTTGTCCGTCATCGTGCGGCACCTGGCAATTTCTTTCGCCAGCAACTCCGGCGAGCGTTGCGTCAGGCCGGTGATTATCCCAAGCCCATCGGCATTGGACACCGCCGCTGCCATCTCGGCAAAACCGACAAAGTGCATGCCTCCCTGAATGATGGGATGCTTGATACCGAACATTTCAGTGATGCGGGTTTTCATGGATCAGGTCCTTCGTTATAATAGCCGATCACCATTTCAATGCCATGGCAAAGCCTGAAGGTCCAGCGGCACTCTGCTTCTGAACACCCGTCGACATCAAAGTAAGGCTGGGATAGAAACCACTCCATGACCAAAGACGAACTCACCGCCTGGGCGCTTTCCAATGGTTGGCAAATGATGGGTGACACGCCTTGTCTGGTCCGCCCCACCAAACCAACGGATGCCATCGTGCGCATGGTATTCAAGGCCACCGTCGTTCAGATCGAAATCAAGAAGCCTTCGGGAAAGTGGGACAAAGTCGCGGGCGACGCTTACGCCAAAATAGCCTTCGACGAGTATGCCGAACGGCCAGACGGTCTGGGGCTGTCCACAATCACTGGGCTGACCAAACTGATGCAGGACAACAAAGATCGCCTGACATTCTCCAGGCTCAGCACCAAGCCCTAAACTTCTTCCACCTCTTGCACCCCATTTACCACCCTCAAAGCGCCCCGCAATCCCGGGGTCACAGCATAGCGACCCGGCAATTCCAGCTCAACCTCGCGTTCGCCATTCTCGACCGGGAACACAAGTGAGATCAGCCCCTTCCCTTTTTGTCCCTTAACGCGCTCGGCAATGCTTGCCAGAGGTTTTGGGTTGTCAATATAGATGCGCAAGCCCGCCCCGGTTTGCGATGCCGCTTCATCAAGACTTTGAACGCGAAGGATCTGCAGTTTGAGGTCGTCACCATCCCACCGCGTCGCCACGTCCAGCACGACGGCGCGGCCGGGCTCCAGATATTGCCCGCCTTGTGCCAGCACTTCCGCAAACACGACGGCCTCAAACATGCCAGACGCATCCGAGAATCCAATGTGCGACATGCGCTTGTCATCGCGGGTCCGCCTGTCCGCCCGCCGGATGACGCTGCCTGCAAGCGTCACGGCGCGGTCTTCTCGCCGCTTCTCTGCCGCAAGTTCCGCATAGGGAACACACCGCAGGCGCTGCAGCGTTTGGTTGAACTCGTCCAATGGATGGGCGGACATGTAAAAGCCGATCGCACCAAACTCGCGCGCCAGCCTGTCCGGCATCGTCCACTGCTCAACGCTGGGCAGCGCGCGATCGGCTTGTTTTTCAACTTCGCCAAACAAATTGACTTGCGAACTCTCCCGCTCCCGGCTCGCCATCGACGCCTCACCCAGCATCATTTCAATGGCTGCATGAACTTGCGCCCGGCTTGAGGTCAAACTGTCGAATGCGCCTGCTGCGACAAGGTTCTCCAGAATGCGCCGGTTCACATACTTCGCATCCACACGCCGAGCAAAGTCGAATACACTCGTAAAGCGGCCACCCGCCGCGCGCACCTCGACCACATGATCCATCGCCGCGCGCCCGACATTACGCACCGCTGCCAAAGCGTAATAAATGACATCACTGCCATCCGCGCGCCGCCCCGCGCTGAACAATGCACCTGACACATTGATGTCGGGCGGGGCAACCACGATGCCCAGGCGTTCGGCTTCCTGCCGGAAAATAGACAGCCGTTCGGGCGAGCTGATATCCAGCGTCATCGAAGCACAGAAAAACTCGACCGGATAATTCGCCTTCAACCACGCCGTTTGATAAGCCACCTGCGCATAGGCCGCTGCATGGGCCTTGTTGAAACCATAACCTGCAAACTTCTCGGCCTGATCGAAAATTTGTTCGGCAATACCGGCTGGTATGTTTTTCTTGAGCGCCGCTCCTTCGATAAATTTCGCCCGATGTGCCGCCATCTGCTCCTTAATCTTCTTGCCCATCGCGCGGCGCAGCTCATCGGCCTGCCCCATCGAGTACCCGGCCAGCTCGCGCGCAATCAGCATGACATCCTCTTGATAGGTCATCACCCCATAAGTGTCCGACAAAATTGGCTCCAAGGCCGGGTGCAAGTAAAACGGCTTCTCCCGGCCATGCTTGCAGGCGATGTACTTTGGAATGTTGTCCATCGGTCCCGGACGATACAGCGCCACAAGCGCGATCAAGTCCTCAACCCGGTCTGGCCGCATTTTGCGCAACAGATCGCGCATGCCGGTACTTTCCAGCTGAAATATCCCGGTGGACGCGCCTTTGCTCAAAGCCTCGAAAGATTTTTTGTCGTCGAATGGCACTTCCTCAGCTTTGACCCTGATACCGTGCCGTTCGGCCACCAGCGCTTCCGTGCCGGCAATCACCGTCAGTGTCTTGAGACCCAGAAAATCGAACTTGACCAGACCCGCCTTCTCATCGCCCTCATAGTCGAACTGTGTCACCGGCATGTCGGAACTGGGGTCGCGATAGAGCGGCACGATCTCATCCAGCGGTCTGTCGCCGATAACCACACCTGCGGCATGGGTTGAGGCATGGCGGTACAAGCCCTCCAGCTGCCCGGCAATCGAAAAGAGCCGCTTGACCGCCTCCTCCTCATTCTCCATCTGCTGCAATCGCGGCTCTTCGTTGATTGCATCGCGCAGCTTTGACGGCGATCCCGGTTTGACCTTGATCATCTTGGCAATCCGGTCAACTTGCCCCTGCGGCATTTGCAGAACGCGCCCGACGTCGCGCAGCGCCGCCCGCGCCTGCAGTGTCCCGAACGTGATAATCTGCGCGACGCGATCCTTCCCGTACTTATCCTGAACATAGCGGATCACTTCTCCGCGCCGGTCCTGACAGAAATCGATATCGAAGTCCGGCATCGACACGCGCTCCGGATTGAGAAAGCGCTCGAAGACCAGACCAAATCGTAACGGATCGAGAGCGGTGATCTGCAGCCCCCATGCCACGACGGAACCGGCCCCTGACCCACGAACGCCAACAGGTATGCCCTGTCCCCGGGTCCATTTCATGAAGTCGGAAACAATCAGGAAATACCCGGCGAAATTCATCCGGATGATAACATCAAGCTCGAATTCCAGACGCTCCCAATAGTCCTTCTCAACGGCGAACAGTCCGCTCGCCTCCAGCCTCACCTTCAGTCCGGCGCGCGCCTGGGTTCGTAATTCCTCTTCGGGTGAAAGCCCGGATGCAGGTTTGAACGGCGGCAGTATAGGGCTGCGTTTGGTTGGATAAAAGGCACAGCGCTTGGCAATCTCAATTGTAGAGGCAATGGCTTCAGGCACATCGGAGAACAGTCCGGTCATTTCCTCGGCGGACTTGAAATAGTGGTCGGGACTTTCGCGCCGGCGCTCATCCTGCGAAACATATGCACCACCGGCGATGCACAGCAGCGCGTCATGGGCCACATGCATTTGGCATTTGCTGAAAAACGGTTCATTGCTTGCGACGAGCGGCACCTCAAGCTCATAGGCCGCGCGCACGAGATGCGGTTCGGCAACGGCTTCATCGGCCAAACCATGGCGCTGCAGCTCAATGTACAGCCTGTCAGCGAAAATGGATTTCAGCCGGCGTAATGCCGCCATCGCGGCATCCAGTTGCCCGTCGCCGATCAGCCTGTTTACAAGTCCCCGCCGCCCTCCGGTCAGAACGATCAGGCCTTCGTTGAGATCCTCCAGCGCCACCCAACTGATGTGCGGCGTATCACCGGGCATACCATCCAAATGCGCTTTGCTCGCCAGCTTCATCAGATTGGCATAGCCACGCTCATTCTGAACCAAAACGGCCAAGGTACCGCTCATGCCCTTCGCAATGACGGCGCCGGCGCGCTTTTCTGCTTCAAGCGGAATCTCAAACTGGCAACCCACAATCGGTTGCACGCCCGCTTTCACCAGCGCCTCGGTCAGATCCATCAGGCCAAACAGATTGTTGGTGTCCGTGATCGCCACCGCCGGCATCCGGTGGGTCTTGCACAACTCCGCAATCTCATCAGGCTGAAGCGCACCTTCAAGCAGCGAAAAAGCCGAATGCACCCGCAAATGCACAAAATTGGCAATGGCAGCCATCACGGCTCCTTCGTTAGACGGTTCACGCGGAGGCGCGGAGACGCGGAGGGAACCAAGCCGTTTACGACCCGCTGCAATCCCTCCTTCATGGTCGGTGCTCCGAAGATTACTAAAAGCCCAACGGGGAGCTTTAACAACCGAACATATGTGAGAACCTGCTTGGGGTGCACCAGCAGCAGCCTCTCGACGGATTTGATTTCGACCACCACAAGTGACTCAACGAGAATATCCACGCGCAGCATTTCGCTGAAGTAAAGACCATCGTACTCGAAGGATACGGGCTTCTGCCTTTCGATAAACAACCCTCGCCGTTCGAGATCACGCGCCAACACGGTCTCGTAAACAGACTCAAGCAGTCCGGGACCCAATCCAATATGTAACCTCAAACAGGCATCGACAACGCCACCTGTGATTTCGTCCAATGCCTTTCCTTGAAGCATCTGCCCCTCCGCGTGCTTCATGCCTTGGCGGCAGCCATTTTTTTCTAAGCCTTGAGCTTGCCTGCGTCGATCAGTTTGCCTTCGTGCAGCAGCCATGTGCGGTCCATCTTCACGGCCAGCTGCAGATTATGCGTTGCAATAAGTGCCGACACGCCACGTTCGCGGCAAGCTTCAACAAAAACCCTGAAAACCATATCGGCAGTACGCGGATCGAGATTGCCGGTGGGTTCATCCGCCAATATCAACCGGGGTTGATTGGCCAATGCCCGAGCGATTGCAACGCGTTGCTGCTCGCCGCCCGACAGTCGCGCCGGCCGGTGTGACGCACGCTGCGACAGCCCGACTTTATTCAGCAGACGCAATGCCAAACCCTCAGCCTCGCGCGGCCGCTTGCCGCCGATCAGTTGCGGCATCATCACATTCTCAAGGGCTGAAAACTCGGGCAGCAAATGATGAAACTGATAAACGAAACCCAAATCATCGCGCCGGATGCGTGTGCGTTCGCTGTCATCGAGCTTTGAACAATCGCGTCCGTTGATCATGATGGTGCCGCTCGAAGGCGCTTCCAGCAAACCACAAATGTGCAAAAGCGAGGATTTTCCCGAGCCCGAAGGGCCCACCAGCGCTACGATTTCGCCAGGCACGATCTGCGTATTGACATTGCGAAAAATCTCAAGCGTATCGGGTGGCGAACCAAAAACGCGAGTGATGTTTTGCAACACCAACACGGGTCTGGTTTGCGCGACCGGTTGCTGAGTCAACTCCTGTGTCTCAAAATACGTATCACTCATACCGCAACGCCTCGACGGGATCGAGACGCGCCGCGCGCCATGCCGGATAAACAGTGGCCAATATCGTCAGCACCAGCGAGATCAAGACAACAGTCGTGATTTCGCCGGAGTCCATTTTGGCAGGCAACTTGCTGAGGAAATACAAAGTCTCCGGAAACAGATTGACGCCTGTCACCCAAATCAGAAACTGGCGGATGTTCTCGATATTCCAGCAAACAACGACGCCGAGCGAAAATCCAATAAACGTCCCGGTAATTCCAATCACCGAGCCCGACATCAGGAACACGCGTAAAATTGTGCCCCGCGCCGCCCCCATCGTCCGCAAAATTGCAATATCGCGGGTCTTGTCTTTCACCAGCATGATCATCCCGGAAATGATGTTGAATCCGGCAACGATGATCATAAGCGTCAAGATCAGGAACATCACCACACGTTCAACCTCAAGCGCACTAAAGAAATCAGGATCAGTGTGCCGCCAGTCATAAATTGTCGTATCAGGCGCGGCCTTTTCGATCGTTGATCGCATACGATCAACTTGGTCCGGCTGTGCCACCATCACCTCGATACCCGAAGCACCAGTCCCCTTGTTAAAAAACGCCTGCGCTTCCTGCATGGGCATAAACATCATGTTGGCGTCATAAAGCGACATGCCGACTTTAAATGTGCCGGCCACCAAGTAAGACTTCTGCCGTGGCGTAACCCCAAACGGGGTGACATTCCCGCGCGGCGACAGCAGCGTGACGTTCATTCCCGGCAGCAACCCCATATTTCGTGCGAGCGACTCTCCAACCAGTACGCTCGATGAATTCCGGCGAAACCGGTCAAGCACACCGGGGCTCAAGGAATCCGCGACGAGCTTTACCTTCAGAATGTCTTCCACACGCAACCCGCGCACCACGACACCCGGCGAAATGCCCTGCGCGGTCGCCAAAGCCTGTCCTTCAACGAATGGCGTAGCGCGCGTCACGCCGGGGATACGAGAAAGATTGGCCGATAATGCCTGCCACTGATCCAAAGTATTGCTCTGGCTTTGAATCATGTAGTGACCACGAAAGCCTAGGATCTTCGCCATGATGTCTTCACGAAAGCCATTCATCACCGACATCACGACGATAAGCGTCGCCACACCCAGCGCGATCCCGGCGAGCGAGAAACCCGTCACCACCGAGATCCAGCCCTCCTGCCGCCGTGCTCGCAGATAGCGTGACGCCAACATCAACTCGAAATACGAGAACGGACGCGTGCTATCGCCACGGCGGCGCGCTTGAGGCGCGGCCGGTCGACGGCGGTCTGGAAAATCGGCCCGGTTCATTTCTTGCCGCTGGTGAACATGTTGATCGCAGCCTCAGCTGACAAATTCTGCCGCTCGCCCGTCTTGCGATTCTTGATCTCGACCTGACCGTTGGCAAGCCCTCGCGGACCTACAATCACCTGCCAGGGCAGGCCAATCAGATCGAACATCGAGAACTTGGCACCCGCGCGCTCGTCCGTGTCATCATAGAGCACTTCAATACCCGCAGTGGTGAGTTTCTCGTAGAGACCGTCACAAACTTCGCGGGTTTTCGGGTCGTCGGCCTTCAGGCTGATCAAGCCAATACGGAACGGAGCGACACTTTCAGGCCAGATAATACCAGCGTCGTCATGGCTGGCCTCGATGATGGCGCCCACCAGCCGCGACACGCCGATCCCGTACGAGCCCATCTCGACCAGAACCTCGTCGCCCTTGGGACCCGCGACCTTGGCGTTCAACGGCTTCGAGTACTTTGTGCCGAAATAGAAAATGTGTCCGACTTCGATGCCGCGCGCCGCCAATTGCTTGTCAGCCGGAATTTTCGCAAATGCTTCTGCATCGTGCTTCTCATCAGTTGCCGCATACAGCGACGTCCGTTCACGGATATAGGGCTCAAGGTCGCCGTCGAAATCGACATTGTCCGGCACCGGCATATCGACCAGATCCTTGTGGCAATAAACCTGGCTTTCACCGGTCTCCGCCAGGACAATGAATTCGTGACTAAGGTCGCCGCCAATGGGACCGGCATCGGCTTTCATCGGCACGGACTTGAGGCCCAACCTGGCGAATGTCTTCAGATAGGCCACGAACATTTTGTAATAGGCACGCCGCGCCCCTTCGGCATCGACGTCAAACGAATAGGAATCCTTCATCAGGAACTCGCGCCCCCGCATGACGCCAAAGCGCGGACGGATCTCGTCGCGGAACTTCCACTGAATGTGATAAAGAATGCGCGGCAGGTCTTTGTAAGACCGCACCGCACCGCGGAAAATATCGGTGATCAGCTCTTCATTGGTCGGACCATAAAGCAAATCACGGTCGTGCCGGTCCTTAATCCGCAGCATCTCTTTGCCGTAAACGTCGTAGCGCCCGCTCTCGCGCCACAACTCCGCCGATTGCAGCGTCGGCATCAAAAGCTCGACCGCCCCCGCCCTGTTCTGCTCCTCCCGCACGATCTGCTCGATGTTGCGTAAAACCCGGTGCCCCAGCGGTAGCCATGAATAGATCCCGGCCGAGGCCTGCCGGACCAGTCCTGCACGCAGCATGTATCGATGGGAAACGATTTGCGCCTCAGCCGGCGTTTCGCGCAGCAAAGGCATAAAAAAGCGGGAAACGCGCATATTCGGGTTCTAAGAATCTCAAACGGGTTCAGTTCAGCCCACACTCATAGCGGTTGAACCGGTGAGGCGCAAATCAGCCGTTTTTTATCCAGCATCACACGCCCGTCGAGTCTTTGAGTTTAGCGCCTGCGAAGCTTCAGGGTTTCGCGATGCAATGTGTACAAACCACTGCCCACGATGAGCAAAGTTCCTGCAATGGCAAGCAAATTCGGCACATCTGACCAAATCGCATATCCCAGGACAATCGCCCACACGACACCAAAATAGCGGAATGGCGAAACAACCGAGACGTCCACGTGGCGAAAGGCGCGGATGATGAAGACGTTGGCCAGCGTAACCAGCATCGCAGACGCGCCCAGCAACACCATGCCCATCCAGGAAACGGGCTGCCACACTTCCAGAGGCGCACCAGCAAAGCCCAGAATGCACACCGACAATGTTGTCGTGAATGTGATCGCAGCTGTCGGGATTGAGCGGTCCAGCCTGCGCGTAAGCAAGTCCCGAAAGGCCACAAGGATGGCCACCAGGACAGCTGAAATCACATAGACGTTGAACGCCTGCGCGCCGGGTTGGGCGACCAGTACCACACCCGCAAATCCAATCACGATCGCCAGCCAGCGCCGCCACCCGACGGCTTCGTGCAACACCAGCGCCGAGAGCATCGTAATTACCAGCGGCGTTATCTGCATGATGACCGTGATGTCACCCAGCGCCAGATGCGGCAGCGACACAAGAAACAGTGCAGCAAGCACCGCTTCCAGCAGCGCACGCCCGCCGACCAATGGTTGGTAGGCAAGCCGCCATCTCGCGCGATCGACGGTCGCGGCCAAGATCGCACCGGCGAGGCACACCGCCAGCGTGCCCCGTATGGCCATGATCTGGGTGACAGGCATCATGGTTCCCGCGAGCTTCACCACGCTGTCGCTGGTCACGAACAACGTTTGCGAAATGAGCAAGGCAAGTATGCCGCGAAAATTGTCGGCCGAAGTTGGTTCGTGGGACACAGACACCGCAGGATCAAACAGGCAGCATGCATAGGCAAGCGCGTATTGACATTCAATGCGGCGTGGCCGCTCGCACTAATACCCCGGCGGCGCCATTGTCGTGACCGGCGTACGATAGGGAATGTTATCGATCACGCGCTTTACGTTCACATCGGGCACCTCATCGCTGCCCGAGCCGCGAACCTTGTTTTCCAGATCACGGACCGTGAAGTCCATGCGCGCGTCATAGGTACGGTCAATCTGATTGCGCAACCGCTTCATTGCCGCGTACCAGCGTTCCTTGACAGGAGTGTTCGCGCAACTCGCCAATTCCGCCTCGGACGTGGCGCCCCACCGGCGCTCAATACAATCATAGGGGTCGAAGGACATCTTGAACATGCGCTCGACCACGTCGTCAAAGGCGAGCGTTATCCGTTTTCCGCTCGAGTTCGTGTAGGCAACGCTACACGCTCCGGCCGTTTGCCCATATACCTTCTGCAGATCTTCTTTCAGGTTCAGACCATCGTAAGACACACGTTGATCTCGCTCCAGCCACAGCTTGCTCAACCGCTCGACATCATCCCGAAACGCCCGGAACGCAACTTTCAATCGCGCGTCCCGCGATGGCGTCGAATAGATTTCCCACTCCATACTGTCCGTTCCATAAATATTTGTCGGAAGCTTTTCCGGGTGAGCTTTGCGATCAATATGCGCTTCGATGGCAATATCGACAAATCGCTGCCTGTCGTACAGATCGCTGCAAAGCGTCTTCAGCGTCGCCTTTAACTCCGCGACGGGATTGAACGTCAGCTTGCCGCCGGCCATCGCAATGCGGACATATTCATAGTAGCCCACTTCCAGATCGTTATAGGCATACTTTGCCTTGCGCCAATCGACTTGCGGATCCGGGTTCACATTGCCGTAGTACTGCTCCGTCGAATAATCTGAAATCTGATTATTCTTCGCCACAGTGATGCGGCCTTTCTCGAGGCGAATGGGCCTGAAATTTTTGAGACCCGCGCCCATCGCGGGTATATCTCGCCCGAACTGTGCCCCAAACACACTGCGCGTCAGCGTGAAATCCGGATGGGCATCCATGTAAAAAATGCGTCCGTCTTCACCGACTTTATAAACCAGCGCCACGTGACCATTGACGTCGTAGATGGCGGTTCCCGGCCGCACCGATCCCGGTTGGATTTTAACCGGATAGAGATCTGTGATCGGGTCAGAGTCAGCCTCAGGCCCGATGCGATAGGACGCCGATGATATTGCGTCCCTGATCGCATAGATCACGCTGCGCCCGTTTTCTCCGCCGGTGATGTGGCGACGCCCGCCAGCCTTGTTTCCCTTTGGTGAAAAACGGATGTCGCCGCCACCGCGTGACTGGACGCCCGTTATATAGGTAAAGGGCAATCCATTCTTCCACGCGTAGTAGGCCCGCAGCATGTAGACAAGGTCGGCGCAATCAGCGTTGAAATTGATGCCACGCCCATCGGTCCCGCGATAAGGGTTCGCGTCTGAATTGATACAATCGTCCGGCGTTTCGCAACCATCTTCGCCGATGCGCTGAATAAACGCGGAATAGCCTTGCTCGTCAGCCGCACTCCACTCCGATTTGGTAACGCGCCAAGCCTCAGCCGCCCATGAAGGACCGGCCACCAGACACAAAGCCAAAATAACGAATACGCGCAGGACCATCAAACCCTCAGGGTGCCGCCTTCAACCCTGGAAGAACAGGGACAATCGGGCGGTCTGTCAAGCCGGTTGCGGCTTTTGATCCTTAAAACGCTTAATTGTGGAACCAATGTGACCTGGCAATCTTGCAACGGTAACAACCTGATCCACGAAATTATCGGTCAATTACCCTCAGGGGAATCGGGTGAAGGAAATCACGCGGCGATGAGGCTGGCGAGATATTCGTCGTCCCACCCAGCGGTTTTGCGCCGGAGGCGGATGGAATCCCTTC
>JAWXBO010000095.1:0-41545 GCA_034440175.1 Alphaproteobacteria bacterium
AGGTTGTGCGGCCTTGAGGAGATCGTCGCTGGCCAGAATTTCTTCGGGCAAGTCGATGCGAAAGAACCGCGTGGGTGGCTCGATGAAACGCGGCGCCCCAGGCTTGAGATACGGGCGCAGGGCAATGAAAGTTGAGATAGCTCCGCCCTGCGCGCTCAACTCGTCGATGGCGCGGGGGCTGTCGGGATCGCCTTCCAGCAGGAACTTGGCGAGTTTGGGATCGCCCTGGCGCAATCGATCTTTGTCGGCATGTTCATCAGCATAATTCGTCAGCGCCAGAAGGGCGCGTGCCGAGCGGTCGTTGTCCAAGGCTGCATCGACCACGGGCAAAATTGCGCCGGTTTTGTCGATCACCGCAAAATGACGGATCGGCGATCCGAGCAACGCCAGTTGAGATTGTGAAGCGTTGGGGACCCAACCGACCAGCAACAGGTAGAACATCGGCAAAAAGACCCCGAGCAAGAATGGGCGCGAGGTCGCGTGCTGCACAAAGCCATGCCAGGCGATAAGCCACACGCGCCTCATGGCTCAAGTCCTTCCACATTGCCGCCTGCGAGGAAGACAAATATCTCATGCAATGGCGGTGCCGAGGTATCAAAGCGTGTCAGCTTGACCCCGTGCTCGAAGCAGGCAGCCAAAACGGACTGTGGGTCGGTGCCCACTGACAGAAATATTTCCCAATGCGGGGTGCCGGGATGGGGTGGAACGACTTTTGTCACACCGTTCAATCCCTCGAGAAAACTCAAATCGCTTTGCGATTCGAGTTTGACGGTACGGGGGACGACAGCGCGGGCCTCAGCGAGTGTGCCGTCGAAGGCCTTGGCGCCTTTGACTAGAATGACGAAACGGTCGCACAACCGTTCGGCGTGACTCATGGTGTGGGTTGAAAACAGTATTGTTTTCCCACTCGCGGCCAATCTGCGGATAGCGGCTTCGAGCTCATTCTGGTTAATAGGATCAAGGCCTGAAAATGGCTCGTCCAGGATCACGAGTTCGGGTTCATGGGCGATGGCGGTGGCAAGCTGGATTTTTTGCGCCATGCCTTTGGACAGCGCTTCGATGCGGCGGTCTTTGACGTGAGACAGTCCAAATTCGGCGAGCAGTTCGTTTGCCCGGCGCCGTGCGCGTCTGCTCCATAGTCCCTTGAGTTTGGCGAAATAGACGATGGTGTCGAACGCGGTCATGCGCTTGTACAGGCCACGCTCCTCGGGCAAATAGCCGATCCGGCTCTGAACAGACCTGCCAGGTTGCTTGCCAAAGATCGAAATGCGGCCTTCACTAGGAGGGGAAATTCCCAGGATCATGCGCAAGGTCGACGTCTTACCGGCACCGTTTGGGCCTAAGAGGCCCACAATCTGGCCTTTTGGCGCAGAAAAGCTAATGCGATCAACGGCGAGGAAATCGCCGTAGCGCTTTGAGACACCTTCAAGTTCAAGAACTGCGTTGCCCATTCACTCACTACCCCGCAGCCACAGAACCACGCCGGACAGGGCGAGAGCAACACCTCAAAAAATCGTGTTGGGCTTGGCGAAGTTATGGTTAGTGGGAAAACGTGGCGGCACTGCGGTGGCCCACCACAATTTTCCAACCGTCGCCTCGATCGGCCAGGGCCAACGTCATGATGCCTTCCGATTTGAGCGAAGCTTGACCGTTGGCAGCAACGGTTTGAGTGAACTTGAAGGTCGCGATTGCCGATTCGTCGCTCAACATCGAGACTTTTACTTCATAGGCCTCAAAATGTGACTCCGGGAACCCGCCGAAGAAATTGGTGAGGCCGGTTATGGCGGCCGTGCGCGTTTCGTACTCCACGCGTCCATTTACGATCCACTGAAAATCCTGCTCGTCGGAGTACAGGTCACCCGCGCCCTCTGCGTCATGAGCGTTCACTTTGGCTACGTATTGCTCAATGGCCGCTTTCACTTCGGGGGAGACTTCGGGGGTGGATGACTCGCCGGATGTTGGCGCAAACGGGTTGGAACATGCCGCTAGAAGCAAAAACCCTCCAATCACGGAAGTGAGAAAGAGGTGGCGCGAATTCATGCGAGAAGTCCCTTGATGAGCGGTCGCGTCTATTGTCTAGCCTTTTGCCAGCATCATGTCAGCAGCGAAGGCCATGCAATCATAATAACTTACGGAGGTTAACAGCGTGGCTAGCATAACCGGCCGCACAATAGGCGTTCACGGCGCGCGTGTTGGGGCTCAAGGCGCCGATGTGGACGAATTTCAGCCCAAGCGTTCGAAAATGGTCCTCGCAAGATTTCAGTAAGGATCGCCCGACGTGGCGGCCGCGCGCGGCTTCGACGACAAAGAGTTCGGCGACCAAGCCGTAGGGGCGTTCCTCCGGTTTTACATAGGTTTCTTCCTGTTCGACGTAGCAGACGGCCCAGCCGAGGAGCGCGTTTCCGTCTTCAGCAACGAAGATACGGCCTTGTTTCGTTGTCGCGCGCTCAACGAGTTCGGGCAAAAATTCCTCTCCCACGGCGGCGTCCAGACGGCGATCGGATTCGAACTGCGCCTCGTAAGTATTGGAGCCCAGGATGAAGCTCTGTAGCGCCAAACGATCACGCTCGATGTCGGCTTGCCGTATGCAGACGCTCATCCCAGAGCCTTGACGATTTCTTCGGTCATTTTCTTGGCGTCGCCGAAGAGCATCATCGTGTTGTCGCGGAAGAAGAGTTCGTTTTCAACGCCGGCATAGCCAGAGCCCATGCCACGCTTGATGAACAACACAGTTTTTGCTTTTTCGACGTCGAGGATAGGCATGCCATAGATCGGCGATTTGGGATCGGTCTTGGCGACTGGATTTGTGACGTCGTTGGCGCCAATCACAAAGGCGACATCGGCGATGGGAAACTGACTGTTGATGTCGTCGAGTTCGAAGACTTCGTCATAGGGAACGTTGGCCTCGGCGAGGAGGACGTTCATGTGGCCAGGCATGCGGCCTGCAACCGGGTGGATGGCGTAAGAGACCTTCACGCCTTCCTTTTTGAGCCTGTCAGCCATTTCACGAAGGGCATGCTGAGCCTGAGCGACGGCCATGCCGTAGCCGGGCACGACAATTACCGATGATGCGTTTTTCATGATGAAGGCTGCATCTTCGGCTGAACCTTGCTTGATGGGACGGGTTTCGGTTTTGCCAACCGGACCCGCGACTTCGCCGCCAAACCCTCCCAGAATTACAGAGATGAAGGAGCGGTTCATGCCCTTGCACATGATGTAGCTGAGGATGGCACCCGACGAACCAACGAGCGCGCCGGTGATGATCAATGCTGTGTTTTCAAGTGTGAAGCCGATGCCAGCAGCGGCCCATCCCGAATAGGAATTGAGCATCGAGACGACGACCGGCATGTCGGCGCCGCCGATGGGAATGATGAGCGTAACGCCCAGGGTGATTGAGAGGATCGTGATCGCCCAGAAGGTCCAAGTGTCGGCGCCATGACTTGTGACCAGCAGAACGATCAGCGCAATAATGGCGACGAAAATCAAGATGTTCATCGCGTGACGGGCCGGGAGGATGATCGGCGCACCGGACATGTTTCCGTTGAGCTTGGCGAAGGCGATGATTGAACCCGAAAAAGTGATGGCACCGATGGCAACGCCCAGAGACATCTCAATCAGCGATTGCATGTGCACGTTGCCGGGTTCGCCGATGTGGAACGCTTGCGGCGCGTAGAGTGCTGCGGCGGCAACGAAGACGGCAGCCAGACCGACGAGGCTATGAAAGGCCGCGACCAGCTGAGGCATTTGCGTCATGGCGATGCGGCGCGCGGTTAGTGCGCCGATCGATCCGCCCAAAGCCATGCCGCCGATGATGAGACCCCAAGTCATGACGTCGGCGGGACTTGCGACGGCCAGAGTGGTGGCAATTGCGATGACCATGCCCAACATACCGGCCCTGTTGCCCTGGCGCGCGGACTCCGGGTTCGACAAGCCGCGCAGAGCTAAAATGAACAGCACTCCGGAAACCAGATACAGCACGGCGGCGAGGTTGGGGTTCATGTTCGAACTCGAGTAAAATTCATTTGGGTGGCGCGTCAAAGAAGCCCGCGCGGAGCAATCCAATCCCGGCGCCGGCCATCCAGATGGCGATAAGTGCAACAATCGTCGAGACGCCAAATTCCTGACGGAAATGGAGGATGCCGGCGCAGGCAAACATGGCAAAGCCTTCCCACAGCAGCAGAGATGAGATCAGGCGGGCCTGGGCAGTTTCGAGGCTTGCGAAGTAGCGCGCGGCAAACATTTCGCCGGCCGCTACGACCGCAAGGCCGGCCGCTATAGCGTCCGATAGTGAAATTCCACCGTCAACGGCCACTCGCTGCCTCACTTTTTTTCTTTCTTGCGGTACATCGCAAGCATGCGCTGGGTTACAAGAAAGCCACCAAAGATGTTGACACTGGCAAGCACCACAGCGGCGACGCCGAATGCTTTGGAAACCCAGCCACCCTCGCCCGCCGCAATGAGATCGACTCCGACGGCAAGCAGGGCGCCTACAATAATCACCGACGAAATCGCGTTCGTCACCGACATCAGCGGTGTATGCAGAGCAGGCGTTACGCTCCATACGACGTAGTAGCCAACGAAAATCGCGAGCACGAAAATCGAAAGCCTGAAGATGAAGGGGTCGGTCACTTCCATTTGAGTCTCCGTCAGACCTTGACTGCTGGATGGATGATTTGGCCATCCCGGGTCAGGCAGGTGCCTTTGATAATCTCGTCGGCCCAATCGATCTTGAGCGCTTTTGTTGTCTTATCAATCAATGGCGACAAGAAATTGAGCAGGTTGCGCGCATAGAGCGCTGACGCGTCTGCAGCAAGCCGGCCTGCCAAATTGACCGCGCCAACGATCTTGACGCCGTTGACTTCAATCGTTTCGCCTGGCTTCGTGAGCGGGCAATTGCCGCCCTGCTCGGCGGCAAGGTCGATGATGATGGACCCCGGTTTCATGGTGCGCACCATTTCTTCCGTGACCAGCACAGGCGCAGGGCGGCCCGGGATCAGGGCCGTTGTAATCACGATGTCCTGCTTCTTGATTGTTTCGGCGATGAGGGCTGCTTGTTTCTTTTTGTAAGCGTCACTCATTTCCTTGGCATAGCCGCCCGCTGTTTCGGCCTGTTTCGTCTCTTCGTCTTCTATAGCCACGAACGTTCCGCCCAAGGACTGCACCTGCTCTTTGGTGGCCAAACGCACGTCGGTTGCCGAGACAATGGCGCCCAGGCGTTTTGCGGTGGCGATCGCCTGCAATCCGGCGACGCCGACGCCCATGACCAAGACACGCGCGGCAGCGATTGTCCCGGCCGCCGTCATCATCATGGGAAAAGCGCGACCATAAATGGAGGCCGCGTCGATTACCGCTTTGTAGCCTGCGAGATTGGATTGCGACGAGAGGACGTCCATCGTTTGGGCGCGCGTGATGCGCGGCATGAATTCCATGGCAAACGTGTTGACGCCGGCTGACGCGTATTGAGCGACGAGCGCTTTGTCTGCATAAGGCGCCAAGATCCCAGCCAGCATGGTCCCCTTCTTCATGGCTGTGAGTTCTTCTTCGGTGGGCCGTTGCACTTTCAGAACGATGTCAGCGCTCAGGGCCTGCGCGGTGGTGGAGATTTCCGCACCTGCTGCTGCATAGTCCGCGTCGGCGAAATGAGCCGCGGCACCTGCACCGGATTCAACCAAGACATCGATCCCCAGCGCCTTCAGTTTTCTGACGGTTTCGGGTGTCGCTGCGACGCGTGTTTCATTCACGCGCCTTTCCTTCGGGATACCGACTTTCATTGAACCTGCATTTGTTTGATGGCCGCTTGATCCGGGGACCAAATCAATCACGTTAGGTGAACAGGTATGCCAGCAGTGCCATCACCGCGACAATGACAATGATACTCCACTTCGTCAGCCCCCAGAATAGAGAGAAGGTTGAGGTTTGCTCACGGATGTCTTGCGAGCCTTTCTTATAGGCTTGCGGGGCTGCGGCCATTTTGATTGTCCCTGATTTGGAGGCATATGGGTGTTCGCGGTGGAATATAGCAACGGTTTCACTTGCGGCAACCGTCAGTTTTGACGCGTTTTCCGCTTTCTGAACACTTGACTGCCATCAAAAGCGACGCGTCGGGAGCGAGTGATTCCAGTCGGCAAGCAAAGCCCGCAGAGCGGCCACGAAGGCGATAGGCTGGTCCAACATGACGTGGTGGCGGGCTTGCGGGATCTCGATCACCGGCGCGGCGCGTCCCAGGAGATTGAACATGTATTCGCCAACATCGGGCGGCAGGAGCACCGACATCTCGCCGCGCATGATCGCGATGCGGCACTTCGTTGAGCGCAGCAATGTTGCCACGTCGGCAATATCAAAACGCGTCCAGATGGCCGGGTCGAATTTCCACGACCAGCCACCTTCGACTTTCTTTAGCGAATGCCGGGCGATGAAGTCGACGATATAGTCGTTATCGCATGGCTGCTCTGGCCCCAGCCGAAAGCGGGACAGGGCTTGGGCCATGGTTGGATAAATTCGGTGTGGCCTGGTCTCCCGGTGAGGCGGTCCGTGATCGCGGTCGGGTGGATTGACAGGCGAATCCACGATAATTGTTCCCGCAAGTTTGCTGCCATGAAGGGCGCCAGTCAGAATCGTGACAAAGCCGCCGAAGCTGTGTGCAACGATGACGGGCGGTTCGAACTGATCAAACATTCCGGCATGACGGGCTACAGCAAGTTGCTCGTCTACGAAGGTTTCCATCGTGTAGTGCGCCCGGTGACCGGAATCGCCCATGCCGGAAAAATCCATCGCGGCGACGTTGTAATCGCGCGCCAGGAAGGGCGCGATGTAGCTCCACCAATAGGCATGCGCGGCGTTACCGTGAACCAGTAACAGTCCCGGGCGCCGACGATCACCCCAGCGCAAATAGTGAATGTTCGTGCCCGCCACTTCGACTTGAGCACTTTCGCATTGCTCCGATATTGCTTGCTCAAACCAAGCGGGACCCGGCACTCTTTCGCCATTGAAGCGGGCAAGCGGACCTTTGCCGGTCTGTTCGTTCGCCATATCAGGCCCGGCGCTTGGGCGGACGCACGCCAAGCGCTTTGAATATTCCTGTTGCCGTCATGATCGTTCGCTCTGCGCTCCAAATCCGGCCGGTGACCGTATAAATGTCATCATCACAACCCGCAATCTTGCCTGAGCCTTCGACCCAATCCCCGATCTGCGCCGCGTCGACGAAGTCAGTGACCATTCGGACTGTTACCCAATAGCGATTGGCATGAAGTGTAATGGCATGCCCCAATGCCATGTCGGCGAATGCCATCAGCATGCCGCCGTGGCAGTTCTTCATGCCGTTCGTATGCGGCTCGCCGACCAGAAAAGCGCGGGTATAGGATTTGTCGGCATTGACGCGCTCATAGAGCGGACCGATCTGCCGGCCGAAGCCTTGAAACCAGTTCATTCTCACATAGCCCTCAGGAATCTCGGGCGCGTACTCTTCGAGCAGATCATCGGTCATTGGTAACGCCAATCTAGCCAAGTACCATGGGGGTCGCAAAGCGCAATTGTACGCTTGTCGCTGATCCCGTTTTCGTAGCGTCCGATATTCACGGGATAAGCGCCTTCGTCCCATTCGATCGAGACGCGATAGATAGGCCGCACCCTCGATAAGCTTTCAATCGTTGCATTCAACCGGGCGCGCATGGGTTGGCTGAACTGATATGTCACGTGGCTGTGATATATCACAATAGCGCCGCCGGCAGGCAGTGCGTTGGCAACACCTTCCAACAGTTCAAGAGCGTCACCGGACAGGATGCGTTGCGGATGCTCAAGCGCAGTAGCGATAGCGCTTTCGAGCCTTACAAAACGGGGACATAGTTCAGGCCAAATCAACGCTTTCAACCACAAGCGGTCTTGCTCATTCTTGAGGTCTACTGGATTTAACTCGAGTCCGACGCGGCTCAAGACTTTTGGAAAAACAGGCAAAAGCGGCGGAGCCAGTCCACCGCGCAATTCCGTTTCCACATTCAGGTGCGCCGCGGACGGGCCACGTGTCAGTTTCTCTTCACCATTGCGAAAGGTGTAGCGGTAGCGATCCCAATTCAAGTTGAATCCAGCGCTCGGCCCAATTTCGATGAGATGCAGGTCTTGTCCGGTTTCGCGGGCGATTAAGTCGAAGCCCGGATAAAGGCACGTCGAGCGCGCTACTTCGTTGGTGTTGGTGACGCGAGATTCTACGAGACGAAGAACTTCATTTCTATGCGTGCGGCAGAAGTCGCGAAAGAGTTCGCCCGGGTCACCATGTTTGGGACCGTTGTAAGCGACACTGGGATAATGCGCGGCCAGCGGATGGGAGATGCCGCTCAGAAGCAAGAAGTGCAACGCGCCGAACAAAATATTTGCCTGCGGTTGTCCGGGGCGTACCTGTGCTGCGATCGCACGCAGTTCTTCGTCTTCGCGGATGAAAAGCGCCAGGCGCTCGTAGAGCGGGGAGTGTCCGCGCTGGGCTTCGCCTGCAAAAAATGTCCAATAGTCGATGTTCGATGGTATCGCCACTTTCGCTCCTACTGCGCGCCAGGGACACCGGCAGCGGAGAAGGCCGCCTTTTGCCGCTTTGATACTTCAGCAAGCGAAAACGAACTTATTTCCTCGTTGAAGAGCTCGAAGAAATTCAGCTCCGCCTGCAGGTGGAGAAATACCGCGCCCAAGCCGACGGCGGCACGGTCCATAAATACGAATTCACGCGGCAGTTTGACGGGTCCGAGCTTGTTCAGCAAACCGTGAACTTTAGCAGCTTCCTTGCGACCATAGGCCGAAGGCTCAACCCCATTGGCCACAGAGCGCACACGATCATCGAGCAACGGCGCATAGATGAAACGTGCCCAAATGTTGAGTGTTTCGATCACTTCTTTCTTCAACGCGACAAAACCCCAGGTTTCGTAAGCGTGCACCGCTCGGGCTTCATCGCCTGTCAGAAGGGCATTGTAGAGATCGATAACGCCGCCTACGAACTTCGGCTTGAAGGTGCGGATGCAGCCATAGTCCAGGAGATTGAGTTCAAGATTGTCCCGGATTGTATAGTTGCCAAGATGGGGATCGCCGTGAATGGCGGCGTAGTGACTGAAAGGGTGCCACCAGGCCTTGAACAGCGTCTTGGCGATCGTGTTGCGGTCGGCAAGTGGTTGGGTTTTGAATTCGAGAATCGGGCGGCCGGTTTCCCACGACATCGTCAGCAGCCGGCCGGTCGACAACTCTGTGACGACGCTTGGCACGTGGATCGAAGGTGCGTCTTGCAACATCGCCCGGTACAAGGCGATGTGTGCGGCTTCGCGCTTGTAGTCCAGCTCTTCACGTAGGCGTGCGCCGACTTCGTTTGCGATTTCGGAGGGATCGATGGCGCGATCCATACGCTTGTAGATCGAAAACAGCAGTTTCAATTGCGCCAAATCTGCTTCGACGGCTGATGTCATGTCCGGATATTGCAGTTTGCAGGCGAGGGCCTGGCCATTCTTGTGCCAGGCGCGATGGACTTGGCCGAGTGAGGCGGCGGCGGCGGCTTCATGTTCAAAGGTTTTGAATTTTTTTTCCCAATCGGGTCCCAGTTCAGCGCTCATTCTTCTGCGCACGAATGGCCAGCCCATGGGCGGCGCCTGGGTCTGCAGCGTTTGAAGCTCGGCAGCAAAATTCGCCGGTACGACATCTGGAACGGTCGCCAACATCTGGGCGACCTTCATCAGCGGACCCTTGAGATTGCCCAGCGCCAATTTGAGTTCATGGGCCTCCACTTTTTCGTCACGCTCAAGTCCAAGCATGCGTGAACCGGCCATTCGTGCGGCCGCGCCACCCATAGCTGTTGTAACATTTGCATAGCGTTTGAGCCTGCGGCCCAGGGTATTTCGTTCATCGGTCATTTTGTTGCCGCCGGAGGTATGGCAGAGCCACGGTGTTGCTTCAACGCGGTTTGGTGCACGAAGCGACGGCGTCAGCGAATGGGCCGGGAAATGGCGATTGATCCAAGCCAGGGTCCTGGTTCAGAGCTATGATCCAGCCGTCGTAGCGGCCTTGAACTTTGGCACAGTCACACGGGTTTTGCGTACGATTTGAGAGCGCATTCAACATTTGCACCCTTTGTTGGCTTAACGCTGGCGCGGCTGGTTCTGGGTCCACGGACTCAGCCAACAGGGCCCGTCGCCCCTTTGTGGCCAATGTGATTGCGGCCTGCCATTGTCGGCCGCTGCGCACCTGAAGTCGTGCTTGAGTCTGATACTCGCGCGCCAGGCAAGCGTTCCAGGTGTCGCCGGTGATTTGCTCGCGCAGAAAAGGGCTGACTTGCAGGGTTTCATCGAAATACGAGCACGCTGGCAAAACCGAGGCCACGGCACCCACAAAACAGCAGCGGCGTACAAAGCCTTGTAGGCCTCGCACGCCGCGCTTCACCCCCTCGATGAGCCTTCCGGTGCCCCCATTCGCTCGCCCCTTTGACAGAGCGTCCCCCGCGAGCCGGACATCAGAAATGCGAATTAAAACTCTCATTACATCCCGCCACTTGCAAGCAATTGTGTCCGCTGCGCTTCACAATAGCAGCCCCGTGTAGCATCAGCACAACACGAGTGCCTGAGGCACGGTTAAAATTAGCCAAATTTGAACCAATCTGACACGGCTTAAATCGACCTTTACCGGCTTTAGCGCATGGTGTGCCGGGGTGAACCACACAAAACAAAAAGAGGGCTTCATGGCGCACACGACACTTATCGTGGATGACGATCCAACTCAGCGTCGATTGCTTCAGGCGCAAGTGGAGAAATGCGGCATTCAAGTGCTGACGGCGGCATCGGGACAGGAGGCGCTCGATATTCTGTCGGGACCTAAAGGTTCCAAAGTCAGTTTGGTGCTGCTCGATATGGTTATGCCTGGCATGGATGGCATTGCGGTCCTGGCTGGGTTGCGGCCCACGCATCCGGCTTTGCCTGTAATAGTGCTCACGGCGCAGGGGGGCGTTGATATCGCGGTTGCCGCAATGCGGGCGGGCGCGGATGATTTTCTGGTCAAACCGGCGAGCCCGGAGAGGATCCAGGTTTCGATTCAGAATGCGCTCAAAGTCAAAGCGCTGACGGGTGAAATCCACCGCCTTAAAAAGGTCCACGACAACCGGTTGTCGTTAAGTGATTTGATCGCGGAAAGCCCTTCCATGCGCCAGGTCTTGCGGCTGGCAGGCAGGGCCGCGCAATCACAGATTCCAATTCTGATCGAAGGCGAAAGCGGCGTCGGCAAAGAAGTGTTTGCACGCGCCATTCAAGGCGCGTCGGACCGGGCTGGAAAACCGTTCATAGCCGTCAACTGCGGCGCCATTCCCGACACGTTGATCGAAAGCATTTTGTTCGGTCACGAGAAAGGTGCGTTCACCGGAGCCGTCGACAAACACATCGGGAAATTCCAGGAAGCCCATGGGGGCACGCTATTTTTGGATGAGATCGGCGAACTCCGGCTCGACATGCAAGTGAAGTTGTTGCGCGCCATTCAAGAAGGCGAAGTGGACCCAGTCGGTGCGAAGCGGCCGGTTAAGGTCGATATTCGCCTGATTTCGGCAACCAACCGCAATCTTCAGCAGCAAGTCGCTGAAGGCAAATTTCGCGAAGACCTTTTCTACCGCTTGAATGTTTTCCCGATGCAGCTGCCGCCTTTGCGTGAACGGCGCGAAGACATCGCAAGCCTGGCCGAATTGTTTATTCGCCGGTTTGCGGTTGAAGAGAATAAAAAAATCGTGGGCCTGGAACAGACAGCGCTGGAAATGCTGGTGAAATTTAATTGGCCAGGGAACATCCGTCAGCTTGAAAATGCCGTGTTTCGTGCCGTCGTGTTGTGCGACGGGGGTTGCCTGCATGCGGGAGATTTCCCGCAAATTGCCAGCCAACTGGGGATCGCGGTTCAAGCCTCACATAGCGACGAAGACTTTGAAGCCGCCGCAACCCTGCGGGCGGAGGCGATGGCTGCTCCGGTCAGGCTCCAAGCCACGGCGCCCGCTGATCTGGTTCACGAGACGGGCGTGAATGTGACCGGCATTGACGGACATTTGCGCAAGCTTGAAGAGATTGAGCATGAGCTCATTCGCTTTGCGATCGAGAAATACGATGGACACATGTCCGAAGTTGCGCGCCGCCTGGGGATTGGCCGTTCGACGCTGTATCGCAAACTGCGCGAAATGGGTATCGACGAACAACAAGCAGGCGCGGCGTAGACCTTCGCGCTAACTCGCCATGCCGAGCGCCGACAAATAGAGATCGAGGAGCGCGTCGCGCTCCTCGCGCTCGTGACTTTCCATTTTGCGCAGGCGGACGACTTGGCGCATGATTTTGGTGTCGAAACCCTGGCCCTTGGCCTCGGCATACACCTCCTTTAGGTCGCCACTCAACGCGGCTTTTTCTTCTTCGAGGCGTTCCACCCGTTCGACAAGGGATTTCAATTGATCTTTAGCAAAGTTGGCTTTGGCCATGGCGGAAACCCCAATCCCATACACGATGAACACACAGCTGCGAGGGCGGGGAACCTAGTCGGCCCGCTCAATTCGATCAACGGTGGTCAGCTGTGATTCTTGTGGGATAAGTCGAATGCGGCCTTTTGTTCGTTGGACGCTTCTTTCTGGTAGCGCCGTTTCCATTCGGCTTGGGGCATTCCGTATATGCGTTCGCGGGCGGCATCTCGCGAAAGTTGCAATCCGCGCTCTGCTGCAGCTTCCTCGAACCAATTGCCGAGGCAATTGCGGCAGAACCCTGCGAGATTCATGAGATCGATATTCTGGACATCCGTTCGGGACTGAAAATGCGCCACCAGGCGGCGAAATACTGCGGCTTCAATTTCTGTGCGCATCGCGTCGTTCATAGTCATTTTTTTCCGTTCGTGTTGATTGCAAATCTCGATTGCCGTTTTCAAAATCGGCACCAGACGGTTGGCCCAGGCTTTGGCGCTGGCTGCGGTCGCGATCAAGTCCTGGCGTATTTCGATCAATACATGAGGGAAGCCATGGACGAGCGCATGTTGGGCCATGCAGTCCCCGTCAAGTTCGCCCGAATAGGGTTGATTGTCGCCGACAACCAGGTCGCCTTCGTTCTGCAAGGATTTCAGCAGGTGACGGGCGAGCCTTGAATCTTTTTTGGACCACAACACACCAACCTGCCATGGCCGTTCAATACCCCTCCACGACGGCGTGAAAGAATGAATCGAGACAATGGTGGGCACAATCGATTGCGCTTTTGCCCGTGTTATCTGGGCTTCAATCGCGTCGTGATAGGGTGAATAGAATTTCGAAATTCGCTTGGCAATTTCATGTTGACCAGCGGTGGCATTGCCAGGGATGACTTCGCCATCCGACAGCTTCATGACCAGAGTTGGATCGTCAGCGCCGCGGTTCAGGTCAATCAATAGGCGCGAATAGCGACCCAGCACAGCGGGCGCGCCGCACGCGGTGGCCATAGCGCGCGTAACGTCGGCGGCGCCGATATCGTAAGCGATGTGCAGATTGAACTGTCCGCTCTCAAGGCCCAGCGTCGCGTATTCTTCAGGCAACGCATTTGAGGCGTGATCACAAACGAAGATCAGTTCCGGCGCCGCTTGCGCGTTGACGAGTTCGTAAGCATCGTGGTCATTGGGGTTCATCGACGGCGCATCCCGAGCACTGCCAAAAGCATAAGCGATTTCGCTGATATATGTCATAGTATGATTGTCGCAATATGCGAGTGTTAGCTGTGCCGGATGAAGTGTCTAATCTGAAGCGTATGTTCAATGCGGCCGTGGCTGCGTGCCATCCGTCGCGTGTAGTCCCGCAGGCGCTGCCTCCAAGACCCAAAGGGCGGATTGTCGTAATTGGGGCGGGCAAGGCCAGCGCTGCAATGGCCGCCGCCGTCGAAGACGCGTGGGGACCACCCCTCAGCGGCATTGTGGTCACGCGCTATGGGCATGGTGTCCGGACAAAACACATTGAGGTTGTTGAAGCCGGGCATCCGCTGCCCGATGCGGCCGGTGTCGAGGCCGCGACGCGCGCCCTGAATGAAGTGCGTAACCTGACATCCGAAGACCTGCTGCTCGTGCTTCTGTCGGGGGGCGGGTCGGCGCTACTGAGTGCGCCGCTGGCGCCGCTTACGCTTGGCGAAAAGCAGGACATCACGCGTGGCCTGGTGCTCTCGGGTGCGTCGATACACGAAATCAACTGCGTGCGTAAGCACTTGTCGGCAGTCAAAGGAGGACGCCTTGCAGCGCTGGCGTATCCGGCGCGTGTTGTGACGCTGGCGATCTCTGACGTTGCGAATGACGATATCTCGGTCATTGCATCAGGCCCGACGGTGGCCGATTCAACAACACGATTTGATGCTCTGCAAATTCTTGAACGGCATAGAATCGATATTCCCAAGTCTGCCGTAACCTTGCTTCTTGATCCGGCGTCGGAATCCATCAAAGCGGATAATTTGCGATTGGCGAATAGCGAGTATCGGATCGTTGCGCGCGCGGCAGATGCGTTGGCGGCGGCCTGTGATGAGGCGCAGAGACTGGGCTATGAGACGAAAATCCTGGGTGTAAACGTTGAGGGCGAGGCACGCGAAATTGCCCGGATTCACGGTGAGATCGTGCGCCATCAAACTCCGTCGACGCGCCCGTTGGTGTTGCTGTCGGGCGGAGAACTCACACTGAAAGTGACAGGGGATGGACGCGGCGGGCGCAATCGGGAGTATTTACTGTCGCTTGCACAGTCCCTTCAGGGTCTGGCGGATTTTTGGGCACTCGCGGGAGACACGGACGGGATCGACGGTAATGATGACGTTGCTGGCGGCTGGATAACGCCCGATACGTCGTCGCGCGCGAAGAGTGCCGGCATCGATATGGCCCAACATGCTCTCAACAACGATTCCGGCGGGTTCTTTTCGGCGCTTGGGCAGGAGTTAATAACCGGTCCGACGCGAACGAATGTGAATGATTTTCGGTCCATTTTGATCGCGCCCAGCGTTTGACGGCATCGTGCCGACGTCAGACACTGCCAGGCACTGATTCTCTAACCGTCTGACGATGGTGCATGTTGCGTTCGCGTGTCGAAGTCTCAATTTTTCTTACCCTTTCAGTCTTTGGTCTCAGCGTGCCTGCGCAGGCGGGATTCAAGGTCTGCAACACAACGGATCATGCCACGGCGATTGCGATCGGATATCAGCAGCGCGGCGCCTGGATCAGTGAAGGCTGGTGGCGCATTGAAGCCCGGAAGTGTCAGGATATTTTGCGCAGCACATTGAGAGGACGGTACTATTATTTGCGCGGCGTGCATCTGGGCGTCGAAGGTCCCTGGGAGGGTAATCGCACCTTTTGTGTCGCTGCCGGTAATTTTACAATCAAGGGACGGAAAGATTGTGCTAAGCGCGGATACGGTCAAGCCGGGTTCTTCGAGATTGACACTGGTAAACAGCTTACCTGGGTACACAATTTGTCGGATTGACCATTCAAACAAACGGCACACAGTTTCGCCGATGGGGACAGTATGCGCCGACGCCGCAATGTGAAGATTGTCGCGACTTTGGGTCCGGCCTCCAGCGACGCAAATACAGTCAAGCGGCTGTTTGAAGCGGGCGCTGATGTGTTTCGCATCAATATGAGCCATACCGATCACGCCGGGCTTGCCTCCTACGTCGCCACGATACGCGCGCTTGAGGCCGAGATCGGGCGGCCGATTGGAATCCTGGCGGACTTGCAAGGGCCCAAACTCCGCATTGGGGCCATGGCTGGCGGCGGAGTGGAACTGGAAACGGGATCACGTATCAAGATCGATCTAGATTCGACGCCGGGAGATGCGCATCGCCTGTTCCTGCCGCATCGCGAAGTGTTTGCGGTGCTCAAGAAAGGCGGGCAGCTTCTGATCGATGACGGGCGGCTGAGGCTGCGGATCGAAAAGGTCGAGGCCGATAGCGCGACGGCGTTGGTCGAGGTCGGCGGACGGTTGACGGACCGCAAAGGTGTCAACGTGCCAGATGCGTTGTTGCCGATTGCAGCGCTGTCGAAAAAGGATCGTGCCGACCTTGACCGAGCGCTTGAACTGGCCGTTGACTGGATCGCTTTGTCGTTTGTGCAACGGCCGGAAGACGTGGCGGAGGCCCGCAAAATTGTTGCCGGTCGCGCAGGTGTATTGTCTAAAATCGAGAAACCTGCGGCCATCGACAGGCTTGACGAAATTGCGGAGCTGTCCGACGCTTTGATGGTTGCGCGCGGCGATCTGGGTGTTGAGCTGCCGATTGAGCAAGTGCCCTCAAAGCAAAAGCAGATCACGCGTGTCGGACGGGCGGCCGGAAAGCCCGTCGTTGTGGCGACACAAATGCTGGAATCGATGATTACGAGTCCACTGCCAACGCGCGCAGAAGTGTCAGACGTCGCGACTGCCGTGTTTGATGGCGCTGATGCAGTGATGCTTTCGGCTGAATCTGCGTCCGGCAAGTATCCCATTGAAGCTGTCGAGATGATGGACCGGATTGCCCGTTCCATCGAAGGCGATTCGCACTACCGCATGGTCATCGATGCCCAGCGTTCCGAACCCGAAGCGACGACGTCTGATGCCATCACAGCAGCGTCGCGCCAAGTTGCCCAGACGATTAAAGCTGCGGCCATCGTGTGTTGGACCGGCTCAGGCTCTACGGGGTTGCGTGCGTCACGGGAGCGGCCAAGCGTTCCCATCATCGCGCTTACTCCGGTGACGGCGACCGGCCGTAAACTTGCCATAGCCTGGGGATTGCACTGCGTCGTGACGGCGGACGCCGCAGATTTTGAGGATATGAGTGAGCGTGCCTGCCAGATTGCCTTTCAAGAAGGATTCGCCAACGCTGGACAGCGAATTGTGGTGACAGCCGGCGTGCCAATGGGCACTCCTGGTGCCACGAACCTGCTGCGCGTGGCCTTTGTGGGGCGCAAGGGTCCAATAAATCTATAGAGGTTTGCGTTCGACTTCGAATGCGAGCTCGCCGGCGCGCTTTGCGACGTTTTCGAGTGTTGGATTTAAGGCCACGGCTGTGCGAAAGGCCGCGAGCGCCAAGGCTTTGTTGCCGGATGAATCTGCGAGACGGCCCAGTAATGCGTGGGCCAGGAAGTGCCGCGGCTCAAGCGCTACGGCCTTGGCCAAGTCACTGGCGGCTTCCTGTTGGCTGTCCATGGCCACGAGCAATTCCGCGCGCCTGAACCAGATCTCAGCGTAGCGGGGACGCATTTCCGCGACGACGTCGAAGATTTTCATCGCGGTGTCCAGGTCTTGAGCTTCTCTGGCGCTGGCGCCACGCGCCATGAGCAGGTCAACAGTGGCACTGCCCGATTGCCGCCAAATCGACTCTATCTGCGCGACAATGGTTTGGGCTTCCGGCGCGGTTCGAACGCTCGCCAGTTGGTTAAACAGCCGCTCGAGCCGCGGATCGTGTTGATCTGCGAAGGCAGGCAAGGCCGCGCCGCAGATCAATGACCACAGTAAAATCAGAATGCGCATAGGTCTCATGCTAAGGTAGATTTACGTCCTCTCCTAGCGGCTTTGGCGATGAAGATTACCCGGCGCGAATTTGGCAGTTTTGCAACAGCCTTGCCCCTTGGGGCCGGGGTGCCGCCGGTTGCCGCCAACCCTGACGTGCTAATTGTGGGAGCCGGTGCTGCAGGGTTAGCGGCAGCTCAGGTTCTGGTGAATAGCGGCAAGCGCGTACAAGTGATCGAAGCAGCGCCACGCATCGGCGGGCGTTGCTACACAGACACCGCGACATTTGGAGTGGCCCTGGATCTTGGCGCGCATTGGTTGCGAAATGCGGAGCGCAATTCGCTGACGGGTTTTGCGAAGCTCTTTGGGTTTCAGACAATCATGCATAACCCCAAGGAGCTTTTGTTTGCGAATGGGAGCATGGTGTCCCCTCACGCGAACCGGGCCTACGAGCGCGCGTTTGACGGGTTGAGTCTTGCCATCGCCGAGGCCGCAGAAGAAGAAGCGGATCGCGCGGCCAACACCGTTGTCGTGCCTGCGCTGGATGCGGACGCACAGGCATGGCTTGGAGCGGCATCTTCGCAGATCGGCCCGCTCGATATGGGTGTCGATATGGAAAACATGTCGGTCCGAGACTGGTTTCAGCGCGATGAGGCCGAGCCTGCACGGCTGGTACGCGAAGGACTTGGGACGCTGGTTGCACGGCTTGGTTCGGGCCTGCCGATTTCCGTCAGTACACGGGTGCGGGCGATCCGTACAGGTGCCCGCGGCACGGTTACGGCGGTGACGGACCGGGGGCCAATCACCGCCAAGGCCGCTATTGTGACCGTGTCTTTGGGCGTCTTGTCAGCCGGTTCAATAAGTTTTGACCCGGCCACTGAAGCTGCAGTTCAAGTTGCACTGCGCGGAATGCAGATGGGCCTTGTGACCAAAATCGCGTTGGGATTCGCGCGCGGCAGTCCGGCACTGCATTTTCCAGACAATTCTATCCTTGTTTCGCAGTCAGAGGATCAACACGGTGTTACTTTTCTGATACGTCCGTTCGGTACCCCGGTGGTCATTTGCCTGTGTGGGGGATCGGTCGCGTGGAGCCTGTCGCGCGGACAAAAATCCGAGCACGTGTCTTTCGCGCTGGAGCACCTGAGAGCCTTACTGGGCGCGCAGGCTGATCGTGGGTTTCGTTTTGGCGCGAACAGCGATTGGGGCAGCAATCCGCTGACACTTGGAGCCTATGCCGCCGCTCGGCCTGGCGCCGCGCATGCACGCGATGTGCTGGCCTCTCCAATAGGTGAGCGCATATTTTTGGCGGGCGAAGCTCTTGCGGAAAAGGCCGCGCAAACCGTGCACGGTGCCTATGAAAACGGGCGGGCGGTGGCGCGCCGTGTGCTGGCTAAACTCAAACGCTAGTGAGGACTTGGGCCGCCAGTACCCCAGTCCACGAGTTCAATCGGGTGAACCACGGGCACGTTCACGGCGGCTGCAATTTGCGCGAGGCAGCCGATGTTTCCGGTGGCAATGACTTGAGGCTTGAGCTCGAGGAGTGACCCGGCCTTCCGGCGTTGCAGTTGCCCGGCGATTTCGGGTTCGAGGACATTGTAGACGCCTGCAGAACCACAGCACAACGTGTCGCGCGGTTCGACAACTTCAAAACCAAGGTTGCGCAAGATGTCTGGGGCCGCTGGACGCTGCTTCATGCCATGAACCAGCGAACACGGCGCGTGGTAGGCGACGCGTATCCCTTTGTGGGCCAGACTTGCCTGCATCGGAACGTCCCGGAGCATGTCCATGATGTCGTGGGTACGCGCGGCAGTCTTTGCGGCGTTGGCGCACTGTCCCTCGAGCTGAAAACCGTAGTCTCGCATTGTGGCGCCGCAACCCGATGCCGTTGTGACTATAGCCTCGAAGGGCGCCTGCTGTTCCAGAGCTGAAATGCCAGACACCAGAGTCCTTGCGTGACGGTCAGCAGCCGCAGTCTGGCCGAGGTGGTGGTTCAGCGAGCCGCAGCACCCCTCGACGACGACTGGATCAAATCCGTGACGGCGCAAAACGCGTATGGCAGAGGCTGAGATTTGCGGGGCGATCACTTCCTGGACGCAACCCTTGTGCAGGGCCACTCGCCGGCCCGCTTGCGCTTCTTGAGTTATTGATTCTTCGGGGCGGGGATGCGGCAGTTTCGACGCGGTCACTGCGAGGACGCGCAGTTGCTGGGGCATCAGCGGAGCGAGCCAAGCGCTGAGACGGCCCAATTTCAGCATTGGGCGCAACAATGAGCGCCGCGGTAAAATCTGTCCCAGCGCCCAACGCAAGAGACGTTGGGCGATTGGGCGCGATGCCTTTTTTTCGATGTGGGACCGGGCCTGATCGATGAGGCGGGGGTAATTGACGCCTGATGGACAGGCGCTGACGCAGGCCAAACACGACAGGCAGCGGTCGATATGGGTGATGACTTTCGCGCTTGGTGTGCTGTCTGTTTCCAGCATGTTTTGAATGAGCTGAATGCGGCCGCGTGGACCGTCGAGTTCGTCACTCAACAACACATAGGTCGGACAGGTCGCCGTGCAGATGCCGCAATGGACGCAAGCGCGCAATTGCTTTTCAACCGCCTTGAGATGCGGATCGGTCAATTGTGCAGTGGTGAAATTTGTTCGCATCGATCACATGTCTTTGTACATACGTCCGGGGTTCAGGATTCGAGCCGGATCGAACGCATCTTTGAGGCGCAGGGTTAGCGCGCGGGTTGCCGGATCAAGCGGCGGGAACACCTCGCTGCTGTCAGGCCACACTGATGGTTTGCGAAAAAGAGTTGCATGGCCACCGGCTTTTTTGGCGAGCGTATGAATTTGCGCCGCATTCGTTTCGCACCACAGCAACCCGCCAGCCCAATCTGCGGCCCATGAGGAGGGTGACAGAGCGGCAAGCATTTCTGTGGCGTTGGCAGGAGGAATGGATAGGCGCCACAGCTCGCCCGCGTCTGAAAACAATGGCGCTATGCGCGTGAGGGCGTGGAAGATTTTGGCACCCTGAGCATTATCAAGAGTGCTCGCGCCCTCCCCCAACGTGCGGCACAATTCTGTGGCGCGTGCGGCGACGCCACTCGCCTGCCCTTCCAGGCGAAAAATTGCAACCGGGTGCGCCTTGCCTGTGAGGCGCGATGCCGTCATGGCGGGAAGATAGGCAAGACCTGTGGGATCAAGCGGCGATGCGGCGGCGCGGCGCAGACACTTGAGTCCGGCTTCGGGGCTCAGTCCCTCGATGGAGAGATACGCTGCTGTTGATCCGCGCGGGACGGCACGCAAGGTCACTTCCGTCATGACGAACAGCGTTCCGAATGACCCCGCCGCAAGCTTGGGCAGATCGTAACCGGTTACGTTCTTGACGACTTTTCCGCCTGCCTTGAAACGCTCGCCCATGCCGTTGATGCCAGTGAAACCAAGAAGGTGATCGCGGGCAGCGCCTGCTGAAAAACGGCGGGGTCCACATATGCCTGCGCTGATCGTGCCGCCAATCGTTGCGGCTCCACTTGTGCCGCCCCAAAGTTCTGCGACGTCACCCGGCTCAAACGCGAGGCACTGACCGTGGCGCGCCAGCGTTTCTTCGATGTCTGCGAGAGGTGTCCCCGCACGCGCGGTGATGACCATTTCCTCCGGCTCGTAGAGTGTGATGCCAGTTAGTCCGGAAAGATTGAGCACGTGCGTCGCGGTTGATTTCCGGCCAAGCTGAAGCTTTGTGGCATGACCTTCGATTGCGAGCGGCGCGTTTGACTCAAAGGTCTGACGAACAATCTCGAGTGTTTGCTGCTCCGTGCGAGGATTTTCGACTGTCACGCCTTGCGCCCTCAAAGCCTTGGCAAATTGGGAAATGGCAATCGCCCGCCGTGCACATGCATGGCGCCGCCTTCGACACAGGCGGAGAGTGAGGGGAATACTTTGCCGGGGTTGAGCAGAGCGCCTGGATCAAAGGCGCATTTCACGCGTTCTTGCACAGCAAGATCGATGGGCTCGAACATGAGAGGCATGAGATCGCGCTTTTCGACGCCCACGCCGTGCTCGCCAGTTAAGACCCCTCCGACGTCAACGCAGAGTTTCAAAATCGCGGCACCAAATTCTTCAGCGCGTTCGAGATCGCCTGTTTTCATCACATCGAACATGATGAGGGGATGAAGATTGCCATCGCCCGCGTGAAAGACGTTGGCGACGGGAAGTCCAAACTCCGTCGACATTTCGCCGATGCGTTTGAGAACCGCAGCCAATTCGCGGCGTGGAATGGTGCCATCCATGCACAGCATGTCGGGGGCAATGCGGCCTGCGGCGGCGAAGGCAGCCTTGCGGCCCGCCCAAATGCGATCACGTTCGGCATCCGAGGTGCTCTTTTGACAAGAGAGGGCGCCGTTACGCAGCGCCACATTTTCGATGTCAACCGCCGTTGCCAGAACTTCGATGTCCACGCCATCAACTTCGGCGATGAGGATCGCTCCTGCGGCGGAAGGATAGCCTGGCGCCAAATGCGCCTCGATGGCATCCATCGCGAAACGATCCATAATCTCCATCGCTGCTGGAATAATCCCGGCGGCGATGATCCCGGCGACGCAGGCTCCCGCCTGTTCAATTGTGGGAAAGGCAATCAAGAGTGCCTGGGCTGCTGGCGGTTTGGGCCTCAGCCGCACGGTGACTTCGGTGACGACGCCCAACAGACCTTCCGAGCCGGTGATGAGCCCCAGGAAATCAAGGCCGCCTGAATCGTGCGCCTTGCCGCCAAAGCGAATTCTGGTGCCGTCGATCAGCGCAAATTCAATGCCCATCAGGTTGTTCGTCGTCAGCCCGTATTTGAGACAGTGTATGCCGCCGGAATTCTCGGCGACGTTGCCACCAATTGTGCACGCGATTTGACTCGAGGGATCGGGTGCATAGTAAAAGCCATCGGCTTCACAGGCGCGGGTGATAGCCAGATTGGTGACACCTGGTTCGACGACCGCGCAGCGATTTTCAAGGTCGATCTCGAGAATTTTGTTCATGCGCGACAGACCCAGAACGATGCCGTCACCGACCGGCAATGCGCCTCCCGACAGAGACGTACCAGCGCCGCGGGGAACGATTTTCACATGGTTCGAGGAGCAAAATCTCAATACATCGCTGACTTGAGTAGCCGACTTCGGCAGCACGACGGCGAGAGGTTTCTGGCGGTAGGCGGTGAGAGCGTCGCTGTCATAGGCTGCGAGCGCCTCGGTGTCGCCGACAACGCCATCGGGCACCAACCCGCGCAGACCGTTTATGATGGCGGCGCGCCGTGCCAAAATGGTCGCATCGGGGGGCGGCATTTGCATGCGAGCGAGTATCTGCATCCCGGCGCATGAGCGCTAGGCAAATTGCCGTTAAAAACCCTGGAGACTCAGCCTTGGCGGGCTTTGAAGCGCGGATTTTTCTTGTTGATGACGTAGACACGGCCTTTGCGGCGAACCACACGGCAGTCCTTGTCGCGGCCTTTGAGCGATTTTAACGAATTCCTGATTTTCATTGGCTTCACCCGCGACGGCGGCCTTTTCCGGCCCCAAATTAGAGGGGCGGAGCAATAGTGTGGCGCCCAAGCGTTGTCAATGCGCAAAGGCGCAACCTTGTGGCCGATTACCTTGCGTTTTGGCCCGACATCGTGGCATCGCTTGGTGATGTATGAGGTGCGCTCCGTGTTGTGTATTGCCCGTGTAAGCCTAATGGCGACAGCTTTGGTTTTTTTGCCATTGATCCTGAGCGCAAATGTCGCAAGCGCCCAGCCCACTGTGCGCATGTCCGAGCCAGTGCCCGACAACATACCAGACCGCAGCGCGGAGTTCTCGCGCTGGGTGGAAACATTCAAGACTGAGGCTCTGGGCCTTGGAATCAGCGCACAAACGTTGGACCTGGCCTTCAAGTTTGTGCGCCTGAATCCGCGGGTCATCGAATTGAATGAGAATCAGCCCGAGTTCAGCCGCGCCATCTGGGACTATATGGATGGAGCGGTGTCAGCGGAGCGGGTGTCCAAGGGCCGGACCATGTTGCGCCAAAACCGCAAGCCGCTGGCGCGCGCAGAACGTAAACACGCGGTACCTCGCAGTATTGTTACGGCTATTTGGGGGCTGGAAAGTAATTTTGGCGGCAACCTCGGGGGCTTCAATGTTGTTGAGGCTTTGGCAACGCTGGCTTTCGAGGGGCGGCGGGTAAAATTCGGACGCGAACAATTGATCGCCGCTCTCAGGATCATTCAGTCCGGCGACATCGAAGCCAGCCGGATGATCGGGTCATGGGCCGGCGCGATGGGGCAAACCCAATTCATTCCAACTGTGTTTCTTCAGTATGCTGAAGACGGGAATGGCGATGGGCGGCGCGATCTGTGGCACACGCGTACAGACGTCTTTGTCTCGACGGCGAATTATCTGGAGAGCAAGGGCTGGCAGGAAGGGGCGCCGTGTTTCGATGAAGTGCGGCTTCCACCCGGCTTCGACTATGCAAATGCCGACATCTCCATTGAAAAGCCGGTTCGCGAGTGGTCGGATCTGGCGGTGACATTGATGAATGGGCGCTCGCTGAGCAAGCGTTCAGGTTTGAACAAGGATGCGCCGGCGGCCATCCTTGTGCCTGCCGGACACAAGGGTCCTGCCTTTATCGCTTATCCGAATTTCAAAGTCGTGCTGGCGTACAACAATGCCATCTCTTATGCGCTGGCGATTTGCCAGTTGTCGCGCCGGCTGGATGGCGGCGGGTCGTTCATCACGCCCTGGCCGCGTGGCGAGCAACCGATCCTTTCACGCAGCGACAGGGTTGAGCTGCAAACTCTGCTCGCGCGCCAGTCTTATAATGTTGGTGAGCCTGATGGGGTGATTGGAAAGCAGACGCGAGAGGCCATTCGCAGCTATCAACGCAAAGCAGGTTTGCCGCCTGATGGGTTTGCCAATATTGCACTGCTCGTGAGTTTGCGGCAGGCAAACTGAAAGTTACGCCGGTGGACCTGGTGGCGCCACGTCCTGGTTGTCGCGCATGATGGCGTCTTTCAGGGATTTGCTGGTCAGCATGTAGGCAAGCAGGCCCATCATCAGCACGGTACCGAGTATGAAGGGCAGCGCCGGGTTGAGCGAATAAAGGGCGTTGCCTATGAGGGGCGCGAAGATGAAGCCGGATGCTCCTGCGCCGCCAGTGATTCCGGCGACGGCTCCCTGTTCGTCGGGAGAAACGGCCAGCGACGACGCGGCTGCAAACGCCGGGCGCAACATGCCGAAGCCAAGCCCCGATAAAACAAGTGCGAATGCGATCAAACCATAGTTCGGCGCGACTACGACAAGAATGATCATGATGTTCGATATCAATGCAATGATGATACCGGCGTAGATCAGAAATCGTGTCCTGAGCTTGAATCGTTGTACGAGCACGAATTGCGCGAACAGCGATGCTATTGCCGAACACATTAAGGCAACGCCGGTTAGCTGCTGCGTGTCGGTTGTCGATGAATGCAGTGTATCGCGAATAATGAAGGCGATGGTCTGGATGGGGATTGCGCCTGCGGTCCCCTGCACGACGGCAAAGACGACGAAGGGCAGCACGCGCGGATCGAGCCAGGACAAGGGCTTAACGACTTCGCGTTTGTGCGGTGCCGAGCGCTCGGGCAACAGAAGAAAAATTGCGATAGCCGAACACAATCCCAGAATGCCGACGAAAAATATCGGCGTGACGACACCGAAGATTGTGAGTGCGGCGCCAATGCCGGGGCCCACGGCTGCGCCCAATCCGAACGCCGCGTTCAACGTTGCCATGCCTTCGGTGCGTTCTTCCGCGGTGGTGCGATCCGCGATGTAGGCTTGCGACGCCGGATAGGCGCCGGAACCGAAAATGCCGAAAACCGAACGCGAGGCCACCAACAAAACATAGGTCGCAAGCGGCGAGAGCAGGCCCCAAAGTCCGAACAGCATGACGCTGGCAAATGCCAGCGTAGAAATGCCAAAGGCCGCAAGACCGATCAGTATAACCGGACGCCTGCCCCATGTGTCACTGCGCGCGCCCCAATATGCAGACGAGAAAACCCAGATGGTGGCCGAGACGGCGAAGATGGAACCGACTTGAAATTCGCTGAGCCCCAGATCCCGGGCAAGCGGCGGCAGAATGGCAAACATCAGGGTTTGGCCGATACCATTGGCGATCAGGCATACGAACAGCAGCGTGATCGCGCGGCGGCGGCCCGCCTCGGTCGTGACGCCGGTAATTTTATCTTCCGGCGCAAATCGAGACCGCAAGTTTTCAAGCCAATGGCCGTTTGGCGGCGGGGCGGAGTGCATCGGTGTATCCAGAACGATGGACGGATGTCTGCCCCCGCTTGCGGGGGAAGTGGCTGCGCAGCGTAGCTGCTGCAGACGATGGGGGGAAGTGGCGCGGTCGTGACTGACCCCCATCCCCTGCAGCAGCTGCGCTGCGCAGGGACTTCCCCCGCAAGCGGGGGCAGATGAAAGACTGCAACCTGTCTGTCAATTTTCCACCTTCAACCGGACTTGGGAGGTGTCGCTTCGGCCGTCGGCGTCGATGACGGTGATTTGCGCGAAGCCTTCGCTGTCGGGTGTCCACCGGCCATTGGCGCCAGCTTCAAGCGGCGTGCCGTTGACGACCCAGTGCAGCGGGGCGCGGCCTCCTTGGGCTTTGAGCGGCAATGGGTCGGGTTTCTTGAGATCTTCGATTGAAACTGTTGCGCCGTTGGGTGGGAACGAGATGCGTGGCGGTTGCACGCGTTTTAGTCCGGCGGCTAGTCTCGAGTTGGATCTGAAGCGCTGGAGGGCGGGTGGAAGTTGTTCGGCATTCTGCACCAGATAAGCGCCATCGGGTGGCGGTGAGGGCGCGCGGCCTTCGGATGGAAGCAAGTCAAACACCTTGAGCAAGACAGGTGCTGCTTCATTGCGGCCGATGTGGCCAGGCCTGGTTGATCCATCAGCACGCCCAACCCAGATGCCGGCAGTAAAATGCTTTGAGAAACCAACAGCCCAGGCGTCGCGATAGCCGTAGGACGTTCCGGTTTTGAATGCGATGGGACGCGCGCGCTCTATACCCTGCCCCATCGACCAGCCGTCGGGGAGATTTGCGTTCTTCAGAATATCGTTCAGGTACCAGGCCGAGGCCTGACTGAACAGCCGGCCGCTGCTTGCGCTCTTGGTGTTGGCAACGACATTGAGCGCGTGAACTTCGCCGCCGTTGGGAATGGCGGTGTAGAGCATTGTCAGGTCGCGCAATGAAATACCGACCCCGCCGAGCGCAATCGGCAATGACGGCAAGGCGCCTTTTTGCGAGAAATAGAGGTGCGCTCCGGCATTGCGCAAGTTTGCGGCAAAGCGCAACGGGCCGACGCGATCCAGCAACGCGACGGCCGGCACATTCAGCGACATTTGCAGTGCCGTTGAAGTCGAGACGGTGCCCTGAAAGCCGCGGTCGAAGTTGCGCGGCTCGTAGTCGCCAAACATGGTCGGTTTGTCGTCGATCAAGGTTTGCGGGTGAACGATGAGTTCATCGAAGGCCATGCCGTAGATGAACGGCTTGAGTGTCGATCCGGGCGAGCGCGAGGCCACCGCCAAATCGACTTGGCCCGCGTGTGACCAGAAATTTGCGCCACCCATGTAGGCCAGGACATTGCGCGTCGCATTGTCGACAACGACGACGGCGATGTTCGCGTCGTCGTCGAAATAGCTGCGTTCGCGGCGGCCCAGATCTTCCAGCTTGATCTGGATATCGGCGCTCAAGGTCGAGGTGATGACGGGCTCGCCGGATTTGTTGGCGGCGAACAGTTCCTGCGCCAGATGCGGGGCGCTGAAGGGGAAGCGCAGGCGGCGCGATGGAATGGGTTCTTCCATTGCTTCTTTCGCGTCACGCCTGGAAATCAGACCGCGTTCAGCCAGGGTCGCGATGACGCGATCACGGGCGACTTTGGCAATTTGCGGGTGGCGGTCGGGCCTACGGCGTTCGGGTGATTGCGGCAAGCACACGAGCAAGGCTGCTTCGCCGATGCTGAGTCGTTTTGGTTCCTTACCGAACCAGGCAAAGCTGGCCGCGCGCACACCTTCGAGATTGCCGCCGAAGGGGGCCAGCGTGAGGTAGTGTTCGAGGATCTGCTCCTTTGACAGATGCCAGTCGAGTTGAACGGCGCGGGCGCCCTGAATGAATTTTGCATAAAGCGTGCGCTCGCGCGGCTCCATCAGGCGTGCGACCTGCATGGTTATGGTCGACGCCCCTGAGACCACCCGCGCCTCAGCCGCCATTTGGTATATGGCGCGGAGCATGGCGATGGGGTCGATGCCACCGTGGCTGCGGAAGCGCTGGTCCTCCCACGCCATAAGCATCGCCAGGTAGCGCTGGTCGACGTGCTCGGGCTTGACAGGCAGGCGCCATCTGCCGTCGCTGGAGGTGAAGGCGCGCAGCAGCGTTCCCTTCGCCGAAGTGACGACGACGGAGCGATCTTCGATCCGCGAACGCTCGATGGGGAATATGCGATCAAAGACCGCGAGGGCGAAAATCAAGCCCATTGCGGCGAAGCCGGCGACAATGCCGGCTGCGCCGTAGTTTTTGCGTATCTTACTGAGCGCCAATCGTCATCTGTCCCATATTCGTGCGGGCCCGGATCGCAGGTGCGTACATGTCTTCGACAACTGCGGCTGGCACGACAAAGGCGCCGTTGACGGTGGCACGCGCGATGTAGGCGAAGTGGAACGACGGCGGCACCTGCTTGGCGATTTCTTTCGGATCGGTGGGTTGGTAGTTGGAGCCGATATCAAAAGTTGCGACAAAGCGGTCATCGCGGGCCTCGGCAATGTTCGAGGACGCCAGCACAGGCAGGAACGGATAGATCGTCGAGCCGTCGTCCTTGCGTTGAACCACGCCTTCGATTTCAAATCCCGACGGCAGAAGATCGAGCACGGCCATTAACCGGGCACGATTGTCGGCCATCACGCCTGAGACCACGACCATGAAGCGGTCGTTCTGCTTGACGTTGCTGAGGCTTGCGACCTGTCCGTTCATGGTCAAGATCGACTTGGACAGCGTCACGCCATTTTGTTCTGCGGGCAGAATGGCGGCCGGAATGCCTTCTGCCGAGACGATGCGCCAGGCTGCTTTCTGACCGTTGTTACGGATCGAAACGCCTTGATCCATTTGCGCCAAGGATGGGCTGAAGCGCAAAATCTTGCCGGTTGCGTTGGCAGGTGCCCCGGTGACGGCGACGTTTACGGGCGGGGTCGAGTCTTCGATTTCGTGGGCTGCGAGCAGCATCCAGGCTTTTTCCTGGGTCGTCGTCCAGTTCAAGCGCGGATCGAAGCCCTGCACGCGGCTGACGAGTGCGGGGACAAAGCTGGCGTGACCCTGCTTTGCCGCAATGGCCGTCAGACCAGAGACGTCCCGGAGTAGTGAGCCGTAATGGCTGTCGGGGACATATTTGGCTGTCGTTGCCTGCAGGGCAATGTCACGGGCCTTGGCGAATGCCGGCGCTGCACGTGCGCGATCACCGACGTCGCTCAGCGCGGCGCCGAGTAACCCCAAGGCAAAGGCGTTGGTCATGCCTTCGACGCGCGTGTCGGCAAAATAGCGCAACTCGCTTGGGTTCAACGACCCTGCGCGGGCCAGCAGGTAGAAACCATAGGCGCGCGCGAGGTCACTGTTGCTGTCGGAGCCGGCCGCTTTGCGCGCCCATTTCAAGGCGCGCTCGATGCCTTCCTCGGGGATGACAAATTTGTGCTGCTTGGCCTGCATCAAGAAGTCGGTCGCGAACATGCCGACATAGGTGTCGGCTTCGCCCGAAATCGAGCTCCACATGCCGAAGCTGCCTTCGTAGGTTTGCATGTCGAGGATGCGGTAAGCGGCGTCCTGGACCTTCTCCCTGATCGTCTTGTCTTGTTTGACGCTGGCGAGCAGGGCCATGTCGTTGTAGTAGACCAGCGGGAAGGCGCGGCTGGAGGTTTGCTCAAGACAGCCATACGGATAGCGATCTAGCCAGCGCAGCAGACCGGGAACATCGTCGAAACCGCGGCCGCCGGTCACTGTCACCGCAACTTTCGCGGTGCCTGGTTTGTAGAAGGCCAGCAGGTCTTTGCCGATGCGGTTTTCCTTGCCGGCCTGGATGACCACCGTGTCTTCCGAGGATACCGGCAATTGCGGTTCGCGCACTTCGATGGGCCACGAGCGTTCGACTTTGAATCCGCCCGGGCCCGAGACGCTCAATGAAATTTTGCCGATACCTGCAGTGCGGGCTTCGAGGGGAACCAGCATCAACGAGCGTTGCCCGGCATTCATGACATTTGAAACGCTTGACTGGCCGCCGGGACTGGCGACGGCGCCAGAACCTTTGATCACGGCCGTGTAGGTGCCTACAGCGCCTTCGACATTGTGCATGTTGAGTGCGGCTGAGATTTTGTCGCCGGGAGCGAGGAAGCGGGGGAGCACGACTTCGGCGACGACGGGATCGCGGACGGTCAAGGGTTGGTCAGCGTGGCCTAGTTTGTTGGCGGTGAAGGCCACTGCCATCAAGCGCAGTTCGCCGTTGAAATCTGGAATGTCGAGGACAATGTTGCCTTTGCCGTCGCTCAAGGCCACAAGGCCTGAGAATAGGGACACCGATTTTTGCGGAACCACAGACAGCGAGCGGCCGCCAATGGAATCGCCGCCAGTGCGCAGCTCGCCGAGGACAGCGCGGTCAGTCTGGATCAGACGGCCATAGTCGTCGCGCATGTCCAGACCCAAACGGCGTTTACCGAAATAATGTTTGTTCGGATCGGGACTTTCGAAATCGGTGAGTTGGAGAATGCCTTCATCGACCGCCGCGAGCGTCACATATACCGCTTCGCCCCAACCCTGGTTCTTGACCTCGACTGGAATGGTCAATTTCAGATTGGGTGTGATTTTCTTTGGCGCTTTGAGCGTGACTGCGAGTGTGCGTGGTGCCGGATCGACCGCGAGCCAGGCAACGCCGATTGAGCGCACGGGTGCGCGCGACTGCGCCGACGATAGCGGCCGGTAATGGGTGATGAGCGCGTAAGCACCCGCGCCCCAATCCGCCGACACAGGGATGTTGACCGTTGTGCCCGAGGCCTGGACATCGATCAATTTGGTCATGTGGATTTTGTTCGAGGCGATGACCACCAGAGCTTTGCCGTCGGAAGGTGGTGAGATTTTGATGCGCGCGGTATCGCCGGAGGCGTACACGTCTTTGTCGGCAAGTACGGCGACGCGGTCCGGACGATCATTCTCGGCGCCGGTTCCCCAGCCCGACCAAAAGCGATAGGCGGTGGCGGCGCCACTGGCAGGATCGGCGACGGTGAGACGATAAGAGCCCCACTGCAGCGCCTTTGAGACTTTGAACGATTGGCCAGCAGCGAGGTCAGTGGTGCCGCCTCCCACGATACGGTCATTGACGACGCGTTCATATTTCCAGTCGTTTTCGACTTGATACCAGCGATAGTCGATGTCTTCGTAGACGAGCTCCCATGTGACGTTGCGCACGGCTTTGGATTTGCCTTCGGCATCAACGGCCAGGACTTCAAAATTGGCCGGTGTCATTTCCTGCACCGAATTCCATTCAAAGGCGGGGCGAATACCGATCAACGTGTCGCGCGTGCGCACGGGAAGCGAGACCTGATCGGAGGTCGTGCGTCCGCCCGGTTCATAGATCGCAATTGTGATGTCGGCGCGCAGCGGCAATGAGGTGTCGGCGAGTTCGTCGATTGCAGCGGTCGCTTGCGTCTTTCCGTCTGCATCGGTTTCGGGCACCGTCATGGTGACCTGGGTGCCCTGGAAGGTTTCGTCGACCTTGCCGAAGACATAGCCCTTCAGTGCCGGTATCGCATCGAACGGCGTTGAGTCGGTGGTGATGGTCATCGTGCCTTCACCACCAAGACCTGCCGCCGGTGCGCCGTACAGGAAGCGGCCGCTGACGTTGATTGTGGCAGGTTGGCCGGGTCGCAGAATTTTCTGCACGGGCTTCAGTTCGACTTTGAGTTTCTGCGGGACGAAATCCTGGACGTCGAAGGCGACACGGCCAATCGGCTCACCCTTGGGATCAACGTAGGCCGCGACTTGCCATCTGCCGCGCGGCGCGGTGTTTGTCAGGGTGAGCGGAAACGCGATGCCGCCCGCCTGGAGTTTGTTTTCGGTCCACTTTTTTGATTCAAGGCCATCGGGGCGCGACAAGATGAACGTCAGCATCGTATCTGGCGACGCTTTGGCCTGCTGGTCGCGCACCATTGCGGTGACATTGACGGTTTCGCCGGGGCGGTAGACGCCGCGGTCGGTGTAGAGGTAGGCGTCGGTTTGCTCAGGGTTTGAGCGGCCTTCGACGCCGCGATCCGTCAAGTCGAAAGCGGGTCTGCGCAGATCGAGGAACGAGAAATCGTTGCCGGCACCATAGGCCATGACGACAACCGGCTCGGTGCCGCCTTTGCCACGCGTGATTGCTGGGCTGAAATTTACGCGGCCGTCAGCATCGGTACGCGCGCGCACGAGCTCTTCGTTGTTGCGCGCGACGAGCGACAGCACGACGCCTGAGACGGGTTCGGCCGTTTTCAGTGAGCGGACGAAGACGTTGAGGCCATCTTTGCCCTTGAAGGTCGTCAATGCCAAATCGGTGTTGACCACAAACTGAGCGGCGGTTGGCTTCCAGTTTTCACTTTCGTCGGTCGAGGTTTTGCCGGCAGAATTTGCGGCAACGACAAGATAGGCGCCGGCTTGAGTTGCTTGCAGAGCCTTGCGCAAGGGAAACAGGGTGACCGCCTCGTCATTGCGGCGATTGTTGGGAACGAGCAGTTGTCCTTCCCAGACGAGTTGGCCTTGCTCGTTCTCAATGGCCTGGCGATCGTATTCGTAGAATTCGCGCTGATCGACGACGCCAGTTTGCAGTTGCGACAATAACCGGTCGCCAACGCGAATGACTTTGATGTCGAGCTTGGCGACATTGACCGTCGTAATGGGCACGCCACCAGCGGTGTCACGCGGAAGAACCAGCCCATTACCAAAACGCACGAGTGCGGGCTTGTCACGCAGTTCGACGGGGAACGATTCCGCCTTTGTCAGTTTTTCTCCGGCGAGTGCGGGCAGACCTGCTTTGAGTTCCAGCGTATAGGCTTGACCAAAGGCCAGACCCTGGATGCACAAACGATCTTCGGTGACACGCACGGCGAATGTCACTTCAGGGTCGAATTTCAAATAGTCTTCGTATTTGGTGGCGCCGGAATTATCGAGCTTGCGGGTGAACACCAAACAGGCTTCGGGCGCTTCGCCCGAGGTTTGGACTTCCAGCCTTCGGAAAGCAAAAAACGGGGCGGGTTTTTCAGGGCTTGACGTGATCAGCGTCGCGCTGGTGTCACCGGTTGGCGTGCCGGGCGTTGCGCCGGTGGTGCCTGTGGTTTCAAATTCTTCGGATGGGCCTCGCGGCATCTGCTGGCCGACGTAGCGAACAGACAAGAAAACAGCCGAAACGAGTGCGATTATGACGGCTGCAACAATCACCAGGCGCTGCATGGTTGGTCCCCAGGGTAAAATAGTTTGGCGGCATCAGTTTAGGAAAACACCGCGCGCGTTGTTAGCACATGATCAAAGTAAATACGCAAGTTCGCAGCGGGGGTCACATTGGTTTGCGATCATGTCGGATTTTTGTCGCAAACCAGGGTTGTTTGGGGCATTTCGCAGGCGATGATGGGAACCATCGGCCTCTGATCAAAGTTGGAGAATGAGTCAAGCAAGTGGTGTACTCTCTAAATTGGGATGCTTGGGAAGCGAGTAAATGTTCAAGCCTGAGTTGAATTGGTTGGTACCGGCTTTTTTGGCCGGTTTTTTGGCGATTTTGGACCCGGCCTCGGCGCAGCCTCAGGCAACGGTCGAACAATCTTGTGGCGATATCGACGCCACGTTGAGGCGCCCTGCCAGTTCGGTGCCTATCGATGCGGCGACAGTGCGCCAATTCTACAAGGCATTTGGGGACGGTTGCGCGTGGACTGAAGCCAGCGCGCTGGGTCTGATCGAGGTCTTGAGGGCTTCAGGCGACCACGGACTCGAGCCGTCATTGTTTCATGCTGAAGCCCTCTATTGGCCGCAAAATCCAGTAACGCCGAACAAAGCGGCCGAACGCGATGTGCTGTTGAGCGATGCAGCGATCAAGTATGCGATCATACTCAGCCGCGGGTTGAGCCGGGACCCGGCGTTGGCCCTTGATCAGGCCGCGGATTACAGGCCCAATGGCGAGTTGATCGACGGGTTGATCGACGCAATTTATCAGGGTTCAACCGGCGAATGGCTGCGCAGTCTGGCGCCCAGCTATGACGCTTACATCCGGCTACAGGCAGCGTTGATCAATTATCGCGCGGTCGCCCAGGCGGGCGGCTGGGGACAGATTCCTTTGAGCTTGGCCAAGAGTAAACGGCGGTCGAAGTCATTCGCACAGTTGCGAACCCGACTGGCGCTGGAGGGCGACTTGGCTGTGGATTCCGGTTCAGCCAAATTTGATGAGGCGTTGTACCAGGCGCTGGCGCGGTTTCAATTGCGAAACGGGATGCGATCCGATGGCGAACTGACGGCGAAAACGATTGAACGGCTGAATATTTCAGTCGGTGAGCGGATTGCGCTCATGGCACTTAATCTTGAACGGCTGCGGGTTTCATTGCGCGATATGCCTTTGACGCGGGTCGAGGTGAATGCGCCTGCGGCGACGGCTGTGCTGTTTCGCGATGGTACACCGCATTTGAGCATGAATGCCGTCGTTGGGGCGCCGAAACACGAGACACCTGAGCTTTCGAGCACGATAGATTCTATCGTCGTGAATCCCACGTGGACGATACCGGCTTCGATTATCAAGAACGAAATCAAACCATTGTTGCACCGTAACCCGAACTACCTCACTCAAAACCGGATGTATTGGTCGGGCGACCAGCTGGTTCAGGAGTCTGGGCCGCAAAATGCACTGGGGCGGATCAAGTTTGATTTTCCCAACCGCTACAGCGTTTATCTGCATGACACCCCGTCACGGAAACTGTTCACCGACCCCGAGCGCGCGGCCAGTCATGGTTGTGTCCGGCTGGAGCGGCCGCTTGAGTTGGCGGTTGAGTTGTTGACCGGTTCGGCGGACTGGAACCGCGAAGAGATTGAGCAGGCTATTCGGGCCGGCGAAACGAGACGCATAGGGCTGGAAAACCCGATGCCGGTTGTCATCACCTACCAGACCGCATTTGTCGACCACAGCGGCCTGGTGCATTTCCGTGCCGACATTTATGGCAGAGATACAGAGCTTACTTTGCGTTTGGCCGAGCGGGCGGGTGCGCTTAAGGCAGAGCCCGCCCAGTGGTGAAGGCCCAATCTGCATCTAGCGCACTCGCTCAATTCGATATATGAACGAGTTGCTTGGGGCTCGGGGGCCGCTGGCAGGTAATCTGCGAGTTATAAACGTGCGGCTGGTATCAAGTTTTATTGCATTTCTGCTGATTTCTGGATGCTCTTCGAGTTTGGTCAACAAGACCGATCAAGCAGCGATGGCGCGCTATGACGCCTTTCGCGGCGGCAATATCAGTCTGCCGATGGGCAACATCGAGGCGGCCGAATGGACGCTCTACCGTGACTCCGCCTATGAGCATTTGGCGGCCGGCGAGTGGCGAGAGCTTGCCGATCTGATCCAGCGCAAGGGCATCAACAACGATCTCAATTGGTATTATCTGGGCCGGGCCGCCGAAGGGTTGGCGGAGATGGACCTGGCGCGGCAATTCTATCAGCGTAGCATCGAGCGCTCAGCTTCGGAAAAAGCCAGCCATCACTGTCAGGGAACGCTGGTCAGCCTGTGCGACGGTTTTGAATTTCCTGACGTGACTCATGCGCGGCTGTCGCAATTGCAAGCCACAGCGCCCGCCCAACCGCAAAGCCCCGCGCCTGCTGGTGCGCAGAGCGAGGCGCCTCACCAACTGGTGCGAACCGGAACTGGATTTATCGTCGATACGGCAGGCGCAGTAGTAACCAATTATCACGTGGTGCAGCAGTGTGGTGCGGTGTCGTTTTTGATGAACGGTGGCAGCTCTTCGCCGGCCACAGTTGTCGCCAGCGATCCGATGAATGATCTTGCGCTGTTGCGGGTGAGTACGAAGTCCAAACAAGCGGCCGTATTCCAGGACTCCGACAAATTGCGCGCCGGCGACGATGTAATCGTGTTCGGCTATCCATTACTGGGGCAACTGGCGAGCACCGGGAATTTGACACGCGGCTCGGTAACGGCGCTGTCGGGGTTGCGCGATGATACCCGGTATTTCCAGATGTCGGCGCCCATTCAGCTGGGCAATTCGGGCGGACCGGTATTGAACCAGTCGGGCCGGGTAACGGGGATCGTCACATCCAAGCTGAACGCGGCGCGCGAGTTGAAGGCGACAGGCGATATTTCGCAGAACGTCAACTTTGCGCTGAAGGCTGCCGTGTTGCGGACGTTTTTGGATTCCAACGCTGTGACCTATGCGAAATCAGATGGTGCAAAGCCCGAGATCGCGAAAGCCGGTGCTGCTCCCGTGGCGGTGCAGACCGCCGCAGATGTAGGCAAGGACGCAGCGAAATTCACAGGGATTGTGGGCTGCTATAAGGGGTGAGGCCCAGTGTGCGCCAGACGTTAAAGCTTCACCGGGATTCGCGATGCAAGGCCGTGACCCGCATTGAGGCTGAAGTCACGCGTCCGCGGCCAGACGCATTGGCGCTGAATTATTTCGTGACTGGCAATATTGGGGACGTGCTTTGGCCTGAACTCGGGAAGCATGGCCGCAGCGACGGCCTGTGGCAGCACACCTGCTTTGAGGTGTTCGTCCGTGCCTCTGCGGGTCAGGCATATTTCGAATTCAATTTTTCTCCTTCCTTGCAATGGGCCGCTTACCGGTTCGACAGTTACAGGAGCGGCATGGGCGTGGCTGAGGCAGCAAGCGATCCGCAATTGGGCACACAGAGCGGGACCACGTATTACGATTTGAAAGTGTTGCTGACATTGGACTTGCCCATCGATGCAGTCTTGCGCCTGGGCCTCTCGGCGGTGATCGAGGAGACGAATGGCGAAAAATCTTATTGGGCGCTGGCGCATCCGCCGGGCAAAGCTGATTTTCATCATGCCGATTGCTTTGCTTATGAACTTCCAGTAGCGGATCGGTTATGAATTTTGGCATAGATCGACTACTCAGCGAACCCGCTTTGCGTGCGCCGCTTCAGGGCAAGCGTGTGGCCTTGCTCGCGCATCCGGCTTCGGTGACGCGAGATCTGACGCATTCGCTCGACGCGCTGGCGGCTTGCAGTGATATCCGGGTGACAGCTGCTTTCGGGCCGCAGCACGGCATGCGTGGCGACAAGCAGGACAATATGATCGAGTCGCCGGACTTCAACGATCCCACGCATGGGATTCCGGTGTTCAGCCTGTATGGAGAATTCCGCCGCCCCACCGGTCAGATGATGGGCACGTTCGATGTCATCCTGGTCGATCTGCAGGATCTGGGCTGCCGCATCTATACGTTCGTCACGACGCTGCGTTACGTGCTGGAAGCAGCCGCTACGCATCGCAAGCAAGTGTGGGTGCTGGATCGCCCCAATCCCGCCGGCCGGCCGATCGAGGGCCTGACGCTGCGCAAGGGTTGGGAGAGCTTCGTCGGCGCCGGGCCGATGCCGATGCGCCACGGTTTGACGCTGGGCGAATTGGGATCGTGGTTTATCAAAACGCTGAAGCTCGATGTCGATTACCGGGTGATCGAGATGGAGGGCTGGCAGCCCGAGGCGGGGCCGGGGTTTGGCTGGCCGCTGGAAAGCCGCAGCTGGGTCAACCCCAGCCCCAATGCGCCGAACCTGTGGATGGCGCGTGCCTATGCGGGGACAGTGATGCTTGAAGGCACGAATTTGTCGGAGGGGCGCGGCACAACGCGCCCGCTGGAACTGTTCGGGGCGCCCGAAATCGACGCCAAGCTCGTGATGAAAGACATGCACGCTTTGGCGCCCGAGTGGTTGAAAGGTTGCATACTGCGCGAGTGCTGGTTCCAACCGACGTTTCACAAACATGTTGGCAAACTGTGCCACAGCGTGCAGATCCACACTGATGACCCCGCGCATTATGACCACGCGGCGTTCAAGCCGTGGCGGGTGCAGGCGCTGGCGTTCAAAGCGATCCGGCGCCTGTATCCGGACTATCCCTTGTGGCGCGATTTTCCCTATGAGTACGAATTGGACAAACTTGCGATCGACGTCATCAACGGCTCGCCCCTGTTGCGCGAGTGGGTGGACGACAAGGATGCGACGCCGCAAGATTTGGAGGCGCTGACACTGCCGGATGAGCAGGCTTGGGCGGGCGAGCGCCAGGCACACTTGCGTTACTGAAGAACCGGAGCTTTCATCTCGCGGGCGAAGGCTGTGCCGGCGAGGAGGTAGTGTACGCCCGCCCAGATGTTCAGCAGCGCCGTCGACATCAGCGCGTAACGCAGGGACTCTTTGCCGTAGAGGGGCTCGAGAAAATCGCTGAGCATGCCGACGGCCAGCGGCCCGAATCCCAGTCCGACCAAGGAAATGATAAAAATCAAGATGGACGAGACGGTCGCGCGCATCGATGGTGGGGCTACGCTTTGAATGATGGCGATGCCGGGGCCGTGATAGAACGCGCCGAAGAAAGTGGCGGGCATGTAGAACAGCAACGCTGTCAAAAGGTCGGCCTGCAAATATCCGCAGATGGCTAGTGGCGCTGCGACGAATTTTGCGTAACCTACAATCCAACCCTTCCAGCCTAGGTTTGTGCGCCCGAGGCGGTCGGCCAGGTAACCACCCAGTATGGTGCCCACGGCACCAATGAGGCCGGCCGCTGGTCCCAGAATGGCGCCAAGCTCGGCACGCGGCACCGCGAAGCTGCGCTCAAGAAAAGGGGCGATCCACATCAGCCCGCCATAGCCCGCGATTGCTGTGAGGGTCAGGCCGATGGTGACGTGCCTGCAGGCGCCGGACTGCCACATGAACCGCGCCGCCTCGCGCAACTTCTGCAGTGAAGGCATCTGCGCGTGAGCCTCGCCGGGTGATGTGCCATCTGCCAGCCCGCGCTGGGGCTCGCGCACCGTGAGCCGGAAGATCACGGCGAGCGCGAGCCCCGGAAGTCCGACGACAAAAAACGCTGCGCGCCAGCCCCAGAGCGAACTGACGACGCCGCCTGCCAAAAAACCGAACGTGACGCCGAGGGTGACGCCCAAAGAGTATATGGCGAGCGCGCGCGCGCGCTCGTGCTGGGGATAGAGGTCGGCGATCATGGAATGGGATTGCGGGGTCGATCCGGCTTCGCCGACGCCGACACCGATACGGGCCAGCACCAGTTGCGTGTAGTTGGTGGCGAAACCCGAGAGCGCGGTCATCGCACTCCACACGGTGATCGCAGCGGTTATAATGTTGCGCCGGTTCGAGCGATCGGCGAGCAGCGCCAGGGGGATGCCGAGCGTGGCGTAGACCAGCGCAAAGGCAAATCCGGTGAGTACGCCAAGCTGGGTGTCCGACAGCGCGAACTCGGCCTTGATGGGTTCAGCGAGTATACCAACGATGGAGCGGTCGATGTGGCTGAACATGAAGACCAGCGTCAACATGAACAGCGTATAGCGCCGGTGGCGCCTGAAACCTTTGTCGATGAACGCCGGCGCTGCGGCCGAGGCTTGCGGTGCGGTGTCCATCGTTTACCTCCCGGGGTGTTGCGCGCGGTTGATCGCAGGCTTGGTCAGGTCAAACCATAGGCCGATTTTTGGCGTTTACAATCCGAGCCCTTTTTGCGCGCGCACTGAATTCTGGTCTAATCTTGGGCCAAAGGCCTCCCCAGCGCCGACGAAGTTTCCTACGACTTCAAGGCCGAGTGCGAGTAGGTGCACGACGTGCGTAGCTAGCCTTTGGGTTCTAATTCACACCCGGCGCGTTGACGATGACCTCACCCTTGCGGCCTCTGCGCGGATTTCCGACCTTGATCTCAACGCGATGGCCCAGCGCACTCAGAAAGCGCATCAGGCGCTCAAGCGAGACCTCGCTGAACTTGCCACGCAGGATCTTCGACAGCTCGGGCTGGGTCGCGCCGATCCGCAGTGCGGTTTGGGCCTGCGTGAGCCTGAGGCGCGTTATTGTGCGATCGAGGCGAAGCACGAGCTGGGCCTTGAGGAAATGCTCTTCCGCATCGGGTAGACCCAGTGCCAGCCAGACATTGCGTGCGGGATCATTCGCCGCCGCGGTTACTTTTCTCATTGCCGTTCACGCTCCACCTTTAACGCCTTGAGTCTTCGTTCGATCAAATCGATGTCGGGTTGCGGCGTCTTCGCGCCCGACTTCGACTTCTTCTGAAACGCGTGCAGCACGTACACGGCGTCCCGGTAGCGAACCGTATAGACGGCACGATAAGTGCCGCCGTCGTGTGTCTCGCGCAGTTCGATCAGACTGGCGATGCCGCTCGCCCATTTGGGCAAGAAACAGCGCATAGCCCATCTCGCTTTGTACGCCGAAGGGAAATGCCGCAAACTCGTTCCTGGCGTCGCCCCGCCATAGCAGCGGTCTTGGCTTTTTGTCATCGTCCATCCAGGCAAAATTATGCTAATTTTCACATAAACGTCAAGCGGCAAAAAGCCGGAGTTTGGTCAGCCACCGTGATCTTGGGTTTGCGGGGGCGCGAATTGTGTGACGCTGGTTGCTCGTCACCCAGCCACTATTGCGTCGATCACGCGGCTGGCGCTTGGTGCGGCACTGGCATTTGTTCCGGGCAACCCGGCCAGCGTAATCAGCGCCTTCCACAGCGCCCAGCCGCGGCCTCGCGCCCAGGTCGCGGCGTCGAGCGAAACCGCGTCGCGAAAAGCCTCCCGGCTTTCGCCTTCGAAGAGCGTCCAGGCAATCGCCAGATCGCAAGCGGGATCGCCCACTCCCAAACACCCGAAGTCGATCACGGAGCTCAAACGGCCGTCTTGGAGCAACAGATTGCCGACCTCGACATCGCCGTGAACCCACACGGGCGCGCCATGCCAGGCCGCCGCCAGTGCCGCGTCCCACACTGCGGTCACAGCGCCAGCATCGATCTTGCCGTTGAGTGCCGCAATCGCTTGGCGCGTCTCGCCGTCGTAGGTCGAAGGCGGACCGCCGCGAAAGAAATTGTGCGTTCCAGGTGGCGGCCCGCCTTCAGCATCGATCTGGCGAAGTGTCACGAGAAAACGCGCCAGCGCGCCTGCGAACTGGCGCCAATCGCTGATACGGGCGCTCTTTGCGCTCTCGCCCTCAAGCCAGCGGTAGACGGACCAGGGCCAGGGGTAACCCTCGCCCGGAACGCCCAGCGCCAACGGCGCGGGGATAGGGAGAGGCAAATGAGGCGCAAGTTTCGGCAACCATCGCTGCTCCTTTTCCACCTGCCCGGCATAGTGCGCGGCACTGGGCAACCGCGCGGACATGTGCCGGCCCAGATGAAACGTCCTGTTATCCCAGCCGCCGGATTTCACCGGCTCGATCGCGAGCCCCGCCCATTGAGGAAACTGCGCGGCGATCAAGCGTCCCGCGAGAGAGGCGTCGATATTCACTTGCGGAACCGGATGTCGTTGAACGCCCAAAGCGCCATGAAGCCGAAGGCGCCAACGACGTGCCAGATCGCGTGCAGGCTGAAGAAAGGAAAGACGATGTTGTCGTTGCGTGCCGTCGCCAGAAGCAGGCCGGCCACGAAAATCGCGGTGGTCAGCACGAGAATGGGCATGGCCTTGGGCGCAATCTCTTTGCGTTTGAGGAAGAACAGCGCGGTTGCGGCGAGTGAGAAGGCGATGAGCCAGGTTTGTCCGGGCTTGAAGCCGCCCCAGTTGCCGAAGCCGATCAGGTTGGCGCCGCCCGTGTAGCGGTCGTAGAAATGCCGGGCGACGCCTGCGAGCATCAGCACTGTCGCGAGCGGGCGTGCCCATGCCTGGGTTTTCTGGGTGTAGAAATCGGCCAGCACCGCAAGCACGATCGCCCAAGCGACGACGATGTTCGAGCCCGTATCGAGAAACGCCCACAACCAGCGTTCACCCAGTACAGGGTTGGTCTCGCCGAAGCCATGCAACGTGATTGTGAACACGCCGGTGACCAGGATCGTCCAGTAGACGAACATCCAGCGCCCAGGGTGGCGCTGCGAGAG
>JAWXBO010000096.1:0-6274 GCA_034440175.1 Alphaproteobacteria bacterium
ATCGTCCTCCGATTGCGACTCAGTGGATGACAACAGATTCAGCACTGCAGTCCTTTGTCACGACAATCCTTCACCCGATTGCCCTGTGGCCACAGAAGCTCTCTATTGCGAAACCACTGCCAACCCGTCTATTATTGTATTCCATGCAATGTATTCGGGCGGGTTGACCCACAGTGACTCGAGCTATCAGTTCGGCAATTGACCAGTGCAAAAGTCGAAGTGCCTTTCGGCAGGCGCTCGTCGCTGTACTGTTTTTTGCCTTTGTTGCTCAAGCGCAGCTTGCCGCTGGCCATTTTCACTTCGCGACCAATGCAGCACTCGCGCAAGGCATCGCGTCCGAAAGCGATGGCAATGCACCTGGCAGTCCGTCGCAAGCGCCGTGTCAGACTTGCCAGGTCGTTTCAACCGCGCAAAATTATCTTTCAGGCGGAACTTTTGCGCTTGTTCCACCGGTATTCACCACTGCCGGACTCATCGATTACAATTGCGGCTCGTTTGCCGGACAAGCGCTCTATTTCATCTGGCGCAGCCGCGCCCCTCCCGCCCGCTAACTTCGCAAGAATTCCCGGCACGATTGCTCAAAGCAATTCGTGATTTGCAAAGTTCGTGGAGAAATCCAAATGAGAGTTATAGCCTCAACGCTATGCGCCGTTGCGCTCGGCCTTACCGCCATTCAACCCGTATACGCCGCAAGCGACGAAGCTATCGCCGCCTTGCGCCAGGAAATGAAAGCCCTGCGCGGCGACTATGAAAGCAAAATTCAAGACCTCGAACGCCGGCTGCAGCAGGCAGAGCAACGCACGCCCGTGCAACCTGATCCCGTTCCGCCGCCACCAAGCGCGCCCGCATCGCCCAGTGCGTTTAATCCGGCGATCTCTGTGATCTTGAATGGCTCCTATGCCATGTCCAGGAACGATCCCGGCGCCGCCACCGTTGCTGGCTTTGCCTTGGGCGAGGAGGCTGGACGTGGTGATCGCGGATTTTCACTCGGCGAATCCGAAGTGGCGATTTCGGCCAACGTCGATCAGGAATTTTTTGCCAATCTGATCGTCGCAATCGGGGGCGATGGCGCGATCGGGGTTGAAGAAGGTTACATCCAGACCACCAACCTGCCCTGGGGCTTCACCGCGAAGGCGGGGCGGTTCTTTTCCGGCATCGGCTATCTGAACGAGAAGCACGCCCATACCTGGGAATTTTCCGATGCGCCGCTGCCCTATCGCGCCATGCTTGAAAACCAATATGGCGATGATGGCGTGGAGTTACGTTGGTTAGCGCCCACGGATTTCTTCCTCGAGTTCGGTGCCGAGTGGTTTCGCGGCGATGCGTTCCCTGCCGGCGGCGCGGACGACAATGGCGCGGGCACGGTTGCCGCTTTCGTCCATGCGGGCGACGACATCGACGAGTCTTCGAGTTTCCTGGCCGGCCTGTCGTATCTGCGCACCAAGGCACTTGATCGCGACACCAGCGGAGACATCTTCACCGGCAGCGACGATCTGGCGATTGCCAGTCTCGTTTACAAATGGGCACCCGACGGCAACCCGGTTCAAACCAACGTGACGCTGACCGGAGAGTATTTCTTTGGCCGCGAGGACGGCAGTTTCAACGGCGTTCCAGTCGACTATGAGCGCTCGGGGTTCTACGTCCAGGGCGTCTACCAGTTCATACCCGGATGGCGCATCGGCGTTCGCTACGCCGGGCTCGAGACGGACGATGTTCCTGTCCTTCTTGCCGGAAGCGTCCTGGATGATTTCGGATACTCGCCGCAAGCAATCACTGCCTTGCTCGAGTATCGCACCACCGAATTCGGCCGCTTCCGCGCGCAATACACGCGCGATGACGCCGGTCTGGAACCCGATGACGAGCTCGTCTTCACTTACACCGTTTCCATCGGCGCACACGGCGCGCACAGTTTTTAAGGAACAACCCATGCGTAATTTATTTTTGGCAGCGGTCATCGCCGGCGCCACTCTCACTCAACCAGCCCACGCCGCGTTGAACGTCTTTGCCTGCGAACCCGAATGGGGTGCGCTGGCATTGGAACTCGGTGGTGACAACGTTTCGATTTATACCGCAACAACCGGCTTGCAAGACCCCCATCAAGTCCAGGCCCGTCCCAGCCTGATCGCCAAAGCGCGCGCAGCGGATATCACGGTCTGCACCGGGGCTGAACTTGAAACCGCCTGGTTGCCCATGGTGGTGCAGAAATCAGCAAATGCCAACATCAAAGCTGGTTCGTCCGGCTCCTTCGAAGCAGCAAGCTTTGTGCGCCTCCTCGACGTGCCCGCCAAACTTGATCGCGCCGAAGGCGACGTTCATCCGGCGGGCAATCCGCACATCCAAACCGATGCACGAAACATTCTAATCGTTGCCAAAGCCTTGTCTGCGCGCTTCGTCCTGCTCGACGCAGCGAGCGCGCCGGTCTACGAACAGCGACTTGCGGATTTCACCTCGCGTTGGACTGCATCTCTTGCGAAATGGGAAGCCGCCGCCGCTTCGCTCAAGGGCACGCCGATCGCCGTACAACATGCGGGATGGGTCTACATGATCAACTGGCTGGGCTTAAAGCAAATCGCTGTCCTTGAACCAAAGCCAGGTGTTCCGGCCTCAAGCGGTCACCTGGCGCAAGTGCTGACCACGCTCGAACGCCAACCCGTCAAAATGATCATCCGTGCCGCCTATCAAAGCGACCGCGCGTCGCAGTTCATTGGCGAGAGGACAAAGACTCGCGCCATCATGCTGCCATTCACGGTCGGCGGAACCGAAGAAGCGAAAGACCTATTCTCACTCTATGACGACACGCTGAAGCGTCTGCTTGCCGGAGCAAAATAGTGACCTTCAGCAATTTCGAACTCTCCATCCTCGGACCGGCGTTCCTTGCCGGCCTGTTGGAGCTCTCAACCCACGTGCCGCTCGGCATGCAAGTCCTTACACGCGGCATCGTGTTTATCGATCTGGCCATCGCCCAAGTGGCAGGCCTCGGCGTCACAGTTGCAAATGCCGCCGGCTTCGAACCCCAGGGCTGGCGCGTGCAGGTCGCGGCCGTCACGGCTGCATTGATTGGCGCCCTGCTTCTGACGTGGACCGAAAAGAAGTGGCCCGAAGTCCAGGAAGCATTGATCGGCGTACTCTTTGTCTTGGCGGCAAGCGTTGAGCTTCTCTTTCTCGCCAACAATCCCCACGGCGGCGAGCATTTGAAGGACATGCTGGCTGGCCAAATTCTTTGGGTGTCGCCGGAAGCGCTTGAACCAGTCGCGCTGCTCTACGCGGCAGCGCTCGTTGTCTGGTTTGGCTTTAGTGGGTCGCTGGGCCAGATCGGCTTTTACGTCCTGTTCGCGCTGGTCGTCACACAATCGGTTCAGCTGGTCGGAATCTATTTGGTGTTCGCCAGTCTCATTGTTCCAGCGTTGGCAGCAAGGCGTTTCACCGAGAGCTGGAGACTGCCCGGCGCTTATGCGGTTGGCATAACAGGCTATGCCGCAGGCTTGCTCGCATCGGCACAATTCGATTTACCAACGGGTGCGATGATCGTTGTCGCACTGGTTTTAGCTTTTGCGCTGACACTCTTACTGGTTAACAGCATAACATCACCAACGGGCGACGATTGACCGGGCGCTTGTGGCACCATTTTTGCGACGCAGCTCTCAACCGCAAGAGGGCAAAAGCGTCATGACTTTCGACATCGTGGACTTCATCGGCAAGACGAGCTGCAACGCGTTAGGTGAGTTCGCGTGCGCACCTGACCAGATTTGGAACATGGGCGCGATTACAATATTCATCTGCGTTGTTTTGGCACTGGGCGTACGCCTGGCTAACCGCGAGCAGCGGCGCCGCGATAACTATTTAATGTGAATGCGGGCAACCGTCTGGCCCTGCGTGGATTCGCTTTTCACAGGAGTGAATGGAACGACATTCCCGTCTGGATTCTTTGCATCGTCACCCATTAACAACTCCGCGGCCGGACGCATGAAGCGCGACGGCTCCATCGACTTCATGGCGTATGACAAAAACACGACACCGGGAAACAGCACCATGAACGCCGACACGGTGCTGGCGGCCAGCGCTTCTTCTGTGACAGCCGCCGCAAGTCCGGCATAGAGCTGGACTGTGCCCAGCACCATCAGCACCATACCAAGCGCAAACGACGACAATTTCTTGATCTTTTCCCACATGCCGTCAAACTACGCCTTCAACCCTCAAGGGCAGGTAAACTGTCCCCAACAAGACGGATTGATGCACAAAAGGTAAATGCGGGCCGCGCCCGGCCTATGACAACAGCGGAATATGCGTCTCTGCATCAAAGTTCAGCGTAAATCCGGGAATCAGCGGAATCACCACTTCAATGTCGAACACGGCGTTCAGCTGCGCCACCGGAACCGCGCCGGAACTGTCAACCGAATACGTCACTGTGACCTCTTGCTGGGTCAAACTCTCAAGCTGAGTTTCGATCGCCACCTGGATCTGGCTGGCGGACATATCGGGATCGACCATAACCTCGCGCGCCGCTTCCTCGAGTGCAAACTGCACGGAGCCTGCCTTGAAGAATACAATACCCATCTGAATCGTGCCCAGTACCATCGTGACGAACACGGGCAGAATGATGGCAAACTCCAGCGCCGACGCACCGTCTCGCGCCGCGCCAAACGCTCTCAAGTTTCGCATCGCTCTCACCCTCATCTAACCCGCACAGACTGCTCGGACGCGTACGTGTCATTCGTCAGAATTCCTTGAAATGTCGCCGTCACACTCAACCGATGGTAGCTCACCGGGTATGTATCATCGTCACACAGCGCATTGCAGGCATGCACAACCTCGCCGCACAGACAAAATGTTTCGGCCACAACCACCGCACCTTCCGGGCGACGGGTCCAGGAATCGTCCACAACTTCCCTGGCTTTGACCAGATCGTCGCCGCCATTCATGAAATACTGAATTCCCGAACGCAGTGCCGATTCAAGATCGCCACGCTGATAGACGACATTGCTCAGATCAACCACGCCCAGCAACGCGATCAGCAAAACCGGCACCGTCAATCCGAACTCGATCGCGGCCACGCCGCGCCGGTCACCTGAGAAACGTGAAACAAAAGACTGCAACATGGCGAACCTCCTTATTCTACAAGCGTGACTGCACCCGGCAGCGGCATGCTGCTCAACCCCGCCGCTGTACAGTCGGCGCTCATCGTCGATGACCCGGTAAACTTGATTGTCCAGGCCACAATACGCAGACAACCGTTCGCGCCGGAAAAGTTTCCGAGAAACTCAACTTCCTGCTTTGGAAAATAAATCGCACCCGTCAGTTGCGAGGTCGCATTTCCATTGAACTTGTTTGAACTAAACGCGTTACTGTCGTCACCCCAGAACAGCATCCCCGAATTGACACCGCTGGTCGGCGCGGACAGAACAATATTTGCCGAGCCGTTGAAATTAACAGACGCACCATTTGTGAAAAAGAACGTGACACCGCTGCCCGCCAGCTTGGCAGTGGCGTTCGCTTTGAAGGTACCGCCGTCCATAACGTAGACGCCGGGCGCAAAGGTCTTGGTGCCCTTCAGAATGCCGCCGCCACAATAGCGTCCCGGCGTAATCGTTGCCGCACCGGCGCCACTCGGCAATGCCAGGCACGGACCGGAGACAGCAGGTTCAGCCAGCGCATTAAACGGATCGGCTGCAGGCGGAACATTAGCCTGCGCTTCCGTACATTCAGTCAGCGTCAAACCCTCGTCGACATCCACCCCGCCAGCCGCAAGCACGCATGGCACAGTCACATCGGCTGAACCCGTCACGATCAACGAATTGTCCGCTAGCGAGTTCGACATCACATTGCAGCCATCAATCAGTGTCAACGCATTGCCGGTAAACGTAACCGCCCCCGCCGCTTCGGGCGCAAGCGCCAAAATGCAAGCCTGCCCGCCATCGTCGAACGACGCCACGCCACGCGCATGGAGCGTCACTTCAGTCTGTGCAAACAAGCCGCTAAAGAAGCGGTCAGCCGGCATCGTCAAAATGACTTCCACCGACTGTGCATTCTGGTGCGTGCCCGACAGCGGTGGGTCATTCACATCTATCGTGCCTTCGCCCGTTTCAAATCCGTGTTCAACGGCCTCGCTCAACGACACTGCGTCGATTTCAGATGACGTGGCACCACCGCGCTTTCCGACGGCACCCGCATAGGCCGCAACGTCGGCCGCCGTTTGCAACTCGCGTTTCTTGAAATACCAGAACCCGGTCTCAACGCCCAATCCCGCAGATCCCACGATTACGGGCAGCGTCAGTGC
>JAWXBO010000097.1:0-5697 GCA_034440175.1 Alphaproteobacteria bacterium
CGGTGGTGGCGCGGCGCCTGCGCATGTCAACTGACCATTGGCGTTGGCGATATCGGCGCCCCGCGTGCAGTTGCGCGTATCGAGTGATGCACTACGCCATTCCCCGCCCGTGTTCCGGCATTCGCCCGACAACGTGCCGCGCACGAACACCATATTACGGCAGCTTTGCTGATAGGAACCTGGTGGCAGAAACGGTGGTTGGGGCGGCGGACTTGCGCCCGTGCATTTCAGTTCGCCATTATCGTTGGCGATGTCGCCACGGCAATTATCGACATTAAGCCCAGTCCGCCGCCAGTTGCCGTTGCGGTCCTGGCATTCGGCGCGCAGCACGTCGCGGTCGATGGTCGCGTTGCGGCAGGTCTGTTGGTAGGAGCCACGGGGCAGGCGCGCATTGCCGCCATTGTTGTAACCGCCGCCATTGTTGTAACCGCCGCCGTTGTTGTAGCCACCGCCGTTGTTGTAGCCACCATTGTCGTCTTGGTCGTCGTCATAGTCGTCGCCGCGCCGGTCCTCGCAGGTGAGTTCGCCATCGCGGTTGACGATATCGTCGCCGCGTTCGCAGCTGCGCACATCCAGGCGGCTAAGCTCGTAACGCCCACGACGGTCGCGGCAGGCAGCGCTCAAATACCGTCCGTCAAAGGACACGTCGCGGCAGGATTGCAGATAGCTGCCCTGCGGCGGGCCATACTGGCCGCCACCGCCACCACTGGGAGGGCGAGCCACGACGCGGCGCAGCGATGAAATCCGGTCACTCATGCCGATCCGGTTCAGGTTATCGACGTCCCGTTGAATGGTTGCGCAACGCCCGCGGAAGCCCCAATCGCTGCACACCTGCCAAACGCCGCGGCGCACACGGACTGACGATGCCATGTCGTTGAACCAGCGTGGAAGGTTCGAAGCATCCGCAGTGACGGCGAGCGAGCGTCCACGGAAATACGAATGCTCAAAAAGCGTGATGTCGCCCAGGATCTCGCGACACACGAGTTGCCCGTTGTTATTGGCGATGTCGCCTCTGCAATTCCGGTAGCCTGCCAGGCTGGTCCGGACGAATGAGCGATTGCGCGTTTGGCAACGGGCTTTGAGCACGCGGCTGCTGGCCCTGATGTCTTCACAGGATTGACGGTAGGAGCCGCTCGGCGGATGCGCTGCTTGCGAGACCGTCGCGCACATCGAAAGGGCGAGTGCCGCAATGGCCGGTATCAACCCAAGCTTGTAGCCCATCATGATGTTTTGCCTCTCTCGCTGTTTCTCGTCCGTACGCGCTTTGCGCGACCGGTGCAAATTCAGGAAGTCAACGCTTGGAGGTATGTTTGGTTCCACAATGGAACCACGAGGCACGTGAATAGTTAGGTCCGTCGCTCGACGACGCCACTAATCACGATCAATCCAGCAATAAGCGCGATGACGATTTGCCCGATCACTGTGGACATCGCAGCGGCCGAGGCGTAACCGAAAACAATGGCGGCGCAGATAACGATGACGCCTACGATTACGATTTTTGCCATGACCTGTGACCCCGAAGCGCGCAGGCGGTACGCGATGTCCCGCCCGATGCTCCCAGTCACAACTCGTGAAAGGCATCAAAGTTCCTGGAATTCGACACGGAGCGTACAGTTATACACCAGATGCCGTCTTGCGGCTTGAGAGGGCGTCCAATTCACTCAGAATGCCTTGGTAAGCGCTGCTGGCGCTCTCGCTTGAAGGCGGAAGGCGGGTTCCATCATCCATCACGGTAGCAATCGCGTTGCGTGCGCGCGAAACGCGGCTTTTCATTGTGCCAACCGCACAACCGCAGATCGACGACGCTTCCAGATAGCTGAAGCCGCCGGCGCCAACCAGGATCAGGGCCTCTCTCTGTTCGTCGGGTAACGTTGCCATTGCACGTTTCAGGTCGGTGAGCTCCACGCTGCTCTGCTGCGAGGCATCCGTGACCAGGGTGCGCTCCATCGCCGGTTCGTCCCAATCGGCTTGCCGCCATTTGCGGCGGTGCGCCGAGTAGAACGCATTGCGCTGGATCATGAACAGCCAGGCCTTCAGGTTCGTTCCCGGCTCGAACGAAGCGCGTGCCTTCCAAGCACTGGCAAGCGACTCTTGTGCCAGATCGTCGGCGCCATCGCGGCTGCGGCACAGCGTGTGTGCAAACGCGCGAAGATAGGGCAGGAGCTCGAGCAAACGCGCGCGAAAGTCGTCATCCGTGCCGGGAGCAGCTTTCGCATCTTGGGGCATTCTTAAGGAGTCCTCGCGTGCGTTATTGACCGCGCTTGCCGCGATTGGCTTACCCCAAAGATAGTACGCGACTGCGTATTTGGTTCCTCGATCCGGAAGACGAAACGAGATTATTTAGGCGGCGCAATTCCGAATCCTTGGGTTTGCGCCAATTTCTGTAGTGAGGCGCGGCTTCAGCCCACGCGCATATCACCAAAGCCACTGAAGATACCGAAGACTTGCAGCAGCCATAATACGACAGCAATGACGACGACGATGTTCAAGATCTGCTTAATCTTGCCATCCATCGGTATGTAAGTGTTGACGGCCCACAGCAGAATGCCGACGACGACCAGAGTTATGACAAGTTGAATGAGAGGCATGCGCTGCTCCTGTTAAGTGTGATTAATTACCGTCGATAACCTTGTCGAGCTTTTCGCCGGCCTGTTCCATCGGTCCATCGTTGCGAGGTTCGTAGTAGTTGTCATAATAGTAAAAGGCTGCGGCTGCGACCAGAACAGCTGCGATAATGAACAACAGCACGTTTGTTTGCGATCTACTTTCCATTGATAACTCCTGCAGACCCGACCCGGGCGGCTTGGATGCGTATTCCGACTTAGACGTAAACGCAGCTCAGCCCCAAAAGTTCCATCTTGCTGCTCTACCGCAGAGTACGCGTCGTTTGCGAGGGAGCCCTAAGACTGCTAGACACATGATCGTCCTTTGGGCGGCTGGCGGAATCCTCCGTCACGTTTATGTCCGAAAGAACGCAGATGACGAAGTTGAACTTCGACGAAAAATGTCATTGGTCGTCGGAATCGGCGTTGTCGCTGCAGGCGCCGCCTGCGGTAACGCCCATTTGAGCGATCATCCACCAGTTTCGGCTTCACCGCTTGCCGGCCGGCACATCCTGATCGTCGAAGACGAGATGATCCTCGCACTTGACCTGGAAGACATCATCAAGGATTTTGGATGCACGTCGGCAATGGTTTCGCGCGTCGGCAGGGCCATTCCCCTTATTGCAACGCAGGCCTTCGGTGCCGCCATCCTCGATCTCAATCTGGCCGGCGAGCAGGTCTATCCGGTCGCGGACGAACTGATCCGGCGCAGCATCCCGTTTGTTTTTGCCACCGGCTACGGCGTGGACGGCGTGGACCCGGCCTATCGCAGCCATCCGGTCCTCGCCAAACCCTATTCGCGCCACCAGGTTGAGGCGGCCTTGCTGCAAGCGCTGGCGCCTATACCTTAAACCCTGCATGCAACCTCTTCGCTGCCCACTCGTTCCACTCAGTACGGGGTGTTGATCACCCCCAATTGAGGGTGCAATGGCAAGTGTTATGTGGGCGTCCCTGTTTTTTGTGTTTACCATTATCGGCGCTTTTTTGACGAGTCTCGCAATGATGGGAATGCCAATCGCCAGCGAGCTCTGGACAGCGTTGATCGCAATGGCGGTCGTTTTGGTGGTGTCCGGCACACTGGTGCCTGCGCTTTCCGGCGGCACCGCGAGAACAGGATAATTGTCCTACTCCAAAGAACGGAAAGGAAGAACTATGAAAATTTTTACGGCGACCCGAGTCGCAGCCTTGGCGGTCGGGCTTGGTTTGGCCTGCACGCAGGCTATTGCGGCTCCGCAAGGCCGCAACAATGACAGGGCTTCGTCCAATGATCAGAGCAAGAACGATCGTGGCGATCGTGACAACCAGCGGAACAAGCAGAAGGGCTCCAAGGCGGCACCGCAACAAGGCCCCGCTGCCGAACCCGTCGTGCAAACAAGCCCAAGAAACGTCGAGCGGCGGCGCACAAATAACCGCAATGACAATGACGCCAGACGTGACAACGGTAACCGGCGCCCGCGTAACGAGCAAGTCAATGACCGGCGTGATCGCAATCCGGCGCTGCGCAACGATGATCGTCGCCGCACAGACGTCAGGAGATATCATCGCAACTTCCAGGCGCCGCATCGCTTCCGGGTTGGAAGCTATCGCCAACCATACGGCTATTCGTACCGGCGTTGGAACTTTGGCCAGCACCTTCCCCGCCAATATTATGGACAGAACTTCTGGCTGTCGAACTTCCTGGTCTACGGATTGTTTGTGCCACCGCCCGGCTACATCTGGGTACGTTATGGACCCGACGCGCTTCTCATCGACCGTTACACAGGTGAGATCGTCCAGGTACAGTACGACATATTCTATACCTGAAGTCAGATGCCGGATTCAATCAAACCCGGGAGCGCGTCCTCCCGGGTTTTTTCTATCTCGAACCCAGCCGTCTGCGAGTGGCCTGAAGCACGAATACACGAAATCATAGGCATCAACACCGCACGCCTCCTCCGTCATGGCCGGGCTCTTGTCCCGGCCACCCAGTGGCCTCGCGTCTGCGAGGCATAAAAGTGCTTTGAGACCGGCCGCTCTCTCGTCCTTTCGTCGCGTGGACACGCGACGACTGGGTGGCCGGGACAAGAGCCCGGCGATGACGCCGTTGGGCTGTTCAACCCATAACCACCAAAACCTTGTGGTTCAGCCCATCGTCGATCAATTGAACCGTCCAGGGCGCTCCGGCGAGCTTCTTACCGTCTACCAGGATTTCGGCGATCCCCGAGCTGATGCGCTTTGGATTCTCCACGACGATGTCATATGTCGCCGAGAGATGCTGGAAGCGAATTTCGAAGCCCGGCCACGAACTCGGGATGCAGGGCTGCATGCGCAATTGGTTGCCTTCGACCTTGAAGCCGAGGATGGACTCCAACCCCGCGCGATAGAGCCAGCCGGCGGCACCCGTGTACCATGTCCAGCCTCCGCGTCCCACATGAGGCGGCATCGAATAGACATCCGCTGCGATGACATAGGGCTCGACGCGGTAGCGCTGCGCATCGGTGAAGGTACGCGCCCGATTGATCGGGTTGAGCATCCAGAATAGTGCTGTGGCCTTGTCGCCCTCGCCCAGGGCCGCAAGGGCCATTGCCGACCAGGCGGCGGCGTGAGTGTATTGCCCGCCGTTCTCGCGGATGCCGGGCGGATAGCCTTTAACGTAACCCGGATCGACCGGCGACTTGTCGAACGGAGGATTGAACAGCAGGGCGAGCCCGTTTTGGTGGTCGATCAATAGCGCATCGACTGCGGCCATCGCGCGCCGGGCGCGATCCCCATCCGCCGCACCCGACAGCACGGCCCATGATTGGGCAATCGAGTCGATGCGGCATTCCTCGTTCATGCCCGAGCCCAGCGGCGTGCCGTCGTCAAAATAGCCTCGCCGGTACCAGTCGCCGTCCCACGCCTCCCGTTCGAGCGCGACCTGCAGCAATTCGCGGTGCAACAGCCAGCGTTCCGCGCGTGCGTTTTCGCCGCGTTGCTTGGCGATCGGTATGAACGAACCCAGCGTGGAATAGACAAACCAGCCGAGCCATACGCTCTCGCCCTTGCCACCGGCCCCGACGCGGCTGAAACCGTCGTTCCAATCTCCGGTACCGATCAACGGCAAGCCGTGACTGCC
>JAWXBO010000098.1:0-4039 GCA_034440175.1 Alphaproteobacteria bacterium
ATCGTCCGCAGGTATAGGCCAATCAAATTTCTGAACAATCGCGTCAAGTTCAAAACGATACGTCGCGTCGTTGCATATTTCTCACGTCGCGCGTCAACGTTGAATCTTAGTGCATTCTGGCCGGTGGATAACGCTGCGAATCAGTTATCTCAGTCGCATGAGCAATGCATTGGGGAATTTCATTCGGTTCATGTTCGGCGGCAAACGTCCGTTACCGGCGTCAGCTGCCGTCATGGTTGGGGCAGGGCAACAGGATGCAGTAGAGGCGCCGGACGCCTCCATCGATCTGTTACGCCGCGCAATGGACGCAGCGTCGGAGCCACTGCCTGAGGCTGAGCAGCCGCTAGCTCTTGAGCCCGGACCTGAGCCTGAGCCGGAAATGGCACTTGATCCAATCCCCTCCTTGTTTCTCCAAGGGCCGGTCACGGAAGAAACGCCTGTAGAAGCGCCCGTGCCGGTCGATTCATGGTTGACGCAGGAATGGTTCGAGATCGAACTCACAGACGCCCCCGTTCTATCGGTTCTCGATGAGGTTCAGTCCGCCGGACTGGGCCCGGAGGAAGTGGCAACCGCCACGCCCGATGCAGAAATTTTTGTCGATCCCGAACGCGAGGCTCTCGTTGAAGCGGCCTTTGAGCTCGCCAGAGAGTTGCTTGACGAGACTGTTTCCGATGTGCCGGAACCAATGGACGAAACAATTGTTCTCGATCCCGAACCTGTTGTCGAACTTGTAGCGGCCAGCATCCCTCCAAAGAACCCCGCCAAAAAACCGGCAAAGAAGTCGGCACCAGCCAAAAAGAAAGCAACCACAATTAAGCGCAAGAAGGCCGCACCCGAGGCGGCCCGTCCAGGCCTGCCGGACGATGCAGTGTTTTTGACCGACGCCGTTGTCTGGAGCCTATGCGGATCGTGGCGCGAGTTCTGGCTGCCGCCGACCGACGCCAACTCATCGCAGCGCGTCGATGAATTTCGCGAGAAGGCAGCCGAAGGCAGGCTGACGATCTGGGGCCTTGCCGCAGACAGCCAAACATGGACCGCGATCGAGCCCACGCATTGGCAGACGAACGGTTTCGATCCGCTCTCGTTCCTCGCCGGACGCGAAAACGCGTTTACCGAAACCAGGCCTGTAACGGCGAAAACCAGGAAAGCGGCGGCACCGTTGAAATTCTCGAGTTTGAAAGTCAGCAAAGCCACGGTCGAGGAACTCTGGCGCGCCGCCGCCGCCGCCCGCGCCGCCGCCTGAACCAGATATCGCGCCCGAAGCCGATAAAAGCACTGATTATAGCGTGCGACAATTTGGTTCTTATTTTGTTCTTTATTTTTTCGGCGCTTTCGGCGATGTTCGGCGCTGTAGATGGATAGTGTAGGAATCCGTCAAGACGAAGCGGCCTGCAAAATCATCGCACCAACCACCCTCATCAGACCCGCCAAAAGGCGAGCCAGCGCTTGAGTTAGCCCTTCGCCCGCTTGCGGGAGAAGGTGGCGCGTCGCACTTGCGGCGTGACGGATGAGGGCACTTTCCCCTCTCGCCATGCTGAGGAGTACGCAAGTGGCAAAGTTAAACGGGCGCGCTCTGGTCAAAGCCAACAAGACCCGCGCCCAACTCATTCAAGAATTCGCCGAGCAACTCTTGGCCGACTTTAAAAAATACGGCGCTGCGGCCATCGAAACAGTCCGGATGCAATTTCCGGCAACCTACTTGCGCCTGATCGTAATCCTGCGTCCCGGCGATCATGAAAGCAACCCATTTGAGGACTTCACCGATGACGAACTTGTTAAACTCCTTACTGAGCTCGCAGGAATTATCCGCGCTGCAGCAAGCGCTGACACGCGAACAGACCCGCCGCCGGGAGTCCAACCGTCTCGCAGCGTACCGGCCATATTCCAAGCAGACTGAGTTCCACGCCTTTGGTGCCACCTGCAAACAGCGTTTGCTGCGGGCAGGCAATCAGCAGGGCAAGACCTTCTCGGGCGCAATGGAAATGGCCATGCATCTGACCGGACTGTATCCGGATTGGTGGCCCGGCCGGCGTTTCGATCACCCCATCGACGCCTGGGCCGCTTGCGACACGGGAGAAACCGCGCGCGACAATCCGCAACGCGCGTTGCTGGGCCCGCTCGGACATTGGGGAACAGGGGCGATCCCAGAGCGCACGATTCTGGACCTCAAGCGCGGACGCGGCGTCGCCGATCTCCTCGACATTGTCCTGGTGAAACATGCATCCGGCGGCACGTCGAAGCTGGGCTTCAAGCGCTACGACCAGGGCCGCGAAGCCTGGCAAGGCCCCGCCAAGCACGTCATCTGGTGCGACGAGGAGCCACCCGAAGACATCTATAACGAAGCTCTGGCCCGCCTCATCGCCACGGGCGGCATGATCTACACAACCTTCACACCCCTGCTGGGCTTGAGCAACGTCGTCAAGCGCCTGATGGACGCCAATGACGGCGTCACCTGCGCCGACATCAACATGACGATCGAAGATGCATTGCACATCCGCGAAGAAGATCGCATCCGCATCATGTCGGTTTTTCCCGAACACGAACGCGATGCACGTATCAAAGGTGTCCCTCTCATGGGAACGGGCCGCGTCTTCCCGGTCGACACAGACAGAATTCGTTGCCAGGCCTTCAACATTCCCGAGGATTGGCCCCAGATAGGCGGCCTCGACTTCGGCTGGGACCATCCTTTCGCCGCCGTAAAACTGGCATGGGATCGCGACGCCGACTGCGTCTACGTCACACAAACCTATCGCGTGCACCACGAAACCCCGGTCATTCATGTGGCGGCCCTTCGGCCATGGGGAAGCTATCTGAAGTTTGCCTGGCCGCATGATGGCCTGGCCACTGAAAAGGGCAGCGGCGAGCAGTTGATGAAGCAATACTCCGGAAATGGGCTCAAGCTTCTGGAGCTCCACGCTACAAATCCGCAAGGCGGCAATCGCGTCGAACCTGGTGTGCTCGAGATGCTCGACCGCATGAAAACCTCGCGCCTGAAGGTCTTCGATCATCTCGCCGACTGGTTCTACGAGTTCGACCACTACCACCGCGACAACGGTCTGATCGTCAAGAAGAACGACGATCTCATCAGCGCCACCCGCATCGCCTTGATGATGATCACTTTCGCAACACCTCCAGAGCCGGACGGGTTCACATCCGGCCAGACCGACATCCACTGGCCCGTCTTCACGCATTGAAAAGGAAAACACATGTGCGCACCCATACTCATGACAGGCCTGCAAGTGGCCTCGTCGCTCGCCGGCGGCATGGCTCAAAAGTCCGAAGCGAACTATCAGGCAAAGCTCGCGCAAATTCAGGCCCAGCACCAGGCCCGCGTCGCAGCCGCCAACGCAGAGTTCAGGCGCTTTGACGCAGAGCGCCAATCCGCAGCCGAGCGCGCCCGCCAGTCAACCACCGGCATCGACCCCAAAAGCGAGTCGGTGCTGGAAACCCTGTCGCAAAACCACGCCGGCCGCATGGTGGGCGCACTGGACGAGGAACACAAAGCCCGCTTGGCGCTTTATCAGGGCGCCCTCCAGGCGCGCGCTCTCAAACGCGCCGGACAATCCGCACTGACACGCTCCATCCTCTCAGGCACCGGCATCGTGGCAAACGCGGCCTTCGGCGGCAACACGATTTCTATCCCGGAATGACGGGAGGGGACATAGAGGTAAGCAACTGCAAGCCATTCGCCCGCTTGCGGGAGAAGGTGGATCGCCGCCTCTTCGCGGCGAGACGGATGAGGGCCCTTTTGTGGGAGGCGTCAGTTCCCAAACTCTGTTACACTCGTCCCCAGACAAGGCACAGCTCTTCCATGCGCGCTTGGTATTCGCTTCTGCTGATTGTGTTCGCTCTCGCGCCAGCAGCCGCGCGCGATGTCGAGCTCGTGCGCGCCCAAACCAGATTGGCGGCAGGTGGCTCGGCGCTCGAACAGCTCAAAGCCATCCGCATCACCTACCGCCTGCGCCAGGCAGGGCTCACCGGCACCGGCACAACATTGACCGACGTCGTCAGCGGCAAAACGGTCACGCGCCAGCGTCTG
>JAWXBO010000099.1:0-2972 GCA_034440175.1 Alphaproteobacteria bacterium
GAACGTCTGGAACTTTGGCGACATCATCGATGCTGTGGCGGCTGTTATGCCAGCGACGGCGCCAGCGCTGGTTCACGGCGGGCGGGTGACAAATTGGCCGTCGTTTCAAGCGCGCACGAATGCATTGGCACGCGGGTTGATCGCCGGGGGCCACAAGCCGGACGACAAGCTTGCCATCCTCATTCGCAACCGGCCCGAATATATGGAGGCGACGATTGCCTCGTTCAAAGGCCGCTTCGTGCATGTCAATGTGAACTATCGCTACAAGGCGGAGGAACTTCTCTACATCTTCGACAATTCGGATGCGCGGATCGTGGTATATGGCAGCGAGTTTGCACCGGTTGTTGCCGCCATCCGCGATCGTTTGCCGGGGATCAGGACCTGGATTCAGGTCGAAGTTGATCGCACCCCCCTGCCCGCTTTCGCGCGCGATTATGAGTCCTTTATTCGGGGACATAGTGGTGCCGGCCTCGACATAAAACGCTCACCCGATGACCTGCTGTTTCTCTATACCGGTGGCACGACCGGCATGCCCAAAGGCGTGATGTGGCGCCACGGCGATTTGCGCCAGACGCAACTGAACCCGGCCCTCATGCCGGTGGTGCCAACCAACATCGCCGAACATGCGGGCCTGGTGAAGGACACTGGGCTGGGCAGCCGCTTCATTCCCGCCTGTCCGCAAATGCACGGCACCGGCCTGCTGACCTCGTTCGGCGTGCTGTGCATGGGTGGCTGCGTGATCACACTCAACGCGCCAAGTTTCGAGTCTGTTGAGCTTTGGGATGTGGTGGCGCGCGAAAAGGCGCAACAAATTGCCATCGTCGGCGACGCTTTCGCCAAGCCGATGCTGCGAGCACTTGATGAACGTTCCGAACGCTGGGATCTGTCGTCGATGGTCTCGATCATCTCATCGGGTGTGATGTGGAGCCAGGAGGTCAAGCACGGCCTGCTGCGCCACATGCCGCAAGTCACGCTGATGGATTCGTTCGGCTCGTCGGAGGCGGTTGGCTTTGCAATGTCGGCGACGACAAAAGACGGTGAAGTGGCAACGGCGAAGTTTACGCTGGGTGCGGACGTCGCCGTATTTACGCCTGATCACCGGCCCGTGACACCTGGTTCGCCAGAGCCGGGGTTTATAGCCCGCGGCGGCAATATTCCGGTTGGCTATTGGAAGGACTCCGCGAAAACGGCCACGACCTTTCCGGTGATCGAAGGCAAGCGCTGGTCGATCCCGGGAGATTTCTGCCTGCTGCACGACGACAGCTCGATCACGCTGCTCGGGCGCGGCAGTGTGTGCATCAACACGGCCGGCGAAAAGGTCTATCCCGAAGAAGTCGAAGAGGTCCTGAAGCAACACGCCAGCGTCGAAGACGCGCTGGTCGTCGGTGCGCCCGACGACAAATGGGGCAATGCGGTCACGGCGGTCGTGGAGCTGTCGCAGGGCGCCGTGTTCGACGAGGCTGTGCTGCGAACGCATGTGCGCGACAATCTCGCCGGATACAAAACCCCCAAGCGTGTGCTCGCAGTCAAGCAAATGTTCCGCGCATCAAACGGCAAACCCGACTACAAGCTGGCGGTGGAGTTCGCGCGCAACGCGCTTGGGGTATAAAGGAAAAAAGAATTTCACACGAAGCCGCGAAGTTAGAAAAGACACGAAGAATCAAAAGTCAAAATACTGCGCTTCGTGTCTTTTCTAACTTCGCGACTTCGTGTGAATCCTTCCTTGAGGTTGAGACATGAACGAAATTGTCGAACGCGCTGCGCGATTTGCGGCGCTGGTTGTGGCGCCCAATGCGGCCCGGTGGGCGCGCGAAGGCACAATGCAGGTCGAGGCGCTGAAGCTTGCGGCGGCTCAAGGCTTGCTCGCATTTCAGGCGCCCAAGGCGTGGGGCGGGGCCGAGACCGGCTTTCACGACAAGCTGCGCCTGCTCGAGGTGTTGTCGCGCCACTCCTACGACTTCGCCTTCAGCCTGACCAACACGGCAGGCGCGGCTTCGCATGTGGCCGATGCTCTGCCGCGGGCGGTGGCTGAGCGCTATGTCCCCGCCATGCTTGCCGGTGAACGCTTTGGTGGCAGCGCCTTAAGTGAACCAGGCGCCGGCAGCGACTTTGGTGGAATCAAGACACTGGCAACCACTGATGGCGACGGCTGGCGGCTGACGGGCGAAAAGGGCTGGATCACCAACGCGGCCTTTGGCGATGTCTTCATTTGCTATGCGCAAACCGATCCGGCATTGGGCTGGCGCGGCATAGGCTCGTTCCTGGTTGATGGACGGCGCGAAGGGTTCACCCGCTCAACGCCCGAGCAGCTCAGCGGCGGCGGCGTGATCGGTGCCGGGGGCTTCAAACTCGACAACTATCGCGTCAACGCGGATGAAGTCATCGCGCCACCGGGCCAGGCGTTCAGACGCGCGATGGCAGGCGTCAACCAGGCCCGCACCTATGTCGCCGCAATGTGTGTGGCGATGGTCGATGCATGTTTGGATAAGGCCATCGCCTATGGCAAGCAACGAACGGCGTTCGGCGCACCACTCGCGGCCAAACAGGGTTGGCGCTGGCTGGCCGCCGACATCGCAACGGACGCCGAAGCGGCGCGGCTGTTGGTAGCTAAAGCAGCTAGCCTGATTGTGGCAGGCGATGACGCGGCGCTTGCGTCGGCGCATGCAAAAAAATTCGCAACCCGCATGGCCGTACTACGCATCTCGGATGCCTGTCAGTTGATGGGCGCTGCGGGCCTGCGCGAGGACACTCCGTTTTTGCGCCATCTCGCTTCGGCGCGGATTGCCAACTATACTGATGGCTCGACCGAAATGCAGAACGAGCGCATTGCAGCAATCGTAGTTGGCCCGGCCTGAGGGGCAATTGACCGTGTCCGGCCAATCGACTATCCAGCAGGGCTTCTGCCGTGTCACCGAAAGATAGCTGATGCCAAGTACCGCCCACGCCGTGCCATCGGGCTCGTTGCCGCTGAC
>JAWXBO010000100.1:0-37103 GCA_034440175.1 Alphaproteobacteria bacterium
CATGGTGCGGCGGGTGACGATGAGGCGATTACCGGTGATGGTGCCGTGCAGGCGTTCTTCTTCGAGGTCGGGTTCCTTCATCAACCAGTGCGCCAGGCGGCGCAGCAGTTCGGCTTGCGGACCGCCGCCTTCAAACCCGCGCGTCCATAGCCACGCATGGTCGGAGAGCAGCAGCGCGACGCGGCCTTGCTGCACGCGGTTAAGCACCAGCAGGGGGAGGGAATCAGGCCCGCTCATCAAGGTCTGGCCGCTGAGGACCGAGGCTTGTACGAGACGAAACCAGCGGCCCCAGGTGGGCGCTGCTTCACCACTGTTGGCGCCGGGCAGGCCCGCGGTCACGGGATGGCGGATGCCGGAACTGGTGAGGCGGGGTTTGTAGCCCTGCTCAACGATGCGGTCCAAGGGTTCTGCCGGAAGCACGGAGGCAAGCGGTGTCCGGTAGACGCTGAGCGGGGATGCAAATTCCGAGCCTGAGGTCACCAGCAACGCGCCACCGGCTTCAACATAGCGCGCGACGTTGTCGTAGTAGGCCATCGGCAAGACGCCGTGCCGCTGATAGCGGTCGAAGATGATGAGGTTGAACTGGCTCAGCTTTTCGTCGAACAGCTCGCGGGTCGGAAACGGGATCAGCGAAAGTTCGTCGACGGGGGTGCCGTCCTGTTTTTCCGGCGGACGGAGAATGGTAAAATGGATGAGTGAGACCGAGGGATCAGCCTTGAGCAGGTTTCGCAGCGTACGCTCGCCCGCGTGCGGTTTGCCTGAGACCAGCAGGACGCGCAGCTGATCGCGAATGCCGGTGGCAACGACTGCAGCACGATTGTTGAGCAGGGTCAATTCTTTGGGGCCGGCATCTGCTGCAATCTCGATTACATTCTCACCGCCATGCGGCAGGCGCAATTGGAGTATCGTGCTTGCGCCGGTCTTGGCGGTCTGGTTGAGAACGATTTCGCCGTCTATGCGCACTTCGAGACCAGTGGTGGTTGGCGTCGAAGACCCGAAATCGTCCACGCGCACGGTGAATTTCAAGGGCTCGTTGACGATGCCAAAGCGCGGGGCTTGCTGGATTGTGAGCTTGCGATCCTTTTCATTGGATTCGCCCGTCAACAGCGCATGGAGTGGATAGGACAATTTGGCGGCGGTGCCGGTGGGGACATCGTGCACCTGGCCGTCGGTGACCAGTACGGCGCCGGCGACGCGATCAGGCGGTACATCGGCGAAGGCTTCGGCCAGCGGTCCGAAAAGAGCGGTGCCGCTATCGCTGACGCGGTCGCGATTTTCCGTGACCGTGATAATCCGCACTTCCAGGTCTTTGTGTACGCCGAGCTTGGCGCGCAATTTTTCAACTGCATCCGTGACCGACTTTGAGCGATCACCGATGGCCTGGCTTTGACTTTGATCGGCGACGATCACCGCAACATCAGGAAGTCCGCTGCGTTCTTCTTCAACGATTGCTGGGTTGGCTACAACCAATAATGCGGCGGCCATTGCCAGTGCCCGCCACGAGGTACCCGGTGCGCGAAGCAATAGTCCGGCGCCGACAATCGCTGCGGACAATACAGTCAGTGCGAGCAGCGTTATGAGCGACAGATGGGGTGCAAAGACGACGTCGAGGGCCACGCGCTATTGCCCCAAACGTTCTAGAATATGAGACGTGTGCACCGCGTCGGCTTTGTAATTGCCGGTCAGATTGTACATCACCAGGTTGATGCCAAACCGCATCGCGATTTCACGCTGACGCTCGCCGCCCGGCACAACGGCGGCGAGGGCGTGGCCGTCAGCGTCCTTTGCCCAGGCTGCTGCCCAATCCGCAGCGCCTACAATGATGGGTGAGACGCCGTCGGAAGCGGTTGTGGATGACGAGCCATCATCGGAGGCTTGCCTGGCTTCGATCCAGACACGGCCCGAGGCCCAGCGGCCGGGATATTCACGCAGGAGGTAGAACGTGCGTGAGAGCACATGTTCCTGCGTCAGGAGCTGTAGGGGCGGTACATCTAAGCCGGCAAGAAGGCGGCGCAAAATGACGGAGCCGCGGGCCGCGCTTCCGGTTGCGAGCGGCATGGCCGTATCCTGGTCGCGGGTGTCAAAGATGATCGTGCCGCCATTGCGCATGAAGAAGTCAACTTTGGCGAGTGCCGCTGCAGAGAGCTGGGCCTGATTGTTGGTGACCGGCCAATAGATGAATGGAAAAAAGGCGAGTTCATCAGATTCGACATCGAGCGCCATAGGTTCGCCGGGTTCGACGGCGGTGCGTTCTTTGAGCGCGTGCGTCAAACCGGAGAGGCCAGCCTTGCTCATCGCATCGACTTCGGGGTCGCCGGTCAGGACGTACGCCAAGCGATAGTCGAGCGTGGCTTTGAGAGCGAAGTTGTCGTCGGCGCTGGAGGGCGAAACGATAAAGGCGATGAAGATTGCCGCAATGAGAATGCTTGCCACGGGTCTCAGCCCCAGACGCGGTGGGGCAATCAGGCCGCGCAAGAAGAGGCCCGCAATTAAATCAACCAATGCCAGTGCAATCGCTATCGCCATCACCACATATTTGAGTTCAGCGGCCTGGCGTAAGCCAAATTCGGTGGTTTGGATACCTGAAGGCAGAATAGGCAGTGCCGTCAGCGTAGCGTCATGCCTGAACAGATTGAAAGCCCGGCGCACTCCGCCGTCGCCGTAGAATCCGGGTGGGTGCTGGGGGGCCGGTGTTGCCGTTTCGAAATCTGCAGCGCGCAACGGCGATGCCGATGCCGATGGAGTTCCCAAGCGTCCAAAGCCGTTCAGGGTCTCCGCAGGGATGAGAGGCACGGACACTGTGTTTGCGGTGCCGTCATCGCCCGAGATGCCGGCCGACAGGGCAATCACGCGCCGGATCATGTCGACGAAAAGCCCAGAAAGCGGCAAGGACGACCACGAGGTGTTTGCGGTGACATGGAACAAAACAATCCAGCCCTTGTCGCGTTGGGTTGCTGTGACCAGCGGCGTGCCGTCGGCTAGCTGGGCCCATGTGCGTACATCGTTGCCGGTGCCAGGTTCTGTCAAGACCTGACGCTTTATGGTGACGTCGTCGGGGATGGGCAGACCGGCGAAGGGGCTGTCTTCGGGCCAGGCGCTGAGAGATTGGGGTTTTTCCCAAGACATTGAGGAACCCAGAAGGCGGCCCCCGGTGCGCAGCTTGCCCGGGATAAGATCGTCGCTCTGCGCCGCGAGTTTTGGGCCCGAAAAACGGATCAGCACACCGCCGCGTGAAACCCATTGCGCGGCCGACGCCTTGTCCGCGCCGACAATGTGTCCGACGTCGGTGAGGATGAGGACGGAGAGCCCTGCTGTGACCAGGCTTGCGATCTTGCCGTGGTGCAGCTCGGCAAAAGGTTGCAGGGCGCGATCCAGATAAAATAAATCGGAGAGCAAAGGCTGGGCCGCATCAACGGATTGGCCCGAGACGAGGCCGACGGGCCTGCGGCGCCAACGCTCGTCGATCAGGACCGTTGCACCGGCCGATTGATGGTCAGCAATTTCGACGCGGGCGAGATCATTGCGCAGTTCGGTTGCGAGTTCGAGTTTAACGTCCGTTCTGCCTTCGCCATCCTTCAAAGTGAAGTCATGTGATGAGAGATAGCGGCCGTTCGATCCGGTGGCGCGCAATTTTGCGGTCAATTCGCCTTTGCTGTTGCCGCGGATGACGCGAAAAATCAGCGCACTGCCCTCGACTCTGGGAAGGGTCGCGCCCAGCGCGGTGTTTAAAGGGCCGTCGGTCATCAGGCGCAATTCACCGATTGCCGATAGCCCGCGTGCGAATGCGGCGGCGTTGCCATCTTCAAGTCCATCGGTCAACCAGATGATGTCCGGGTTGTTCTTGAGGTTCAATTTTTGCAGAGCGGCCAGCGCTTTGGCGCGATCAACGCCGAACGGCTGGGGGGTGACGGATTTTACAGCGCCCTGGGATTCAGCGCCCGACATTGGTTTCAACTGGACTGCGGCATCGCTTAACGCTGTAGGCACCACGATGAGGGGGCGGTTGTCGCGCTCGGCTTCGGAGGCCAGTGTTTGCATGGCACCGGCACGGTCATCCCACCTCGCGCTCGCGGCCCAGCCATTGTCGATCACGACGACGACGGCGCTTGATTTCAGGCCTGCGGTTTGTGGATTGAGATAGGGATCGGCGAGGGCAAAGATAATGAGGGCGGCAAGGGTCACGCGCAACATGAGCAGCCACAACGGTGTGCGCGCGGGAGTTTCCTCGCCTTGCTTCAGGCCGAGCAAAAGACGGACGGCCGGGAAAGGAACGCGCTTGGGGGCTGGTGGTGTCACGCGCAGCAGCCACCAGATCACCGGCAGAACAATGAGCCCGAAGAGAACCCATGGAGCACCAAACGCGAGCGGGCCGATTGTTGACACCTGGCGCCTACCTCATCTCGAAGGGGCGGTGTGCCGCCAATGCCGCATAGGCTGCGAGCAGTGCGCTTTGCGCCGGGCGATCAGTTCGGTGGGTGGCAAAGGTCCAGTCCTGACGGCGGCAGGCTTGACCCAGTTCGCTGCGCAAGCCCTGCAGCCGGTCGCGATAGGCGTCGCGCAATGTTTCGGCGCGCCGCGCGAGCATGCGCGTTTGCGAAGCAACGTCCTCGAACTCGGTCCGGCCATCGAAGGGCAGGTCTTCTTCGGCTGGGTCGAGGACCTGAATGAGATGGCCGCGCACACCCAGCGCACCATAGTGGCGCAGCACCGCCAACACCTTGTCGAATGGCTGGAGAAAATCGCTGATCAATATGATCTGGGAAAAGCGCGGCACAACGACGAGGCGCGGCACGCTTTGGCGCGTGCTCATGTTAAGTGAAAAATTCAGAGCGATCCGGTTCAAGGCCTGGCGGCCGATCGACGCCGGACCGGTGCCGCCCAGTTCGCCCACGCGTTCGCCACCGCGCACCAGCAGCGAGGCAAAGGCCAAAGCCAGCACCGTGGCACGCTCAACCTTGGTCCCGGTTGCGACGTGTGACTTGTAGTGCATCGAAGGTGAGGCGTCGCGCCAGATCCAGACGCTGGCGGCCGCAGACCATTCGCGTTCGCGGACAAAAAGATGCTGCGATTTGGCCGACTGACGCCAGTCAATCGCCATTGAGGGATCTTCGTCACGGTAGCGGCGGAACTGCCAAAAGGCATCACCCTGGCCCACTCGTCTGCGGCCGTGATCGCCCTGGGCAATGGTTGCGGCGATGCGGTCGGCCTGGACCATGAGGGCCGGCAATCGGGCGCTGAGGCGCTCAGCCTGCAGGCGCGCATCTTCTTCGCGCCTGGTTCCCATGACCCAGGCACCGAATCGCGATGTTGCAGATTCCGATTTCAGAGGCTTCAAATCCAACTACCCTGTTACGCCTGACCGGGCCACACCCGCGATCACAAATACGGTCTCGTCAAACGATTGATGACATCAGCCATCGTCACGCCGTCAGCGCGGGCCGTAAAAGTCAGTGCCATTCTGTGACGCAAGACCGGTTGGGCCAGGGCCACGACATCATCGATGGATGGCGCGAAGCGGCCCTCGATCAAAGCGCGTGCACGCACGGCCAGCGAGAATGCCTGGCTGGCCCTTGGACCCGGGCCCCAGGATACATGGGCTTTGATATCTTCGGCGCCACCTTCTTCGGGGCGGGCACTGCGCACAAGTTTCAGTATGGCATCCAGCACCTTCTCGCCGACGGGAATGGCGCGAACCAGACGTTGAAAGAACATCATGTCCTGGGCGCGAATAACTTCTTTTGCGTGTTCGTCGGTGACACCGGTGGTTGCGAGCAACACCCGTTTTTCAGCTTCAAGGTCGGGATAGCCGATGTTGATTTGCAGCAGGAAGCGGTCGAGCTGGGCTTCGGGCAGCGGATAGGTGCCTTCCTGTTCCAGCGGGTTTTGTGTCGCGAGCACATGGAAGGGGTGGGGCAGGTCGTAGCGCATCCCCGCGACAGTGACGTGATGTTCCTGCATCGCCTGAAGCAGCGCCGATTGCGTGCGCGGGCTGGCGCGATTGATTTCGTCAGCCATGAGAAGCTGGGCAAAGACCGGGCCCTTGATGAAGCGAAAGGTGCGGCGGCCATTTTCGGCTTCTTCGAGTACTTCAGATCCAACAATGTCAGCAGGCATGAGATCAGGGGTGAACTGAATGCGTTTGGTAGCGAGCCCCAGGACAATGCCAAGCGTTTCGACAAGTTTGGTTTTGGCCAGACCCGGAACACCGATCAGCAAGCCGTGGCCGCCGGCCAACATAGTGATCAGCGACTGATCGACGGCTTCACGCTGACCGAAGATGACGCGGCCGATGGCTTCGCGCACCGCGGCAAGCTTGGCGACCGCATGTTCGACTTCGCGAACGATGCTGTCTGAATTGTCGAGAGCTGGCAGATTGGGCGACACTGGGGCTCTTCCGTTCAAACTCGTTAATGGGGGATCATTACATGCACAGGCGCGGCTTTTTCATGGCGCCGCAGGTTACGTCTTTGTTATAGCCAAAATGGAGCCATGGACAGAACTCTCTGACGCCCTATGCTCAATGATAGTTGATCGTTGACGTTAACAGGTTGGCGAAACAGGGCTTTAACAAAATGCGCACGCGATAATGTCCAGTTCAACACAAGATCCACTGCATTGGGGCGCGCCTGCGCCCGACATTTTGCGCGGTCTAGCGGATGTTCAGGCCGAAGCAGCGCACACGCATAAGTTGCCACCGGTCGAGAAATGGAACCCGCCATTTTGCGGCGATCTGGACATGCGGATCGCCGCCGACGGTTCATGGTTCTATCTTGGCACTCCGATTGGGCGCCCGGGACTGGTGCGGCTGTTTTCAACTATTTTGCGGCGCGAAGCGGATGGAAGCTATGTGCTGGTGACCCCGGTCGAGAAGGTTGGGATCAAAGTCGATGATGTGCCGTTCATCGCGGTGCGTGTTGATGCCAGCGGCAAGGGTCAAGCTCAGACGCTTCAATTCACAACAAATGTTGGCGATAGTGTGACCGCGGGGAGCGCACACAAAGTGCGGGTCGAGTTTCGGGGACCGGAGCGCGAGCCGCGGCCTTATCTTCATGTGCGTGGCGCCCTGGAGGCGCGGATCGCGCGGCCAGTGTTTTATGAGCTCGTGAACTTGTCGCAGGAGCGCGCATTGCCGGTTGGCCGCGAGCTTGGCGTCTGGAGCGGGGCTGAATTCTTTTCATTGGGCTCACCAGATCCATGAGCGATGCGGAGCTCAGGCGGCGAATGAGCGAGCGCGTGAGTTTTGACGCGGCTGCGCGCCAGCAACCCAAGCGCAGCGACTATGATTTGAACCCGCATTGGCGCGAGGCGCAGCCCGGCTTGCGGGTGCTGAAACCAGCGGCGGTGCTGATCCCGGTCATTGAACGCGCACAGGGCCTTCAGGTTCTGTTTACACGGCGTGCCGATCATCTTGCGCGTCACGCAGGACAAGTGAGTTTTCCCGGAGGGCGGGTGAATGACGATGAAACCGAAGCGCTGGATGCGGCGTTGCGCGAAACGGAAGAAGAAGTCGGTTTAGCGCGCAGGTTTGTGACGGTGCTGGGCGATCTGGATCGCTATGAGACAGGGACCGGGTTTTCAATTCATCCATTCGTGGGGCTGGTGCGCGAAGGCTTTGAGCTGCAGGTCGATGCCGCCGAGGTGGCGGAAGTGTTTGAAGTGCCGCTTGCGTTTCTGATGGATCAGCAAAATCACGAACAGCGATCAGCGGAATGGCAGGGGCGCGAGCGGCGTTATTATGCAATGAATTACGGTCGGCATTACATCTGGGGTGCGACGGCGGGCATCTTGATCAATCTGCATGAGTGTCTATACGGCTGAGCGATGACGAAACCATATTCTCTGAAGACTGAGCCTTGGCTGAATGCGCCGGAAACGCAGGCGGTGATGCAGGCGCTGATTGCCGATGGCGGCGCGGCGCGGTTTGTCGGGGGCTGCGTGCGAAATGCGTTGTTGCGCGTTCCGGTCGATGACATCGACATCGCAACGCCGCTGACACCGCAAGAGGTGACGCTCCGGGTGGAGGCTTCGGGCTTGCGGGCGGTTGCTACCGGCGTTGAGCATGGAACGGTGACGGTCATCTCGCGTTCCAAGCCGTATGAAGTAACGACGCTGCGGCGTGATGTTTCCACCGATGGCCGGCGCGCGACGGTTGCGTTCACCAGCGACTGGGCCCTGGACGCGGGGCGGCGCGACTTCACGATGAATGCGCTTTACGCCGATATGAATGGCGAGGTGTTCGACTATTCCACTGGCCTAGATGACCTGCGCGCGGGGCGGGTGCGGTTTATCGGCAATGCAGATCAACGCATCGCCGAGGATTATTTGCGGATTCTGCGCCTGTTCCGCATTCACGCCTGGTACGGCAAGGTCGAAATGGATGAAGAGGGTTTGCGCGCCTGTGCAGCGGCACGGGGACAGCTCAAATCGTTGTCGGGTGAGCGCATCCAAAAGGAGATGCTGAAACTGCTTGGCGCCGATGCACCGGTGCCGGTGTTGCGCACAATGGCGGCGACCGGGGTGCTGGGCGAGCTGTTGGCGGGCGAGCTTTCGTTCGAGCGATTTCAGGCCGTATGTGCGATGGACGGTGATCATTTTTTTGCGCCCGATGGTGTCTTGCGACTTGGCGCGCTGCTGAGCGATGGCGGGCAGGCGCGTGAGGTGGCGGGGCGCTGGCGGTTGTCGAACGACCAACGCGACCGCCTCGCGGGCATGCTGACGGCGCCGGTGAAAATCGTGTCGTATATGTCGATCCGCGAGGTGCGGCGGGCGCTCTACAGGCTTGGTGTAGCGCCGTTCAAGGATCTGGTGCGACTTCGCTGGGCGGAAGATACGAAAGCATCGAACGGCGTGCAGTGGCGAACGCTTCTGGCGCTGGCCGATGGCTGGGTAAGGCCTGAGCTTCCCTTGACGGGCGTCAACGTGATGGCGGCCGGCATTCCGCATGGGCCGCTGGTGGGGCGGGTGCTGGGTGAGGTCGAGGAGTGGTGGATCGACAGCGACTTTACCGACGATCCGTTTTCGCTGGCAGAACGGTTGAAGGCCGTGGTGCAGGCGGTGGTGTGAGGGGGTGGCAGGTTAATCGGTTCGAAATGCCCTCGCTCCGATCAAGCGGTTCTTCTTTTTTGCCCAGTACATAAGCGCTACGAGGCTGAGTGCAATTACCATGATAGTGATTATGGAGTCTTCAGGGCCAAACGCACCGCCAGTCAGCCATGCAGGGCCGTTGTATCGGCTTTCGAATGGGGCGAGCGCGCGCCAGTAATCAAGGCCCGATAGTTGTAACCCGGTAAGGATGATGGCAAAATTCCACGCGGCGTGATTAGCGGCTGTGATCCATAGATTGCGCGATATCACAAACACCATCGTCCAAAACGCGCCGATAAGTGTTCCAGAAATAACTGTTGTGATCGCTTCCGCAGCGCTGGCACCTTCGACATTGGCAAGATGCACAACCGCAAATATCAACGACTGCAGCCACAAGGCGGGCATGGTGCCCCAGGCGTTTTCAATTATGCGAAACAAGATGGCGCGAAACGCAATCTCTTCCAAAATCGCCGCGGTCAGGATTAAGCCGGCAACGCCCAGCAATTCGCTTTGCAAGCCGCGAGCGGATGTTATCTCGTAGACTCCAAGCGCAAGTAGCGACAACGTCGTGATCGAAATCAGCGCCGCGCCGGACATGGCGCCCAACGCTATTCCAATTGGCTTGAACCGAAGTTCATCGACTTTGCGATTCTCGATTAGCCGGACATAGAGCCAATAGGCAAAAAGCGCGAAGAGCAAAATGCCAGCACGCCGCAGTGCGCTTGTAGCTGGATCGCTGAGCTGGAATGTGGCCTGGAGCTCCGGCAGCAGCAACAGGCGGAAAATCTGGACTGAGCCCAGGAGGGCACCTGAGGCTAGTAGCAGTTTCAAAACGGTCTGAGCCGTGACGCGCAAATCCAACAAAGACAAATCCCCCACCCTTGGAACTTGCATCGTAGCCAGGTTACATTTGTATGAGAATGCATAAATATGCATATTCACTATGCATAATTGTTTGCTGTGGCGGCTCAAAATGATGGATTGGGGCGATATTCGGGTTTTTTTGGCGATCGTTCGAGGTGGGACGCTTGGGGCTGCAGCGCGCACTTTAGGTCAGACGCAGCCAACGATGGGGCGGCGGCTGAGAACGCTTGAAGGCGCAGTCGGACACAGTCTGTTTCAGCGGACCAGTGATGGTTTCGCCCTGACGGAGGAAGGTTCAGCCATGTTGGTACATGCTGAACGGATGGAGGAAGACGCGCTTGCCATCGAGCGGCAAGTGGCGGGTCATGGCCACCAGCTTGCTGGGGGCTTGCGCGTGACGTGCATCGATTGGTTTGGCGCGCATGTTCTGACACCGTTGCTTGCCGAGTTCGCGCGCCAGCATCCGCGTGTCACGGTTGAGTTATTGACTGATCAGCGCTTCCTCAGTCTTTCGCGGCGTGAGGCGGATGTGGCGTTTCGCTTTGGACCATTCGATGAGCCTGACGTGGTGTCACGAAAATTGCTGGAGCTTAGATATGGCACATACGTCCGCACTGGCGATGCACATCCCGCGGCTGGAGATGGCGCTGGTGCAAACTTGATGGCGTTAGATTCGGCTTTTTCTGGGACGCCGGACGACGGTTGGTTGCAGAAGGCGCTGCCGAACGCTCGCACTGTGTTTCGTAGCAACAGTCGAAATGTCCAAGCAAGAATGTGTGCTCAAGGCACAGGAGTTGCCGTGTTGCCCGTACTTCTGGGCAATGTAATCGCAGGGATCGAGCGCGTGAACCTTGGTGATGAACCGCCGAGCCGTGATATGTGGATTGGCTATCACCGTGATTTGCAGCGATTGGCCCGCCTTCGAGCGCTGATTGATTTAGTGGTGGAAAAGTTTGCGGGGTGAAGCGTCTGTTTTTGTGTACGCGAACAGCTTTGATGCTTAAGGTAATTGGCAGCTTTGAATCTTGGTGAGTGGGATATGGCGCATATTCAGGTTCTTGAGGGTTTGAGTATTCCTGGTTCTCCCGAGCGCGAGAACGATGATGCAATGGGCGCAACGGCAACGATTGCATTCGTGCTTGATGGGGTGACGAGCCTGGTTGAGACACCCTTGATGCCTGGGCGCAGCGATGCGGCTTGGGTAGCGCATACGGCGCGCGATTTGCTTTTGCAGCATGGACCCAAGGCCGCAATTGATTTGCGCGGTGTGCTTCGGGATGTCGCGAGCGAGATCACGAGGCAATTTGAGGCTATGCGATTTCGGCCGCCAGCGGCAAGGTACGAATTGCCGTGGACGACGATCAGCATGATCGGTGTCGAGCCGGGCCGGATGCACATTGCCTATGTGGGGGATAGCCAAATTCTTGTCGAAACCGCGGACGATGTCATTCACAACTTCGGGATCAGTCCTTCGCGCAGTGCGTTTGAAACCGGGCTTGCGGCCAAGATGATCGCGGCGCGTAAGGGCATTGGCGTGGAGGCGCAGCGCCAGACAGTGTTGGCGCACTTGCAGCGGGCTCGCGATATCGTCAATACCCCACAAGGGTATTGGCTGCTGGGTGCGGATGCGGCGGTTGGCGAGCATGTGAAGGTGGCGACGCTTGAGCTTTCCGGTCCGGCGACGGTGTTGCTGGCGACGGATGGGTTTTATGCACTCAAGGAAGATTATGGGCGCTATGGTGACCGCGAGTTGATTGCGACGGCGCAAACGGTCGGCCTGAAGATTTTGGCGCGCGAGCTTCGCCATATCGAAGACGAAGATCCCGAAGGCGCGCGTTATCCGCGAATGAAAAAAAGCGACGACGCGACGGCGCTGCTGCTGCGGGTCGAGGTTTAGCGGCCTTTGAGTTTCTTCAGCGAGCCCTTGACGGTGCGCACGAATTTGCCGTCGGTGACGTTGGAGAATTCCAGCCGCATGCTGTTGCCAGCCACTTGGCGGCGATAGGTTTGGAATTCGGGTTTGCCGTCGGCGTTGATGGTGAAGCTTGAAATGATGAAGCCGCTGCCATCGAGCCTGGCCCAATAGAGGATGCCGCCGCTGTAAGGATCGACATCGGCTTTGGCTTTCCAGGTGTTGGGTTTGAGCGCAGGTACGAATTCGACGGTGGTCGATTTCATGACCTCCAGGGGCACGTCCGGGTTGCCTTTCTGGCGTTGCAAGGTCGACCAGCTGAGAATGAAGCCGCCGAGGTCCGACTTGTTGATGGCAAGGGCAATGTCGCGTTTGGAGGTCGGGAAGTCTTCGTCGGTTTCGCTCATCGCGGTGGCCGTGCCCTGCCAATCGCCATAGTAGATGTCGAGCGTCGGTGGCGCGGGCGCTTTTGCCGGGGCTGCGATCGCAGGGGCGAGTGCTGCGAGTGCAAGGCTTAAAGCGATGACTATACGGTTGAGCATTGTGGCACTCCTGCGCACGGTGAATCTGGGACTAGCGATAGCTTTGGTTTCGGGCGGCTTCAAGGCCAGCGTACTTCGGGCGGCAATGACATCAAGATGGCTTCAACGTTTCCGCCAGTTTTGAGGCCGAACTGGGTGCCGCGATCATAGAGCAGGTTGAACTCGACATAGCGGCCACGGCGGATGAGTTGATGTTCGCGGTCGTCTTTCGTCCACGGGCGGTTCATGTGGCGGCGGACTAGCTTGGGATAGATGTCAAGAAATCCCAGGCCGACATCGCAGGTAAACGCGTAGTCGGCTTCCCAGTCGCCGCTGTCCAGGTTGTCGAAGAAAATGCCCCCGGCGCCGCGCGGTTCGTTGCGGTGCTGGAGATAGAAGTACTCGTCGCACCAGGACTTGAAGTCCCGGTAATAGTTCGGGGCGTGGCGATCACAGACTGTGCGCAGGGCGGAGTGAAAGTCGCCCGTGTCCTGGTCGTTGGGGAACATCGGTGTCAGGTCGGCGCCGCCACCGAACCAGGCTTTCGTTGTCACGATGTGGCGCGTGTTCATGTGCACGGCGGGCACGTGCGGGTTTTGCATGTGGGCGACCAGAGAAATGCCTGCCGCCCAAAAATGCGGGTTGTCCGCTGCGCCAGGGATTGTTTGGGCAAGCTCTTTGGAGAAAATGCCGTGGACGGTTGAGATGTTGACGCCGACTTTTTCAAAGACGCGGCCGCGCATGATGGACATAACACCGCCGCCCGATTCGGTGCCGGGTGACGAGGCTCGTGACCAGGATTTGCGCTCGAAGCGTCCGGCGGGGCGGTCGGCAAACTGGCCTGTCAATTCACATTCGATGGCCTCAAAGGTAGTGCAGATCTGATTGCGCAAGTCTTCGAACCACGCTGCTGCACGGTTTTTGGGGTCATGGGTAAGGTTTGGGGTTGTCACGATTTGTCCTTCAAGGGGGGCATGGATTTGGCAAGGGGGGCATGGATTTGGTCTGGCGCAGCGCTTCACCGAGGATCATACCGCAGGCAACGGCGACGTTCAGGGATCGCATCGTGCTTGCCATCGGAATTGCGACGCGCGCGTCGCTGGCGTTCACGATTTCATCGGGCACGCCGGCACTCTCGCGGCCAAAAATCAAAACATCGTCCGCTGCATACACAAATTCGCTGTACGGCAGGCTTGCCTTTGTCGAGGCGAGAATGAGCCTTGCGGGTACGCTGAGGCGAAAGGCGTGCCATGAGCTGTGGCGCGTGACGCTGGCTTTGGCGATGTAGTCCAGGCCGGCGCGCTTGAGGGCTGCATCTCCAAAAGGAAATCCACAAGGTTCGATAATGTCGACTGCAACATTCATACACGCACCAAGCCGTATGATGGTACCGGTGTTGGCCGCAATATCAGGCTGATACAAAGCGATGCGCATTGAGCATGATCAATCCCATGGGGAGTTGAATGTGAAGTGTGCATCATTGTCCGCACCTCCCGGCTTTGCGCCATTTATGCGGCATCGTGACGCAAGACCGCTAGGGATCGACTCTCTATTTTCCAGCCGAATTCAAGACCTTGACTGGGTGCACCGCGATTCGCAGTCGCGTTAACCCGCAGCACCATATCTTCATCGTTTTCCCGCCCAAAGGGGGACTTCATACTTGGCGCATTCAGCGGACACCGCTCACGTTACGCGGCGTGATTTTCTATTGGTGGCTTCCTCGACGGCTGCTGCAGTTGGTGGGGCCCTCGCTTTGTGGCCGTTCATTGATCAGATGAATCCGGCTGCCGATACGTTGGCCCTAAAAGAAGTCGAGTTTGATCTGGCGCCGATCGTGGCCGGGCAAATCGTGACCATCGAATGGCAAAAGAAACCGGTGTTCATCCGGCGGCGCACGCCGGAAGAAGTCGCTTCCGCCGAAGGTGCGGCGCTGGCAGATATGAAAGATCCGCAAGCCGACAAAGATCGTGTGCAAAAGGCGGAATGGTTGATCCTGGTTGCGACTTGCACGCATCTGGGATGCATCCCCAGCAATCTGTTCAAAGGCGAATTCGGCGGCTGGCTGTGTCCGTGCCACGGCTCGCATTACGATACGTCGGGGCGCATTCGCAAAGGTCCTGCGCCCAAGAATCTTGAAGTGCCTCCCTATCAGTTCCTCTCAGACACCAAGGTCTTGATAGGCGCAGCACCGAAACCCACAGCTCCTGCTGAACACGGGTAAACAGCGACACCATGGCTCACGGCACATACAGCTACCAACCCAAGAACGCGTTCACCAAATGGCTCGACTCCCGGTTGCCGATCCTTCGTCTGATGGACGAAACGATGCTGCAGTTTCCGACGCCGAAGAACTTGAATTACTGGTATACGTTTGGCGGCATTTTGACGTTTATGCTGGTGTTGCAGATCCTCACTGGCGTCGTGCTGGCGATGCATTACGTGCCGCACGAGACCATGGCCTTCGACAGCGTCGAGCGCATTATGCGCGACGTGAATTATGGCTGGCTGATGCGCTATTTGCATTCAAATGGCGCATCCATGTTTTTCATTGCCGTTTATCTGCATATTTTCCGCGGACTCTATTACGGCTCGTACAAAGCGCCGCGTGAGGTGTTGTGGCTGCTTGGGATTGTCATCTATCTGCTGATGATGGCGACGGGCTTTCTTGGGTACACCTTGCCGTGGGGCCAGATGTCGTTCTGGGGTGCCACTGTCATTACCAATTTCTTCAGTGCCATTCCATTCGTGGGCGAAGCGGTCACGCAATGGCTGTGGGGATCGTTTGCGGTCGATAACTCGACGCTGCAACGGTTCTTCAGTTTGCACTATCTGCTGCCGTTTGTGATTGCGGGCGTTGTGGTGCTGCATATCTGGGCGCTGCATGTGCCGGGAAACAACAACCCACTTGGCATCGACGTGAAAGGGGCGGCGGATACAGTTGCGTTTCATCCGTATTATACGACCAAGGATTTGTTCGCGCTCGTCGTGTTCGTCATGGTCATGTGTTATTTCGTGTTCTTCAATCCGAATTTCCTGGGGCACGCGGATAACTATATTCCGGCCAACCGGCTGGTGACGCCGCCGCACATTGTGCCTGAGTGGTATTATCTTCCGCTCTACGCGGTCTTGCGCTCGGTGCCGGACAAATTGATCGGTGTGTTGTTGATGTTCGGTGCGATTTTGGTGTGGGCGTTCCTGCCGTGGCTCGACCGCAGCAACGTGCGTTCGTACAAATTCAGGCCGGTGTCGCGGCAGTTGTTTTTCATTTTGCTGATTGTGACCTGGATTTTGGGCATGCTTGGCGCGCAGTCCGTGGACGGCGATTTCGAATTCTATTTCGGCCTGGTGCTTCCGATATCGAAGCTGTTTTTGTCCCAGATATGTACGATCTACTATTTTCTGCATTTCCTGGTGATCACGCCGCTTGTGAGTATGAACGAAAAGGCGTTGCCGGTGCCCGAAAGCATCGCTACGGCTGTGCTTGCAAGAAATAGTCACGCGCCCAAAGCGCGAAGTGCGGGTTAGGGGAGCGCCACCATGAAACTCAGAGCTCTTCTTTCGCTTGTCGTGGTGTTCGCTTTTGCCGGAGTGGCATTGGCAGAAGGCGATCAAACAACGCCCAAACACCCTGAGACGCAGACGTGGGAATGGGACGGCCCGTTCGGAACTTTTGACCGCCGCCAATTGCAGCGCGGCTATCAGGTCTACAAGGAAGTTTGCGCCTCCTGTCATTCCATGAACCTGGTTTCGTTTCGTAATTTGTCGCAACCGGGTGGACCGGAATTCAGCGATGCCCAAATGAAAGCACTTGCCGCTCTGGTTCAGGTCAGCGCGCTGGACGACAACGGTGAGCCCGTTCAACGCCCGGCCACGGCGGCGGACCGGTTTCCATCGCCATTTGCAAATGAGAAGGCGGCGCGGGCGGCAAACAACAATGCCTACCCGCCCGACCTCTCGGTCATCGCGAAAGCGCGCGCGCATGGGATTGAAGGGGAGGGTCCCGACTATCTTTATGCGCTGATCACGGGTTATTCGGAGGCTCCCGCCGGTTTCCAGTTGCTGCCGGGTCTCAACTATAATCCGTATTTTGCCGGTCATCAGATTGCGATGCCGCCGCCGCTATCGTCGGATGGTCAGGTGACATGGGCGGATGGCAACCCACCGGCGACGAAGTCGCAAATGGCAAAGGATGTTGTGGCCTTTATGACGTGGGCCGCCGATCCCAAGATGGAAGAGCGCAAGTCACTGGGCGTCAAGGTCATGATCTTCCTGGCGCTGCTTTCGATCATGCTGTTCTTTGCCTACAAGCGCGTCTGGCGCGACGTCGCGCATTGAATCTGCTGGAAAGGCAGCTCAAATCGAACAGGCCGGTCGAGTTTGACCGGCCTTTTTTCTGAATTTCATTGCGAGACGCCGGGTAGATGTTAAAACCCCGGCAATTCAATCCTTGTTATCAGGCGGGCTTGCGATGACGAGTACGGTGCTTGGTGTAATTGGCGGCAGCGGCGTTTACGGCGTTGATGGGCTTGAGAATGCGCGCTGGGAGCGGGTGCGCTCGCCCTGGGGCGAGGCCTCGGACGAATTGCTGTTCGGGCAACTGTCGGGCGTCGACATGGTGTTCTTACCGCGTCACGGTCGCGGACATGTGCATTCGCCGAGCGCCATCAACTACCGGGCCAATATCGATGTGTTGAAGCGCGCGGGCGTGACCGATGTGATTTCGGTGTCGGCGTGCGGGTCGTTCAAGGAGGAGCTAGCACCGGGAACGTTTGTCATCGCCGACCAATTTATCGACCGGACATTTGCCCGAGAGAAGTCTTTTTTTGGAACCGGTTTTGTGGCCCACGTTTCCCTGGCGCATCCGGTTTGCCCCAAGCTCGTTGGTGCGCTGGCGGCGTCGGCGCAAGAGGCCCAGATCAAACACGTTGTTGGCGGCACATATCTGGCCATGGAAGGGCCGCAGTTTTCGACATTTGCCGAATCCAATCTTTATCGCTCGTGGGGTTGCAGCGTCATCGGGATGACGGCGATGCCGGAAGCCAAGCTGGCGCGCGAAGCGGAACTGCCTTATGCAATCGTGGCGATGGTGACGGATTACGATTGCTGGCATCCGGGTCACGACCATGTGACGGTTGACCAGGTTATTCGGATATTGAATGACAATGCCGAGCGGGCTCGAGCCTTGTTGAAGCGCGTTGCGCCCAAGCTCGGTCCCAAGCGCTTGCCCTCGCCATTGAACATCGAACACACGCTCGATACGGCATTGATCACGGCGCCGGAGAAGCGCGATCCGGTTTTATTTGCGAAACTCGATGCGGTCGCGGGCCGCGTTTTGAAGAAAGTCTGACAACCCATGGATTTCAAATCAATCATCCGCACCGTCCCCGACTACCCCAAGCCCGGGATCATGTTTCGTGACGTGACGACCTTGTTCGGCAATGCGCGGGCATTTCGTACGACTGTCGATCTGCTGGTGCAGCCTTATGCTGGGACCCGAATTGACAAGGTTGTCGGTATTGAGGCGCGCGGGTTCATTTTGGCGGGAGCGGTTGCGCATCAATTGTCGGTCGGTTTTGTGCCGGTGCGCAAAAAGGGGAAACTGCCCTGGCGCACCATCAGCCAGACCTATGAGCTTGAATACGGGACAGATACGATTGAGATTCACGAGGATTCCATCGGCAAGGGCGAAACCGTGCTGCTGGTCGATGATCTGATCGCAACAGGTGGAACGGCTGAGGCCGCGATCAAGTTAATCGAGAAAGCCGGTGGCAAGGTCGTGGGCTGCAGTTTCATTATTGATCTGCCTGAACTGAAGGGCCGGCGGCGGCTTGAGAAAATGGGCATGAAGGTGCTCTCGCTTGTCGAGTTCGAGGGGCATTAGTTTGCCATGAAGATCCACGGCCGGGCGTATCGAACGATTTGGGTTGGTGGCGACGGATGGTCGGTTGACGTCATTGATCAAACGAAGTTGCCGTTTGCCTTCGTTACCAAACGCATTGCCAGTGTCGAAGAGGCGGCGGACGCGATCATGACGATGGTGGTGCGCGGTGCGCCGCTGATCGGGGCGACGGCGGCTTACGGCGTGTGCATGGCGTTGCGGACTGATGCTTCGGATGAGGCGCTGGAGCGCGCCTACGATCTGCTATTGAAGACCCGCCCGACAGCGATCAATCTGAAATGGGCGCTTGATGAGATGATGGCGGCGGTACGCAATCAGCCGAAGGCCGCGCGGGTGCAGGTGGCTTATGCGCGGGCGGCGAAATTGTGCGACGAAGACGTTGCCACGAACGAGGCGATCGGGCGGCACGGCTTGAAGCTGATCGAGGCGATTGCCGCGCGCGAAGGGCGTGTCAACGTGCTGACACATTGCAACGCGGGGTGGCTTGCCTGCGTTGATTGGGGAACCGCGTTGGCACCGATTTACATGGCGCACGACAAGGGCATTCCCATTCACGTTTGGGTCGACGAAACGCGGCCGCGCAACCAGGGTGGATCGCTGACGGCGTATGAACTTGGTGCGCATGGCGTGAAGCATACGATCCTGGCTGACAATGCGGGCGGGCACTATATGCAACAGGGCGAAGTTGACATGTGCATTGTGGGTACCGACCGCACCACGGCAACTGGCGATGTTGCCAACAAGATCGGGACTTATCTCAAGGCGCTGGCGGCACGCGACAACAATGTTCCATTTTATGTGGCACTGCCTTCGTCGACGATCGATTGGACGATCTCGGACGGCGTGAAGCAGATCGAGATTGAAGAGCGCAGTGGGCGTGAGGTCACGCATGTGACCGGACGCAGCGCCACGGGAGAAGTGCTTACGCTCGAGTTGACCGCGCCGGGGAGCCCGGCGCGCAATCCGGGCTTCGACGTGACGCCGGCGCGATTGGTCACCGGTCTGATCACCGAGCGCGGCGTAGCACAGGCTTCGCGCGAGGGTCTTGCGGCGCTGTTTCCCGAGCGCGCGACGTGAAGCGCACTGCCGTCCGCCGCCGTGTGGCGCGGGTTCTGCAGAAGCGCGCGTCAACTTCGGGCGCGACACCAAACTTGCGCGCCGAGATCGTGGGGACGGCGCTGCGTTTGTCGTCGAGCGGATTGTCGCCAGGCAGAAGCGGCAATGTTTCCATGCGCATCGACAATGGTATGCTGATCACGCCAACCGGAATTGGGGCGGGCGAATTGAGGCCGGCCGACATTGTCGAGGTGCGGCTGGATGGGCGGGTGGCAGCAGGCCAACGCGTGGCGTCCAGCGAATGGCGTGTGCATCTGGGTATCTACAAAGCGCGTGCAGATGTGGGTGCGGTCGTGCATACGCATTCGCTGAATGCAACTGCGCTTTCGTGTTTGCATCGCAGTATTCCGGCGTTTCATTATATGATTGCCGAGTTTGGCGGCGACAGGGTTTCGTGCGCTCCGTACGCGACCTACGGCAGCGATGAGCTGGCGCGCTTTGCGGTCAAGGCGCTGGGGCTTCGGGAGGCGTGTTTGCTTGCCAATCATGGCGCGGTAGCGGTGGGGGAGAGTTTGCGGCAAGCATTTGAACGCGCGGGAACGCTTGAGGCGCTGGCGGCGCAGTATGCGCGCGCGCTGCAGATCGGGCGTCCCCGTTTATTGTCGTCGCGCGAGATGGCGCGAGTCATCGAGAAGTTCAAGACATACGGAAAGCAGACTGAGGTCAAGGCAAAGTCATGAGCGTGGTGCTGATCACAGGGGCGGCAAAGCGGCTGGGGCGGGCGATTGCCCTCAAGCTTGCGGCTGAAGGTTTTGATATCGCGGTCCACTACCGGTCGAGCAAAGTCGAGGCGGAGGCGCTTGCGGCTGAGGTCCGGTCGCTTGGCCGGCGCGCCGCGCTGGTTGAAGGCGAGTTGTCGGCCGAGGCCGAGGTGGCGGCGCTTGTGCCGCGCGCGGCGGCAGCACTTGGGCCACTAACGGCGCTGGTGAACTGCGCCTCAGTGTTCGAAGATGATCGTATCGGGACGATGACGCGGGCAAGTTGGGACAAGCATTTGGAAACCAATCTGCGCGCACCTTTGGTGTTGTCGCAATGCTTTGCGGCTCAGGTTCCCAGCGGCGGCGAGGGGGCGATCGTCAATATCGTCGATCAGGCCGTGCTCAATCTTACGCCGCATTTCATCTCGTATACCGTGTCAAAGGCCGCGTTGTGGACGTTGACGCAGACACTGGCGCAAGCCTTGGCGCCACGTATTCGCGTTAACGCTGTGGCGCCGGGGCCGTCGCTGAAAGCTGCAGGCCAAGCGCAAGCCAATTTTGACGCCCAGGTTCAGGCGACTTTGCTCAAACGGCCATCCCATCCCGCAGACATTGCCGGGGCGGTGTACTATCTTCTGACGGCGCCCGCCGTGACCGGTCAATTGATCGCGGTTGACAGCGGGCAGCATCTGGCGTGGCGGCAAGACACTGTGTTCGAGTAGCGGGAAAGATATGACTGAGCGCAAGACTGTTCACTCGTTACGGATTGCCGATGCGCGCAAACGCATGCGGCACGTCTTTGTGCGCGACCTGGAGCTTGAAGCGAATATCGGCGTCTACCGGCGCGAGAAAGGCCGGCTGCAGCCGGTCCGGATCAACATCGACCTGACGGTAGAAGAGACCGCAGGAGAGGTTGGGGACAGGCTTGAAAATGTTGTCGATTACGGCGCGGTTGTTGAGGCCGTGAAGGCCATCCTGGCGTCTGGGCACCTTAACCTTGTCGAGACCCTGGCCGAGCAGATTGCAGCCCATTGCCTGACGGACAGCCGGGTGAAGGTGGCCCGGGTGCGGATCGAAAAGCTGCAAGTGGTACCCGAGGCGGCGTCGGTGGGCGTCGAGATCGAACGCGAGGCTGGCGTCAAATAGGCCCAGCACGGAATCCAGGTTACCGCTGATTCAAGTTGAAGCACTTGCAGGAGGAAGTCTGGGCTCCAGAATTGAGTGGGAGTGAGGGGATGGCAAAGCACCGGATATTTTCAGCGCATTGATTTATGTTTCGGTGATTTTGTTGTCCTCTTTTGCTGGCTTTTGAATTTGGTGCATGGGTTGGCCTGATCGGCGCTGAGCCTTTTTGGCCGTGGCGAGACGGAAGCTATCGCCACAACGAAATCGGCGCGATCAACGGTGTCCCCAATGCCCCGGGTGGCGAGATCAATTCGGCCTCGCTTATGGTGAACGCGCTGTACGACATCCCTGTAACCGATCGGATGACGCTGAGTTTGGGCGCCGGCGCCGGTGCCGTGCACGCCGAATTCGACAACGGCACCATTGATCAAGACGAAGACACCAGCTTCGCCTATCAAGGGATCGCAGGCCTCAACTATGCCGTCAGCTCGCGCATGGACCTCACCATGAACTATCGTTATCTGCGCTCGGACACTGCCGAGTTTCAGGGACGCCACTTGGGCCACACCGATTTTTACGATACCGAAGACGTACAAAATCATACCCTAACAATCGGGTTACGTTACGACCTCTATCCCGATCAGGAAAGAGTGGCGGCCGTGATGCCGCCGATGGTCGAAGCCTCACCGCCGCCGCTATCCCCGGCGCCCGCCGCTCCGAAGCAATTCATTGTCTTCTTCGGTTTCAACAAATCGGACCTGACCGTGGAAGCGCAAGGTGTCGTCGCCGACGCGGCCGCAGCCGCCAAGCAGTTCGGATCCACGAGCATCGTCGTCGTGGGACACGCCGACACGGTCGGTTCGCCGCAGTACAATCAGCGGCTTTCCGAACGCCGCTCGAACACGGTGCGCAAGGAACTTGTCGGACAAGGCATCGAAGCGAACAAGATTGCAGCCTCCGGCCAAGGCGAAACCGAGCTGCTCGTTCAAACCGGCAACAATGTGAAGGAACCGCAGAACCGTCGCGCAAGCATCGATCTGCAGTAATTCGGCGCAAGCATTCTTGCCGCATCGAGCGATGCGGCGGGAACCACAGGGAACCCTAATCGGACCTCGTGCGTTTAATGATGGCAGTAACCATATCGGTGGGTCCGGTAAGGTTGCTGCGCCCGGCCACTGGCGTTGGGACCAGGCGGGTCAACCCACCTACCATTCAAGGAAGAATCATGGAAACGCTACAAACATTCTTGAACGACTTTAACGTCTATCTGCAAGCAGGCTTTGCTCACGTTAATGCGGTGCAGGGTCTCTTGATCGCAATTATCGCTGCTTTCTTCATGTACCGGTGGAGCAACGTCTTTGCGGTCGCACTTGGCGCAACCGTCATTCATCTCGTCGCCGACGTAATGCTTCCTGTCATCGCCAACTCCGCGCCGTTTCGTCTGCCGCAAATAGTCGACAGCGAATACTGGCGTTACGCGCTGGCCCTCTATGTAGGCTACCTTGCCGTTATCACGATCTTTTACATCGTCAAGCGCGTGTTAGTTCGCGCTGAACATCAAGCAGCATAACTCCTTTTTCTTCCTCGCTCGCGAGGAAGTACCTGCGCAGCGACTTGTCGTCCGAAGCCCGCAGGGCGTAGGAGGAAGCTGCTGCAGGGGATGGAGTTCGGTGGTCCTGTGTCCCTGCGCTTTGCGGAATTAGGGACAGTGTGGGTGAGATTACCCACGGGCGATGGCGCTTGCCGGGCCGCACTCCTCCATCTGCAGCACATGCTGGCGCATGTGCGCAGCCACCTCCTCTCAAGTGTTCGCGAGGAGGACACTTTTATACACTGATTTGAAAAATGGAGTTTGACCGCGATAATCTTTCCAGTCGATCGTTAAAACGAGCAACAGACATTCTCCAGACCTCGCGCGTAAAATCTTGCTCGCTTTTCTCCTGGCGAGCGAAGGCGACGCGTGCATTCGCTTCAGCGGGAGGTTTTGCTGATCGCGCGGTGAGCCGATGGGGTGTAGGCACATCCTTGGCGTGTGTTTCCGCTTGTCAGCAGCTGCTTTTGCGTAAGCCTTGTGGCTCCTAGGCGCTACCCAGGGCCGCTGCCAGACGGCATTGTGACCTTGCAGTTCGTCGCCTTGCCGTCATCAGAGAGTCGATGGCGCGGCGCGAGCCGTTGACCGGGGGGCAGCGCACTTTGCGCAAGTGGTACGACGACGTTGGCTGGGGGGTTGTGGAGTACGCGCTCGCGGCGGCTCTGATCGGCGGCGCGTCTTGCTTCGCGTGGTGGGCGGCGGGGAATTTGCAGATCGCGATACCGGCGGAGTTGCTCGCCAGGGAACTGGTGGCGATCACAGTTCTCAGCGCTTTCGTTTTATTCTTGGCGATCAGTCAAGCGACTACGCGCCAGATCGATGCGCCGATCCGCGGCGTCGAGGCCGTCATATATGCCGTCGTCTGGGGGTGGATGCTCATCGTGTCACCGGTCTGGCTCGGGCCCCCGATCAGCAAGGCGGGGGAATGGCTGCTGTGGTTCTTGACGATCGAATGGCCCGCCGAATGGAGCCAAGACGCGCTCTCGCGGTGCCTCGGCGAGGCGTACGCGTTGCTGCAACTCGATTTTCTTCGCGAACACGCATGGCAGGCGGGCGTGGCGGGGCTCACTGCCGCGTGGTTCGTTCAGCGGCTCGACGACACCGGCCACTGGTGGGTGTGTAAGACGCTGCCAGGGATCGGCTACGTGGTGTTTTTCTTTATTATGCATGCCATCGCGCTCGCCTGGTGGGGTGTGATCGGGCCGACGATTCTGGAGCTGGCCAAGGGACTACCCGATCCGCTGGCGGAGTTTTCTGGCGCTCGCCTCGTGTTCGCGCTTATTGCGCTCGTGTTCGTCTTTTGCGGACCGCTGACGCGTGTGATTTTACGCTTGCGCGAGTCGTTCGGTATGGTGCGCCAATGGCTGGTGGAGCTGCTGCTCGACTTGCCCGTGCATAGGGCGTTTCCGCGGAAGCCCGAGAGCGAGGCCAACAAGCGCGCGCAAGAGCGGCGTGTGAACATTGAGAGATTCCTGGACGACGGCACGGTGCCGCCGCTGCGCAAGGAGATTCATTTTCCGAAGCAACGCGAGCACGTTGTCAGGTCGGTGGTCGAGGAGCCGTTGCCAGAACTGATCAAAGAGTTCGTCGAGTTCCCAAAACCGACGGCCCCCTACGACGAAAGCCCGATGGTGTTGGAGCCTCGCTGCCTGCCGGCGGGACCCGAAGAGGCGATCGGACAATATGTGCGGCTGAACTTCGAGAAGCAGCTGACCGCACGCGAACGGCGAGAGCTTGCGCTGCGCAAAGCGCTCGAACAACTGGGCGCCGAGCAGCGCCAAGCGCGTGAACAACTCGTGCAAGGCCAGCGCGAGCAGCTTGCGGCGGCGCAGGGCGCGTTGCGCAACGAGATGAAGCAGCGACAACGGGACGAGTTCAACAATCTCAAGCGCAAACAGCGCGAAGCGCACGCCAAACTCCTGCGTGCGCCGGATCTGCCGCAGCTTGAGACCACGGCCACGTGGAAGGCGTGGCTTGCACAGCTGTCCAAGCGTTTGAAGCTGCGGTGGGATCGCCGGCGTGAGCGGCTGTGGCTGCGCTGGGATCGCCTCTTTGCGCATCGGCGGCCGGAGGAGACGATCGTCCTCTTGCTTGCGCGCGTGGTCGATGCGGCGGTGCTGGCCGACCGTTTCAAGGATGGGCTGCGCAAGGAGAAGCAGTGGAACGCGATGCCGTTCTACGAACGCATCTACGCAGATTACAAGCGGATCTGGTTTCCGTTCGATTGCCTGCTGGCCCCGATCACCGGGTCCGAGATGATGGCGCGTGTGGTGATCGAAACGAACTACGACAAGGTGTTTCTGCAGGCGTTGTTCGGCGACAGGACGCCGGAGAGAGAGCGCGCGCTATCGCGCGCGCTATCGCGATTGGTTCGGCATCGGCATCGAGCTTCGCCCGCCGCAGGTGGTTTCGCGAGAATCTTGGGCGCCGCTTTATCACCTGTGCCGGCGCTTGAAGTCGCACGTCGCGGGCGTGCTCAGCGGCGTGATCGAAATCAGGTATCAACGACCGGACGGCGCAGCGTTGCCCAAAGTCGCCGACGCCAGGCTGCGCATCATGCCGAGCGGACCGCTGGCCGACGGTTGCCCGAGCGTCGCGCGGCCTGCCGCGCCGCCGCCGGCCACGCCGCCGCCGGCCACGCCGCCCGCCGCGCCCGAGCGCGCCGCCGCGCCGGTGCCGCTGCGCGGTTTGGTCTCGAATGCGCCGGCGGCATGGCTCTTTCCGGTCAGCGCAAAAACGTGCCGCAGCAACGGCACCCCCAACCTTGTTCCGGATTGCACGGGAATATGTCTTCCGCAGCAAGAAATACCGGACCGGCTGACCGAGGCGATTGTCATCAACCCGGCGCACGTGTTCGCAATTCAAAAGTCGGCGAGCGAGTTGCGCCGCCGGTTTTTGGGTCCAAACGGTTGGTGGCCCGCGTACCGACACATTTGGTCGGGCGCTTTCTTCGAACGCGAGCTTGGCGTCGTGAACCGGTTTCCGCTGTTCGGCTTGTCGTTTCCGTCCATTGTGCCTTCGCCGTTCGGCGAGTGGAACATCGCGACGATCCCGTTTCAATATCGCGACTTGCGCGGCGGGTTTGTTAAGCCACTTGGCATGACGGCGCGGCCGCTCGGAGTCTTGCCGCGGCTCTTTGCTTGGGCGTTCGACTGGAAACGGTTTGGTGGCGTCGTGGTTGCGACGGGAGGATCGGTGCGCGCGGGAAACCTCTTGCTGCCCGAGCCGTTGCTCGGCGACTACCTCAACCATCTTGCGCAGCGCAAGATGGTGCTGGCGGCGCTGGCGCCGATGAAATGCGAGGGCCCGGCCCTCGTGCCGAAGACGGAAGGCGAGAAACAGAAAACGCGGTAGGCAATGATTTCAATGGGGGACATAGTGATATGAGTAGCATCGATACGGTCGCGGCTTCGGTGGCGGAGGAAGCGAAATTCTCGTCGCTCGATTGGAGGCTGATTTTAAGCATTTGGTGCGTCCTGTTCGCGTTGGCCATTTGGGTGGCTGCGGGTTTTGCTTGGGTGTTCCTCGGCAACGAATTGGCCGAAACGCAACCGGGAACGCCCACGTTCTTTGCACTGCATGCCGTGTGGTCAGCGCTGACGGCTATGAACGCCGTGCTGATCTTGGCCGGAGGCGCGGTCATCTTCGTGATCAATCTGGAATGGAAGTATTGGGGTCGGACACCAAATTCAAATCACTAGCTCCCCTCAAGTAAGGGGACAGCTTACGTATTCCCCTCAGGCCCCCTTCGCCGCGATCCGTATGCTTTGCTTTGAACGAGCAGGCTGGCGGCGATGCCTGAATTGTGTCTTTGCTTCATTCAGGCCCGGCGCCCGGATTTTCGACTTTTTTGTCGAAGGCGCGGCGACACGCACATCCGCAAGCTCCTTGAATCCTGCAATTGTCACCGGCGCCATATCGGGGAAGATCGCCCGGATATCCAGGCCGCCGCCGAGCGCCTCGATCTGCTTGCGCATCGTCGAGATGTAGAGATCTCCCGCGCTTTCGATGCGGGAGATGAGGGCCTGCGTCTTGCCGAGCTTGCGCGCGAGGGCTACTTGCGTCATCGCGCGCGCCTTGCGCAGCTGGGCGAGGCTCATTTCCCCGGCTGCCATTGCGCGGCGAAGTGCAGCACTTCATGTCCCCGACCTGCGGCCCCAGGGCGATGCGCTGATCGCGGCAACTGCGCTGGTGCACGGGCTAACCGCCGTCACGCGCAACACCGCCGGCTTCGAGCCGATGGGGTTCAGTTGTTGAACCCGTGGCTGGCGCCAATACGTTGACAGGGGTGTTGATGTTCGGTATATGTTCTATTGTACTCATTCGAGCGCTTGGCTTTTGGTTTTGGCTGCGACTTGAATAGTGGATTTGTTGCCGGGAAAGCTGGTTGGGTTTGGGCTTTGGCGGACGATAAGGGCTTCCGAAAAATCATGCGGCGGGCTGACGCAGGTATGGATGGGGTGTCATCGAGTTTCTGCGGGAATGAGTGTTAACGCGGGGGCTTATTGCAAGCTTTGCATGCAAAAAGGTGGGGTGCCGTGGGGGGAGTACTCCTTCCCCCCTCGATCCGTCTCACATGAGGGCCTGCAAGCCGGGCAAACAGGCGGCGGCTGTTGATAAGTTCCGCTATTGTTCCTATAATTATTTTTCAATATACCTTATTTTCGGCAATTGACCGCTATCGCGTATGGGGAGTTTTCGTAACAGGTGTGTTGCACGTTTGTAGCAGGTATGTAGCAGGAAAAATGGCTGTGTTGAGCGAATGTAGCAGATGTAGCAGGTTTTTCGGGGTACGGAGGTTTTTTGTGGTTGACCGGTGTGGGTCACGCTAGTGGTAGCAAGCGAAGGCTGTGATTGTCGGGTGAATGAGCAAGGAAAACGATATCGCTGAGGTGATTGAAGCGCCGGGGCTTTTGGCCAGCGGTGCTGGCGTCATTGCCGATTATCTGACGCGCCTGCCCAACTTGCCCGGGGTTTATCGCATGATCGGTGCGGGCGGTGATGTGCTTTATGTTGGCAAGGCCGCCAATCTGAAGAAAAGGGTTCAGGCCTATACGAAACCTTTTGATCAGCCGGCGCGCATTGCACGGATGATAGCGAATACCGCGACAATGGAATTCGTGCAGACGGCGTCGGAAGTTGAGGCGTTGTTGCTCGAGGCCAATCTGATCAAGCGGCTGAAGCCGCGCTATAATATTCTGCTCAGGGACGACAAATCGTTTCCCTATATTCTGGTGACGGGTGATCACGCTGCGCCGCAGATCATCAAGCATCGTGGTGCGAAGTCGCGCCCGGGCGATTACTTCGGTCCGTTTGCTTCTGCCGGTGCTGTGAACCGGACGCTGAATACGCTGCAACGGGCATTTTTATTGCGCAGCTGTTCGGACCCGGTATTCGAAAATCGAACGCGGCCGTGCTTGCTGCACCAGATCAAGCGCTGTGCGGCGCCGTGCGTCGGCAAAATTTCGCCTGAGGACTATCGTCATCTTGTCGATCTGGCGCGCGGGTTTCTTCAGGGCAAGGGTGACGAGGTCAAAAGCGAGTTGTCGCGTGACATGGAGTTGGCAGCCGGAGCGCTGGACTTTGAGAAGGCCGCGCGGGTCAGGGATCGTATTCGCGCTTTGGCCCATGTTCAGCTGCAACAGGGCATCAATCCCGGCACGATCGATGAGGCCGATCTGTTTGCGGCCCATCAGGAAGGCGGGCACACTTGCGTTCAGGTTATTTTTTTCCGGTCGGGACAGAACTGGGGCAATCATGTTTATTTTCCCAAGCATGAGCGGGGTGTCGAGGTTGAGGAAATTCTCGATAGTTTCGTGGCGCAATTTTATGATGAGCGTGAGCCGCCCAGGCTCGTCATCGTCAGCCACGACATTCCTGATGCCGCGTTGCTGGAGCAGGCGCTGTCGCTGAAAGCAGCGCGGCGCGTGGAGGTGCTGGTGCCGCAACGCGGCGAAAAACGCGAAGTCATGGCGCAAGCGGTGATGAATGCGCGAGAGTCACTGGCGCGGCGCATGGCCGAGAGTGCAACGCAGGTCAAACTGTTGCGCGGCGTGGGTGAAGCATTGGGACTTGAGGCACCGCCGCGGCGCATTGAAATTTACGACAACAGTCACATTCAGGGAACGAATGCCGTTGGTGCGATGGTGGTCGCGGGGCCTGAGGGATTTATCAAGGCCGAGTATCGAAAATTCAACATCAAGGACAGCGCGCTCACGCCCGGTGACGACTATGGGATGATGCGCGAAGTGCTGACGCGGCGGTTCAAGCGCATGATCAAGGAGCGGGGTGCCCGGGAGGAGAGCCAAGGTGTCGTCTTCGACGAGCGCGACGGTGACGATGAGGCGGGGGATGTGGTGGTGCCGGATCTCATTCTGATCGATGGTGGTGGGGGGCAACTCGCCATCGCGCGAGAGGTTTTGAATGCACTTGAGGTCGCGGATGTCATGGTCGTTTCCATTGCGAAGGGTCCTGACCGTGACGCAGGGCGGGAACGATTTTTTATGACAGGGCGTGATCCGTTTCAGCTGGAATTCAAGAGCCCGGTTTTGTTTTACCTGCAGCGGTTGCGCGACGAAGCCCATCGCTTTGCGATCGGAACTCACCGTGCAAAGCGGGCGCAAGGCCTGACCGCCTCGCCATTGGATGAGGTCGATGGCATTGGCCCGGCACGCAAGCGGGCTCTGCTCAACCATTTCGGGTCGGGGCGGGGGGTTACACGTGCGGGACTTGCGGATTTGGAGGCCGTTAAAGGAATATCAAAGGAATTGGCGCGGAAAATATATGAATATTTTCACGAAAAGAGCTAGCGCGACGCGTGCGCTGGCCGTGTTAGAGTTGGCGCCCATGGGCGATCACTTACCAAATCTGCTGACGCTGACACGCATCGCGCTGACGCCTTTGTTCGTGGCTGCGTTCTGGATCGAAATGCCGGCGGGGCGATGGATCGTGTTCGCATTGTTTGTCGTTGCCGCTTGCACGGACTACGCCGACGGCTGGATCGCGCGGCGGCGCAACGTCGAGTCGCGCCTGGGGCAGATGCTTGATCCGATCGCGGACAAGCTCTTGATTGCCTCGGCGCTGGTGATGCTGGTTTACATGGACGATATCCGGGGTTTTGTGATCATCCCGGCGCTGATCATTCTGGCGCGCGAGATTCTGGTTTCGGGCATGCGCGAGTTTTTGGCGACGATCTCGGTGCAAGTGCCGGTGTCGTCGATCTCGAAGTTCAAGACGGTGGCGCAGGTGGTGGCGATTGCGATGTTGATTTTGGCGCCGGCCATCGAGCACGTCTGGGGCTGGGTGCATCGCGCAGGCATTCTTGCATTGTGGGCCGCCGCAGCACTGACGATCTATACGGGGCTCAGCTACGCGATGGCCAATCTCGCGCATGTGTCCGGCGAACACGCGCGGCCGCGGCGCAAGGCCGTCGAGGTAAAGGACGCGCCGTGAAGCTGCTCTATTTCGCCTGGGTGCGGCAGAAGACCGGACGCAGCGAAGAGGTTGTAACTGTGCCTGCCGATGTGACGACGGTTTTGGACTTGGTGCAGTGGCTGCGTCTGCGCGGCGGCGGGTTTGGTGAGGCGTTCGCCGATGAAAAGCGATTTCGCGTTGCGGTCAATCAGGAGCATGCCCTGCTGGGTGCTGTGATTGGCCAGGATGATGAAGTTGCTTTTTTCCCGCCGGTGACCGGGGGATGAACCGGATCCGCGTTCAACCGGATGATTTCGATCCGGGACTTGAGATCGCACAGCTTGGTGCCCAAGCTGGTGCGGTCGTCAGTTTTGTTGGCCTGGTGCGTGCGGAAAATTCGGGTGACAGGTTGATCTCCATGACGCTGGAGCACTTCCCGGGCATGACGGAGCGCGAGCTCGAGCGCATTGCCAATGAGGCGCGGGCGCGCTGGGAATTGCTGGGCGTCACTATTGTTCATCGTTATGGCGAACTGAAGCCGAGTGAGAGGATTGTGCTGGTGGTGACGGCTGCGTCTCACAGACGGGCAGCGTTCGAGGCGGCTGAATATTTGATGGATTATCTCAAAACAAGTGCACCGTTCTGGAAGCAGGAGTTGCGCCAGTCCGGAGCTTACTGGATCGAGGCGCGCAGCAGCGACGATGATGCGGCCGCGCGCTGGTCCAAGGGTTAGATTTTCATTTTGCCACGAACAAAGTTTGCGTAGTCGTCCATCATTGTGCGGGTGATGTTGCCGACTGTGAATTTCCACGGGCCAATTTCGCCAACAGGGGTCACTTCTGCGGCAGAGCCGGTGAGGAAGCATTCGCTGAATCCGGCGACGTCCGAGCTTTGAATGTATTTTTCTACCACGTCGATCTGGCGCGCGCGCGCGAGATCCATGACGGTTTGGCGCGTAATGCCGTTGAGGAAGCAATCGGGCCAGGGCGTGAACAGTTTGTTGTCCTTGACGAAGAACATGTTGGCGCCGGTAGCTTCAGCAACCAGGCCGCGCCAGTCGTACATCATGGCGTCGGCATAACCTTTGGCTTCGGCCTCGTGCTTCGACAGGGTGCAGATCATGTAAAGTCCGGCGGCTTTGGCTTTCCATGGCGTTGTGTCCGGCGCCGGGCGGCGCCAGCGCGAGATGTCGAGCCGGATGCCTTTTTCCTTGATCGCGGGATCGAACATTGACGGCCAGGGCCAGACGGCAATCGCGACATGAATTTTTGATTTCTGCGCGCTTACAGCCATTTGTTCGCTGCCGCGCCAGGCCACAGGGCGCATATAGGCGTCATCGGCGCCCTGGGCTTCGACCACTTGCCTGCAGGCGTCGCTGATTTGTTGCTCGGTGTATGGAATTTCAAATCCCATCAAGCGCGCGGACTCAAACAGGCGGGCGGTGTGCTGATCCAGTTTGAAGATTTTTCTGCCATAGACCCGTTGGCCTTCAAAAATGGATGAACCGTAGTGCAGGCCGTGGGTCAGAACGTGTATTTTTGCCTCTCGCCACGGCACCAGTTTGCCGTCCAGCCAGATGTGTCCATCGCGGTCATCGAAGGGAATTAGCGACATGTCGGGCTCCTGGAACGCGTTAAGCACAGAGTATAGCTTGCGAGCCGTGCACTGTGCGCTCTATTGTGGCGCATATCTGCCACACACAAGGCGCAGGACTCCAGCAGGCATTTTGATGAAATCTGCGGCCCCTCTTCTATATTTGCGGGAAGAAGAGCTTACCGATGGGGTTGAGCTCTTCTTTTTTGCCGGGCGCGATGTCGGGCAAGCCATGGATGCGCGGCTGCAGGAGATTGAACTTGGCCGGGCGCATGCGCGCGCCCTGCATTTTATTGCGCGTCACCCGGGGATGCCGGTTTCGGACCTTTTGAGCATCCTTGGTATAACGAAACAGTCGCTTGGTCGCGTTTTGAGAGATTTATTGAGGATTGGAGTTTTGACTCAAACCCAGGGAACCCGCGACAGGCGTCAACGGCTATTGCGGCTTACGGCAAAAGGAACGGAAGTAGCAGGCGATTTGGTTGCACTGCAGCGCGCCAGATTTGCCAAGGCGTACAAGGACGCAGGCCCCGAAGCTGTTGCAGGGTTCAGGCAGGTGTTATCGGGCTTGCTGGCGGATCAGGAACGGGCAGGGGTCATGCGCCTGATAGCGAAACGATGACACCAGATGTAAAAATTGAAAGTGAAAGTGAAAAGACCGTTCAGCATCTGCTGATCGTGGATGATGACACGCGCATTCGCACATTGCTGCAGCGGTTTCTCAGCGAAAGCGGCTACCGGGTTACGGCGGCCAAAGATGCAGCAGAGGCGCGTCAACTTTTGGCAAGCCTGGATTTCGACTTCATCGTGCTTGACGTCATGATGCCGGGTGAAGACGGCTTTTCGCTGACGAAGTCCATTCGCGAGACATCGAGTGTGCCGATATTGTTACTGACGGCGCGGGGGGAGTCGATCGACCGGATCGAAGGATTGGAGCGCGGCGCCGACGATTATTTGGCCAAGCCCTTTGAGCCACGTGAATTGCTGCTGCGGATTTCGACAATTTTGCGGCGTGCTGGGCGGCCGGTCGAAGTGGTGAGGCAGATTGTTCATCTTGGCGCCTGCCGTTTTGACGCCGAGCGCGGTGAACTTACGCGAGAGGGAAAACCGGTCAAACTGACTTCGGCCGAGCTTCAATTGTTGCGGTTACTGGGTGCAAACCCGGGGCAATCCTTTACGCGTTCGGATCTGTCGCAACGGGTGGGTGCGGTGCTTGAGCGGACGGTCGATGTGCAAATCACGCGCCTGCGCCGCAAGATTGAGAATGATCCCAAGTTGCCACTTTATCTGCAAACTGTTCGCGGCATTGGCTACGTGCTGATGCCAGATCGCGTGGGTTAGCGCTCGTGTCAGGCGGATGGTTCAGGCGCTCAATGCCACGCGGATTGTTCGGCCGCTCGCTGTTGATCATCGTGATGCCGGTGGTGATGGTGCAAGCCGTGGTGACGTATTTGCTGTTCGATCAGCAATGGGATTCAGTGACGATGCGAATCTCGCGCGCAGTTGCGGCGCAGATCGTACTGTTCGTACAGAGTTACGAAACCATTGGCGCGGAGCGCTTTGCGGCTGAGGCCGTGCGGCTGCGGGAAACGTCGTTCGGGTTGGTGCCTGTGGTGAAGCAGGGCGAAAAAATTCCTGAAACCGATTCACCGGCCTATGATGTCCTGAAGAGAGTGTTCGTCAGGGAATTGTCGTCGCGGATTGAGCGTCCGGTCTGGATCGATTCGACTACGCTTGAAGATCACGTCGACATCAGGGTCCAATTGGACGGCGCCGTGATGCACGTCATGGCGGAGCGCAAGCGCGTTATGTCGACCAATACTCATGTCTGGGTCGGCTGGATGATCGCCACGTCTTTGGTGTTCTTGAGCGTTGCGATTATATTTCTGCGCAATCAAATCAGACCAATCGAACGGCTGGCGGACGCGGCGGAAGCGTTTGGCAAGGGACGGGATGCGCCGGACTTCAGGCCATCTGGCGCTACGGAGGTCAGACGCGCGTCGCTCGCCTTTATCGACATGCGGGAGCGCATTTCGCGGTTCGTCCAGCAGCGGACTGATATGCTGGCGGGCGTCAGCCATGATTTGCGGACGCCGTTGACGCGGATGAAGCTTGAGCTCGCGATGATGAAAGAGGACGCGTCAATTCAAGCGCTGAAGGGCGACCTTGAAGAGATGGAGCATATGCTTGAAGAGTATCTGGCCTTTGCGCGCGGACAGGCGGGGGAGGGTGCTACCGACACGGATATCTCGCAGTTGTTGCGTGATGTTGCGGTCAATGCGCAGCGCAAAGCTGACGGAAAAGTGCCTTTGAAGACACTGGCTTTGACTGCGCCTGAAGGGGTGGCCTTGGAAGTCAGGCCCAATGCGCTCAGGCGTTGTGTGGTGAATTTGGTTGAAAACGCCATGCGTCACGGGACCAAGGTGCAACTCAGCGCGGTGCTACATGAAGATGTAGTGGAGATTGCCGTCGATGACGACGGTCCTGGAATACCGGAGGCGCGCCGGGAAGAAGCGTTTCGCCCGTTTCATCGTTTGGACAGTGGACGTTCGCTGGCAACCGGCGGTGCGGGGTTGGGGTTGGCGATCGCGCGCGATATCGCCCGGGGACATGGCGGCGATATCATTCTTGAAGACAGCAAGCTGGGTGGCTTGCGGGCGATGATTCGTTTACCGGTTTAGTGACGCTATTTTTTTGGGCTCGAAATGCTTTCGGCGAGTTCCTGCATCTCGGATATGGACTCTTTTGCGCGATCCTGGATGACTTTGAAGGCCTCGCTGTTGGCGCTGATCGTCAGGTCGGCGAGTTCTTTCATGTGCATAAAGGCGCGGCCAATCGTTTTCTCAACCAGTTCGGCCTGTTTTTTCGGAAGGTCTTTTCCGTCGTTGGCCTTCATCAAACCGGCGGCTGCGTCCTGAATCGATTGCATCGTTTCGCTGAGAATCTCTGTCTGACGGCGCATCAGATTTTGATAACCCTCGGCTGCTTTCTGGTTGGCTTTGACAAGCGCATCAAAGTTCTTTTTTTGACTTTCCATCAGCGACGACGTGTTTACGCCCGGTACGCTGAAACGGTCCCAGAAACTTTGATCAAAGTTCGGCCACTTGAAGTCAAATTCGGGAAATGGGGATTTGCTGGTCATGGTGGTGTCTCCTTGCATGCCGCTGCCAGAATGGGCTCCCCGCATTAGAGCGTCAATCCGTGTCCGGCGTTTCCTCAGACTTATTAGCTTGCCGCAAAGCACTCACCCATTCTTCCATTGTGCGCATGCGCCGGTCGACATGAGCCATGGTTTTGGCCAAATCGTCGCCGTCGTTGAGCCACACGCCCAATGTTTCAGCGAGGAGCAGCCCTATGGCGCGGGTGACGAAGAATCCCTCCCAACCGGTGCTGGGCAGGGCTGCACAATCGGCGATCCATTGGGCGCTGCGCATGGTTGCAGGTATCAGGTCGATGATCCCGCCGAGGTTGCCGGCACTTTCCTTGTGGATGATGCGCAGGGCGGGACGCATCGGTGCCAGGCCCTCAAACCAATTGAGAATGGCCTCGAAAGCGCGGTCGCGGGCGGGCGCGTCTTTGTCGGGCTCATCCGCGCGCTCCAATAGCGCGATGTCGGTGCGCTTGGCCATCAGGGACAACAATGCCCGTTTATCTGGGCACATTTCATACATGGTTTGCGGAGGAATTTTTGCTTTGCGCGCGATAGCGGTCAGCGAAAGTGCGGCCCAGCCCTGCTCTTCAATCGCCGCAAGGGCTGCTGTCACAAGTTTGTCTTCGGGAGAGGATTTTGCCGCCATGAGTGACCTATTCGATTCTTGCCAATTCGGTGGCGCGGACGGTTGCGGCTTCGACGGCATCACCAATAAGCCGCTCAAATTTCGATTCGTTCATAAGCACATTGAGTGCGGCTTCGGTTGTGCCGCCTGGACTCGTCACCGATTTGCGAAGGCTGACCGGCTCAATTTTGCTTGCTGACAGCAAGGCGCCCGCTCCTTCGATGGTTTTGCGAGCCAGCACCTGGGCGACGGTAGGAGACAAACCCATGCGCTGCGCTGCCACTGCCAGAGATTCTGTGAGTAAAAAAGCATAGGCCGGTCCCGAGCCCGACACTGCGGTCACGGCATTCAGCTGGCTTTCGTCGTCAAGCCATATTAGGTCGCCGACCGCCTTGAGCAATTTCTCTGCCAGTTTTTTCTGCGCCGGCGTGATAGTGGACGCGGCGAAAGCGGCCGTAATGCCTTTGCCGATTGACGCTGGCAAGTTCGGCATCGCACGAACGAGCGCCGCTGGCCTATTGAGCCAATGGTTCAAGCGTTGGATCGTGGTTCCGGCAGCGATCGAAATGACGAGGGCATTTTTCGCCGCTCCGGTGTATTCTGGAGCAATTGATGCTATCAGTTGTGGTTTGACAGCCAAGATAAGAGCCTGCGGATTGGTGCCGTCTATAGCTCGTGCATTTTTTGCGACGAACGCACCCATTTTGCGAAACGCATTGGCGGCGGTTGGCGATAGCGCGGGGTCGATAAGTGCCAAACGGTTGCCCAAACCAGCTGCTGCAAGGCCGCGTGCGAATGCAGTGCCCATGTGGCCAGCGCCAACTATAATGATCGGCCTTGCATTTTGATCCGGCTGTTTGCCGACTTTGATTTTCAGGCGCTGCCTTGACACTGGTATACAACCGCTGCTGCTGCTTCTGCTGCTGACTTTCCAGCCCAAATGACAAATTGAAAAGCTGAATAATAGCGATCGCAGGCTTCCAGTGCGGCGTCAATCATGCCCTCACACTGCTCGGGTGTGCCCATCGAATTGCGCAATAGGAGCCCATGACGATAGGTGATTTGGCCGCTTTCGGGCCACATTTCGAAATGCCCGAGCCCAAGTTGTTCGTTGATCATGTTAATGAGGGCTGCAACTTCCGCCCGCTTGGCACGTGGTACTTTGACTTCAAGCTGGGCTAACAATTGAAGTGTTTCAACATTTGAACGCCAACTAAACGATAGATGGTGGTCTTCGGATTGGCCGGGGAACGAAAGATGCATCTCATCTTCGCCCGCGCGGTCGAACAACCATTCGTTTTGGGCGGCAAGTTGCTCGACCAAATCCAATGGATTGTCGTTGGGTACTGAAGTTTGGACTTGCGGTGTACTCATATCAACTTTTCTGCCTTTCCAGACCTCTCAGAGTCAGCCCGCCGCCGGGATGGGCCGGCGGCGGTGACATGCGAGGGCAAAATAGCAAGGGTACGCAATAGCAAGGGTACGCAGGCAGGTGTTCCGGACTAGGAATA
>JAWXBO010000101.1:0-10648 GCA_034440175.1 Alphaproteobacteria bacterium
CGTTCGGCGAAGTCATTGACGACTACACCTGGACGGTTGACGGGGCATTCACAGCGCCGCTGGGAGAGCGGTTCGGCCTTCAGGTCGAAGGCGGCGCTGGGGCAAGCAACGGTCAAGACTATTACGGTGCGGCGGCGCATTTGTTTGCGCGCGATCCTGAATCCTATCTGGTTGGTGTTTTTGGCGCCTATTCGGAAGGATCGGATTTCAACGTCGATGCGTTTCGGACGGGCGGCGAATTTGAATTCTATCTCAATCAGCTGACCGTATCGGGCACGGCCGGTTATCAGTTCAGCCAAACCCTGGGCGACAAGGTCATCGGCTCGTTCGATCTGAAATGGTACGTCACCAACAATGTCGCGATCACAGCCGGCGCTTTGGGCGACGAAGACCGGGTGTTTGGGCGCGGCAAGCTTGAATGGCAGCCGGGCTTTGCGGCTCTGCCGGGCCTTGCCTTCCATGCAGACGGCGTGTGGGGCGATGACGACTACCAGAGCATCATGGGCGGGTTGACGTATTACTTCGGCTCTCCGGCAAGCCTTAAGGACCGCCATCGCAAACAAGACCCGGACTCGGCTTTGTTCGGATTGTTCCAGGCGGTGCAGCAGGAGCAAGAGAAGCTCTGTGCATTATACGGCGGCTGTTAGCTGGATTTGTTTTGAGCAGCGCTTGGCCATAGACTCGACCGTCTGATGAGGCGGGTGCGCTTTGCCGTTTTACAAGAAGACAGTTCTGCTGGCTTGGGAGCTTGGAGAGGGGCTTGGCCATCTGCCGCCTCTCAAAGCGATTGCGCTTGGACTGCAGCCTTATGGGGTGCGGCCGGTCTTTGCTTTGCGCGACACGGTGGGAGCGCGCGCGGCGCTTGAGGAGACGGGTGGCGTTATTCTGCAGGCGCCGTTTTGGCCCAATCCCGCCCTGCCGCCTGCGCTGAGCCACAGTTATGCCGACATTCTGGCGGGCAATGGCTATGGGGCGGCGGAGACGGCGCGCACGCTGATTGCCGGCTGGGATGTCCTCATCGATCACGTCAAACCGGATCTGGTTGTGTGCGAGCATGCGCCAGGAGCCGCACTGGCGGCGTTCGGGCGGGTGCCGGTGGCGTTGGTGGGGAACGGCTTTGTCGTGCCACCGGCGGACGGCGAGACGTTTGCGGCCTATGAGCCCGGACGTGGCGAGCCCGGGCGGCAAGGGCCGGTGCTGAGTGCACTTCAGGAGGCGTTCGCTGAGCTTAACCGCGCGGCGCCCACTTCGATTTGCGAAGCGTTTCGCGGCGCCTTTCGCGGTATCTATTCCTATCCGGAGCTCGACACCTACGGCCACGTGCGGCGTGAGCCCGTGTTGGGCCCGATCGAGGTGCCGCCTGCGTTGACGCCGCTGCCCGCGACGCGACAGGTGTTTTTCTATTCGACCTCCGAGCTCGCCATGATCGATGCGTTGAGCCACAGCGTGATGGAGATTGGGCCGCAAGCCCGCGTCTATTTCCGCGGCTCGCCTGGCGCGCGTGCGGCGGTGCTGCGGAGCCGGGGTGTGCGCGTTGACGACGAGGCCCCTGCCCTTGCGGAGGTTCTGCCGCAGGCCAGCTTGGTGTTCTCGCATGGTGGCACCGGATTTTCGAATGCGGCGCTGGCCAGCGGGCGGCCGCATATTGTCTATCCCCGGCACTACGAGGCGCGGTCGACGGCGCGGGCGCTGGAGGCGCTGGGCTGCGGCATTTGCATCGATCCGTTCGACGGCCAGCTTTTTCGCGAAGCGGTGAAGCGTGCGCACGGGGACACGGCGATGCGGGAGGCGGCGCAGAAGGCGGGGGCGGGGGCGCAGGCGTTTGTGGCGCGAGCGCAGGCTTTGGAGGCGACTTTGATGGGGTTGAGGGCGTTGTTGGCTTGAACCCTGTCCTGTTTTCCGGTGAAACCGGCGGTTTCGAGCCACTTATTTCAGGACGAACAGGACATAGGATACTGTCCCAAAACACTGTCTCACTTGTCCTGTTCAGTGCTTAAGTCATTGTGTCCCTTGGCGTTTCCCGGAGATGAGAGACACCACATAGGACAGACAAACAGGACAGGATTTTTGCGCCGCCACCGCCGCACCGCGGGCGCAATTCCAGGCACTCACCCGCAATGATTTTTCGCACGGGCTCACTAGGTGGACCAGAACGCAATGGCCACGCCGGAGGGTTCACGATGTCAAGCTGCAGCCGTGGAGTTATCTGGACATAACTCGGCGGTGCTAATTGGAACATATATAGAACTTTGTGACCAGTGTCAAGCGCTATCGCACTACGGCTTGGAGAGGTCTATTCCTATTTCCGAGTACAAATAATTTCTTACGGATGCGAAAGGGAGGCGGCCACGGTGGGCGGTCAAGTAGGAAATGTGCTTGGCGTATCGATGACGGAACTCGATCATGGCGCGATCCTTTTGCCCGTCATACCGCAGCTTGCGAAAATTCTGCTTGAGGCCGGCCAGACTTTCACCCACTTGATCCACAGAACAACCCAATGCAAGCATCACATCCGCAATGACTGAAGTTTTGCTCGCGCACATCATCTCGTAGTCCAGGCGCTGAACATTCAGGGCGGTCTCGATGAAATATCTTTCGAAATAGAATTCCTGTTCAAGTATCAGCGCGAACTCTTCCCATAACTGGCGATCGGTTATATCGAAGTGACCGGGGTCTATGTTGCCCACGGCATCGGGTACGTCCCGGACATGCCAAACGCCGCTGGCTTTCGCGCTTGCGTAAGAAAAGGACTGCTCCAACAAGTTCCTTCTGGTCAGATAAAAAAATTTGAACACCGATTTTGGAAAATGGAGATTCGGATCGACTATCTCGGAAAGCCTGCGGTGACGAAAGCCATCGATCTTGAAACCAAATGTTCGTCCAAGCGACCGGTGTACAACCAGATTGCGCATATACTCCGACACGTCTTGACTCTGCCATTCAAGATTGTGATGCGGAATGAATTCTTCGTTGAAGTATTCGTCGGGCAGTCCGCAAAGTTTTGACTGGCAAAGCACATCGACAAGCTCCGTGCTACCACAGCGGCCGGTAAAACAGATTATGAATCCCCGATCCGCGTGCTCGTTTGGCCAAGCCAGTGGCGCTGCGTGCGACTGCCTTGAGGGAAAAAGCTGGCCCAGAGGGTTTTTCGTCATTGTGTCCGAGTGTGTGATGATTTGTACGAACCGAATCCGGATGCTTACTGGTCACTTACGCGCATATCGGGCGATTGTCACCGGACGCTTTCCAATTGCGATGGCATATGGACTCTAAATTGCTCGCAAAGCTCGTCGATGTATTGCCTTTGTTGCACTTCGAATTCAGCGTCGGCCCCGAACCGGTCACGGAAAAAGTCATGAACCCGAGCGACTTCGTCAATCTGAAGTTCGCCTTTGGTGCGGCTTGTAACGCCGCCGTCGTGCCTGCGGTGAAGATTCATTTCGGCCGAAAAGTAAGCCACGGTGCCGCTCGACTCGCACGCAGCAAGGTAGAGCAACCAATCGCCGGCCAGCGAGAAAGTAGACAACAACGCCTCGGTTCGCTGAAACGCGGCTAACAAAACATCCTTTCTCCATAAAATGCCGGAAACGTTTAGCAAGACGTTCCTTTGAGCCAGATAGGTGCAGGCAAACTCGCGGGCCGGGGCGACGAAATCTTCGGCCATGGCGCCGGGTTGTACCTTCGAATAGTAAGCCTTGTAACTCAAGTCGAGCGCCTGACCATCGCTGCCAATCGGCTTGCTGTCGCAAGCGGCAAGAATCGTTTCGCTGTTCAGGAAGGCGGACGCCATCTTGGACAGAAAATTAGGCTCTGCCAAGTCATCGGCTTCTGCAATCCAAACAAGGTCGCCACGGGCGAGCGACAAACCCAACTTCCATTGCGCAAATGGGCTGCCGGAGTTCGACTGGTTTTTGACAATTTCGATGCGGCGGTTTTCAGAATCGGCGAATGCAGTAGCAATGCCCAGGCTATCGTCCGTCGAGCAGTCATCGAGCAAAATCAGTTCGAAGATTGGATGACTTTGCTTGAAGATGGAACTCAAGCGGCCTTCTATATATTTCGCATAATTGTAATTGGGTACTATGACAGAAATACGCCGAAGTCCTGGTATTATGCGTTGCACAAGATCGAACGCGTAGTCGTCGAATGCCGACGACCGGTCCATCTCTTCGGCAATCTGCAAGCCCATCGCCATCTTGGTATCGGACTCTTTGCCCAACCATTCATGCACGGCGCTTGCAAACGCCGCCGCGTCGCCATAGGGCACGACGGCCCCGAATCCATTTAGGGAAACGAGGTCGGCCGCGCCCCCGCTTTTCTCAAAGCAGACAACCGGTACACCAAGTGATTGCGCCTCAAGCACCACAGAAGGATAAGGGTCCTCACGCGACGTCAGCGCGAATACGTCCGCCGCCGACATCAGCGCGGCTACATCCGGCCGGTGACCGAGAAAGCGAACATTTGGATTGGCTTTTGGATCATCTATCCAACTACGCAAATGCAAGTGAATGTCGCCGGCCCAGACGAAGTAAACATCTGGATTTGTGCGGGCCACCAAATTTGCAATCGAGCAAAAGATATCTATACCCTTCCGCAAGTCTCCATATCCCACATTCAGAACAATGCGCGCGCCATCAGGTAATTGGAGGTCGCGAAGCAACTTCTCTCGCGCATCTGCAACTCGTTCCAATTGGCTGTAGACGCCTTGTGGGCGTATGGAGCACGTGCCAGTGACGGGTCCCACATAGTCGAGAAATGCATCGCGCACTATGGGCGATGGAAATATGACTTCGTCAGAGTTTTTGGCAAGCTCCCGTGCGTAGTCCAAGAGGTGGTTTTCGCTCATGAGGCGCGGCATTTCGTGCACCAGAGAGACAACCTTCAAGCTTTTATTCTTGAGATACGCCGCTGCCGAGCCGCTGCCAACGGAATTTACAATCGCCCCATCAATACCGCTTTGGGCGATTTGTTGAACCGCCTCTTCCATCGGCAATTTCTGCGTAACAATGAGTGTCGGAGCCACGGCGGCGTAGTCGTCCGCCATCTTCCCGTCGCCGCAAAGTAAAATCGAAACTTCTACGCCAAACTGATGCCGAAGCGTTTTTGCGAGGTTGAGCAGCAACAACTGTGCGCCGGCCGGAAAGGCATTGTGTCCTGCGAGAACGACTTTTTTGCGCGGGGACTCTTGGCCAAGACCAGTAATCACGCGGGCGGTAGCGTTTAGATAGGCGCCCCCGTAGTGAATGTCGGGCTCCAAATAGGCCCCTTCGGTCCACTCGTTCCACGCGTTGATGCAGACAAAACTTTCACCAAAAAACGGATTGGCGTTGGCAAACCTGATCGCTCCGTCCAGCCATTCCATGTAGAGCTTCGGGGACGACCCGGTGACCGACATGCCCTGGCCCTGGCGGCGAGCGTCGTTGTCCCAACTTGGAAACACGGTTTTGATCAAAGGAAACGCTGGGGCGGGCTCGGCCAGCGCGGAGTCGACGATGTCTTTGTACCGGTAGACCCGTGCAGCGAAATTATTGTCGAACACTTTGCATTCGGAATTTACAACGTTTGCGTTCACGACCACTTTGTGGGGCGGAAACTCTATGGCACCGTCAAAGCCGAAAACCCCCGGATCATTGTTGCCGAAGGATTGCGCCATGAATATCCACGGCTGCTCGTCGTGCCTGGAGGCAAAAAGCTGGCGCCAATGCTCAGTCGACGATTTGGGCTGCGGGATGACATCAGCACGATAGAGAAAGAGTATCGGGCGCCCCTGAACGCGAATGTATCGCGGATCTTTGAAGTGCCGCGCGAGATCGTCGATCAAGGCCTCGGCGTCGTCATCGCTGTAGTCCTGCTTGATAAGAAGCTCCGACTCCGCACCGTCCCAGCGCCTGGTCCAGTTTTCATTTGCCCACATGACACAGAACGGAAAATCGAGATCCTGGCGAGACAGGAAATCTTCTATTGGCCGGTCCAGGATGCGCTTGCCATTGAAGTTGTAGTAATAGAAACAGAAGCCAAACAGACCTGCCGCTTTTGCCGCTGCAATTTGCAGAGGCATCACATGCGAATCTTTCAAATCGTAAAATCCGAAATCGCGCGGCACCCTAGGTTGATAGTGCCCCGAAAACCGTGGCGTGCCGCGACCAATGTTGGTCCATTCGGTGAACCCCTTGCCCCACCACTTGTCGTTTTCCGGGAAAGTGTGAAATTGCGGCAGATAGTATGCGAGCACCTTCGCGCGGTGCGGAAGGCCTTTTGCGATATTTGGATTGACCTCTTCGAATTCAGGACTCGCGCGCGAAAACCGCCGAATTTCGGATGCCTGAGTGTTTGCAGTTTCACTGGGGACGGTGGCATAGCCCGCCGGCAACCCGATTTCCATGTAGTGGGTGATGGGATCCCGCGGATCGCCCGACATATATTGTTGCAAATAAAATTGCACGTGGAACGACGGATGAGGGTTGCGCCCTTCGCGGAATCCGGTCGTGATGAAATGTGTGAAAGGGTCGACATCGGCTGCTGCGACGTCCGGCTGGGTCTTCAAATAGAAATCGATATCAAACCAGGGGTTTGGTGAAAATCGCTTTGACTCCCGGTTGCGCAGATAGTGTGCGAGTAAATTGGCGTTGCCGGCCTGTTGGGAATAGGCTTGTCCATACCAGCCTGGATCGAACAGCGGATGCGGCTTTCTATTTTCTTTTTCTCCGTACAGCCAATAGTGAATTATGGGGTTCAGATCCGCGTGGGCGACTTCCGGATTTTTCTGCAAGTACCACGTTGGGTCAAAGAACGGATTGGGCCATCGCCCTTCACGCCAGCCATAGGACCTGAAGTGTTCAACGACATCCACGCCGGCACCAACGACGTCGGTATTATTTTCCTTGTACCATTCAATGGCCAACAAACCCGTCTGCAGGAAGAATTGCCAAAGGCGATTTTCATGCGCTTCTGCGTCTTCGGCGGCTTTGGTCTTTCTCGTCTCGGTGCGACGAAACCTATCACGCATTTGATCGATAAAACTACGCATGTTTGCAGTTCCAGCGACTGTGCCTGGTCAAGATTGGCTCAGCCAAAAACCATGAGGTTTTGATGTAGCAGCCCTCTGAGCGTTCCGCAGGCGGCGAACTGCACAACAGAGGCAGTTTCGCGCCAGCGGCAACGTCAAAAGCGAAAGAAGATTCCCTGCATTTCACGGCAGGGGCTTGAGATAAACACCGACAAGCTCGATTGCCTTGTCTTGGCCAGCTGAATCGGCGCGAATAACCACCAACGGAGCATTTTGATATCCGCCTGGCAAAGGTGGTACATCGAAATTGAACTTCGAAGCCACAAAAGTCGGCGACAACTGATATGTTCTCCAACCGCTATTTCCTTCCTGCATCGTGGCGTACAAAAAGGAAAAATCGGTGGCTGCATTCGATTGTGGTTGACGGGCGACGACGCCGATTTCAAAACGTTTGCCGTTTACCTTTTGAGCCCACTCGACAGGCAATTTCACCTGCAATCCCGACAAGCGATCTTCAGGATTCAACGGGACCGAACTGGAGAGCCTTGCATAAACCTGAGTGCCACCTGCGACGCGAAACCTTTCGAGTTTGTGTCCGTCGGTGATTGACCAAGCGGATGTATCTTTGTCGGTGAACGACAATACCAAACCATCGTTCGTGGCCCACTCGCTCATTTGCTTTGTCCAATCGATTTCAGTTTCGGGTGACGGTACCTCGACTGTTGGAGCCGCAGGCTGTGTCATTCCCGGTATCTCCAAATACTTCGTCCAAACCAACACTCCCGCTGCCGCCGCCGCCAGCAGCAGGGCGAGCAATATCAAGTATCCAGCTCTGGGCATGTCTTTTTCACCAATCTTGGGGGGGCCATCGTCAATCGAACGATACACATGCGCCCGCTCCCAGCGCAAGTTTTCACAAACAAATTCTGCAAGCCACTTTTCGCAGTGTGCCGCATTTTATTTGCCTGTGCGGCGCGGCTCTCTGGCCTCTTGCCACTTCAGCGTGCATTCGTGCCCGCTCTCCGCCCGCCCCCAAAAGGTTAAGGCGGCAGAGTGAGACCGGCAGGGCACCAGCGTTCTGGGCCTGTTGTCCATGCTCCGGACTCGGGTTTCCCGCCGCTGCTCTGCCCACATTATTGACTTGTAAGTCTACAGCAGCAAAAACTTGTAACCTTACGAACAGCGAACAGTTGCGGTTGAATTCTTGAACAAAAACAATGTCCACATGAACATCCTTCTCACCGGCGGCGCGGGCTTTATCGGCTCGGCGGTTGTGCGGCGCCTGATCGATGCGGGCACAGCCAACGTGCTGGTCGTCGACAAGCTTACCTATGCGGGCAATTTGGCGTCGCTTGCGCCCGTGGCGCGCCATCCGAACTTCACGTTCATGCAGGCCGACATCTGTGACGGCGACGCGATGCGAGCGGCGTTTGCCGACTGCGCGCCCGACATCGTCATGCATCTGGCGGCGGAGAGCCACGTTGACCGTTCCATCGATGCGCCGGGGGCGTTCATCACCACCAATGTGGTGGGGACGTATCGCCTGCTCGACGCGGCGCTTGAGCATTTCCGCAGGCTGGACGCGGCCGCGCAAAGCCGTTTTCGCTTCCACCATATTTCGACCGACGAGGTGTTTGGTGCGCTTGGACCGGCGGGCATGTTCACGGAGGCCACGCCCTATGCGCCGCGCTCGCCCTATTCGTCGTCGAAGGCTTCCTCTGACCATCTGGTGCGCGCCTGGGGCGAGACTTACGGGTTGCCGGTTATTATTTCGAACTGCTCGAATAATTACGGGCCCTGTCAGTTTCCGGAGAAGCTGATCCCGTTGATGATCCTCAACGCGCTGGCGGGCAAGCCGCTGCCGGTTTATGGGCGCGGGGAGAATATCCGCGACTGGATCTATGTCGATGACCATGCGGGAGGCCTGATCGAGGTGGCCACGCGCGGGCGTGTGGGCGAGACCTATCTTCTGGGCGGCAATGCCGAGCGGCGCAACATCGACGTGGTGCATGAACTCTGCCGCATTCTTGATCGTCTGGTGCCGGGCGCGCAGAAATACGAGCGCCTGATTACCTACGTCAGCGACCGGCCGGGTCACGATTTCCGTTATGCCATCGACGCCTCGAAGATCGAGCGCGAGCTGGGCTGGCGGCCGCGGGAGAGCTTTGAGAGCGGGTTGGAGAAAACAGTGCGCTGGTATCTGGACAATCAGGATTGGTGGAAGGCGATCCAATCGGGCGCCTATCGCGGTGAGCGCTTGGGGCTAGGCGCGTCATGACGATTGCCGTGTTCGGGGCAGGCGGTCAGCTCGGCCGGGCGCTGCTGCGGGTTGGGAGCCGGTTGGGCCTCGACATTGCGGGCTTTGACCGCCAGGCCGCCGACATCACCGATCCGGTCGCCATCGGCACAGTGTTGGCGAAGGTGCAGGCCCACCTCATCATCAACGCCGCCGCCTACACCGCCGTCGACAAAGCCGAAAGCAACGTTGAGCGCGCCTTTGCCATCAATCGCGACGGGGTAGCCAATTTGGCGCGGACCGGGCTGCCGCTGATCCATATCTCTACCGACTATGTCTTTGACGGCCGCAAGCGTGGCGCCTATGTCGAAACCGATCCGGTCGCACCGCTGGGCGTTTATGGCCGCTCCAAAGCCGAGGGCGAGCAGGCTGCGGCCGGCGCCGTTATCCTGCGCACCGCTTGGGTTTACGGCATTGATGGCACCAACTTCGTCAAGACCATGCTGCGCCTGGGGGCGGAGCGCGACGTGTTGCGCGTGGTCGATGATCAGCGCGGCAGTCCCACCTTCGCCGACGATCTGGCCGAGGCGATCCTCTCCATCACGGCGCGCCCGCTGCCTGGCATTTACCACCTGGCTGGCGCTGGCGAGGCAAGCTGGTTTGAGGTCGCGCAGGCCATCTTCGCTGGGCGGCCCGGCCCGCGCCTTGAAGCCATCTCCACGGGCGACTATCCCACGGCGGCCGCGCGCCCCGCCAATTCAGTGCTGGACTGCAGCAAGGCAAAAGCTATTTTCGGCGTTGAACTGCCACACTGGAAGGGTGGACTGAACCGCATGCTGCAGCGCAATCCATGAAGGGCATTATCCTGGCCGGCGGGTACGGCACGCGCCTTTATCCGCTGACACTTTCGGTCAGCAAGCAATTGCTGCCGGTGTTCGACAAGCCGATGATTTATTATCCGCTGTCGACGCTGATGCTGGCGGGTATTCGCGACATTCTGATCATTTCGACGCCGCATGATCTGCCGAATTTTCAACGCGTGCTGGGCGACGGCGCCGAGATGGGCCTCAATCTGAGCTATGCGCCGCAGCCCAAGCCGGAGGGCCTCGCGCAGGCCTTCATCATCGGCGCTGACCATGTTGGCGGGGATAGCGTGGCGCTGGCCCTGGGCGACAACATCCTTTTCGGCACCGGCCTGCAGAACGCCATGCACCGCGCCGCCGACTTGAAGTCCGGCGGGTTGGTCTTCGGTTATCATGTTCCCGACCCGCAACGCTACGGTGTGGTGGAGTTCGACGCCTCCGGTCAAGCCACTGCCATTGTCGAAAAACCCGCTGCGCCGAAGTCAAACTGGGCCGTGATCGGGCTTTATTTCTACGACAACAGCGTCATCGACATCGCCCGAA